>NZ_JBEZWU010000013.1:0-208896 GCF_040637655.1 Streptomyces sp. NPDC028722
ATCAGGTCCTGGTCCAGGGTGATACGGCCGAAGTCCATGGCCACCGTGGTGGTGGTCTTGTCCCCGGTGTGGGTCAGGTCGTCGATGCCCGCGGAGGCGGACGTCATGACGGCCTCTGTGCGCAGCGGGTTGATCTCCGAGACGGCGCCGACGAACGTGGTCTTGCCCACGCCGAAGCCGCCCGCCACCACGATCTTCGCGGAGGTGGTGGCCCGACCCGCGTCAGAGCTTGCGAAGTCCACTGAGCACCCTTTCGAGCAGCGTCACGTCAGGAGCGCCGCCGTTGTTCTCGTCGCCACCCGGCTGATGGATGGCGACCAGGCCGGCCTCGGCGAGGTCGGCGACCAGGATCCGGGCCACTCCGAGCGGCATGGCCAGCAGCGCGGAGACCTCCGCGACCGACTTGACCTCGCGGCACAGGTGGCAGATGCGCTGGTGCTCAGGGAGCAGTCCCATGAGCGCTGCCGGATCGGCCGTGGTGCTGATCAGCGCCTCGATGGCCAGCTGATACCGCGGCCGGGTCCGGCCGCCGGTCATCGCGTACGGCCGTACGAGCGGCTGGTCGCCCTCGTCCCCGTACGGCTCCGCGTACGGATCATGAGAGGCGGTGGGCGGGGTCATGAATCCTCCGGGCGGGACAGCAAGTCGGTCAGTCAAGCCGTCTGACGGGGCCGGTGGGGGGATTGTGGCGGCCGGACGGTGTTTTTGTGAGGTGGGTGGTGCCGGGGGCGGTCAGTGAAGCAGACTGCCCTGGAGTTCGGCGCGCAGGTCCGGGGTGAGTACCGCACCCGCGCGGTCGACGAGCAGTGCCATCTCGTAGCCGACGAGGCCGATGTCGCACTCGGGATGGGCCAGAACCGCGAGGGACGACCCGTCCGAGACGGACATCAGGAAGAGGAACCCGCGTTCCATCTCGACGACCGTCTGCGCCACCGTGCCGCCCTCGAAGATCCGGGATGCCCCGGCCGTCAACGAGGTCAGCCCGGACGCGACGGCAGCGAGCTGGTCGGCGCGGTCACGGGGGAAGCCTTCGGACATCGCCAGCAGAAGGCCGTCGGCGGAGACCACCACTGTGTGGGACACCCCAGGGGTGTTGTCCACGAAGTTGGTGATCAACCAGTTCAGGTTCTGTGCCGCCTGGCTCATCGGACTCAACTAACGCTCCTGCTGGTGAGTGGGGCTCGGGAAGCTGCCGGTCTGGCCGCTGCCGGCCTGACGGCCCTGAGCGATGCCCCGACGAAGATTGGTCAGCCGTCCGCGTACGTCGTCAGGCGCACGCGAGACCTGCGGACCGGCTTGGTGCTGCTGCTGCTGAGCGGTCCCCGGGACGAGGTTCGCCCGGGGCACGCGGCGCGGCAGGCCGGAGGTGGTGATCCCGCCCGCGGCGGGCTGCCGTACGCGCTCGGCCTGCCGGACGAGTTCGTCGTTCGGCGAGGTGCGCCAGGAACCGGTGTTCGAGGCGGACCGCTGGGGAGCCGGGGCGGGTGCCTGCGGCTGCTGCGGCGCGGGCGCGTTCTCCTGCTGCTGGGTGCCGTGGAACCAGTTGGTCTCCAGCGTGTCGTACAGCGGGGTACGGCCGTCACCCGGTCCACTCGCCGGCGGCAGCGCCTCCGGCTCCTGGCGGACCGGACGCTGCTGCGGCTCCTGGCGGACCGGACGCTGCTGCGGGGCCGGCGGGCGCGGGGCGCCGAACTCGTCCCGGCCGGCCGGCTGCTGGCGCTCGAACTGCCCGGTCTGCGCGGGGTTCTGGCGGCCCGGCAGGGCGTGCTGACCGGTGGAGCCACTGTCGTAGCCGCCGTTGAAGCCCTGCGGAGCCTGGGGGGTCTGGGGGGTCTGCGGTGCCTGCGGGGCCGGGAACCGGCCCGTGTGCCGGTCACCTTCGTCCTGCCGCGCGGGCGGCGCCGACGTGCCGAACACGTCGGAGCGGACGAACGGATCGGAATCCTGCCGGCCGCCGGCGTCGGGACGCGCGTACCGGCCCGGCTGCTGCGCGGTGTCCGGGCGGCCCATCCGGCCGGGGTGCGCGGCGGATCCGGGGCCGTCGGACAGCTCCGGGCGCGGGTACTCGCCCGTGCCGGACGGACCCGGGCCCTGCCGGTCGTCCACGCGCGGCATGGGCGCGGTCTGCGCCGGGTCCTGCTCGTCGTGGCCGCGCGGGGTGTCCAGCGAGGCACGCGACAGCGGGGCCTGGGAGGTGCCCCAGTCGGGCGTACGGCCCTGCTGCGGTCCGCCGCCGGGCAGCTCGGCCCGCGGACCGCCGCGCGGCGGCAGCTGGGGCTGGCGGCCCTGGTCGGAGCCGGCGGGCCGCTGCGCGTTACGGCCGCCGAAGGCGTCCTGCTGCGGTCCGCCCGGGTTCGCCGCCTGGAGGCCCTGCGGGCCACCCGGCATCTGACCGCCGAAGGCACCCGCACCGGCACCGGCGGCGGGGGGCGTGCCCTGCTCGAACGCCGACGTGGGCCTGGGGCCCTGCCGGCCGTGCTGCGGACCACCGGCGCCGCCCTGCGGGCCACGCGCTCCGCCCGGCGCGCCGGGTCGGCCGCCCTGGCCCGCGCCGGGCAGCGCGGCCCGGGGACCCTGGCCGGAACCGACCTGGCCGCGCGGGCCGGGCCCGGCACCGAGCAGACCGCCACCGCCGGGGGCGCCACCGAGGGCACCGCCGGTGTTGCCGTTCGCCCGCCGGGCCGCGGCCGCGCCGGCGGCTGCCTGCGCGGCGGCCGGACCACCGGTCGACACGGGCGCGCCGGACTTGCCCGGGGCGGGCTTCTTGCCACCCTGGGCGACGTCCACGGGCAGCATGACCAGCGCGGTCGTACCACCGGAGTCGGAGGGGCGCAGCTGGATGCGGATGCCGTGGCGCTGCGACAGGCGGCCGACCACGAACAGACCCATGCGGCGGGAGACCGAGACGTCCACGGTGGGCGGCGCGGCGAGCCGCTCGTTGATCGCGGCGAGGTCCTCGGGGGAGAGGCCGATACCGGTGTCGTGGATCTCGATCAGCACGCGCCCGTCGGGCAGGGCGTGACCGGTGACCTTGACCTTGGTCTGCGGCGAGGAGAACGACGTCGCGTTCTCCAGCAGCTCGGCGAGCAGGTGCACGAGGTCGTTGACCACGCGGCCGGCCACTTCGGTGGTCGGCACGGAGGCCAGCTCGATGCGCTCGTACTGCTCCACCTCGGACGCGGCGGCACGCAGCACGTCGACCAGCGGCACCGGACGCGTCCAGCGGCGGCCGGGCTCCTCACCCGCGAGGACGAGGAGGTTCTCACCGTTACGGCGCATACGGGTGGCGAGGTGGTCCAGCTTGAACAGCGAGGACAGCTGGTCCGGGTCGGCCTCGCGGGACTCCAGCTCGGAGATGAGCGACAGCTGACGCTGGATCAGGCCCTGGGAGCGGCGCGAGAGGTTGGTGAACATCGCGTTGACGTTGCCCCGCAGCAGGGCCTGCTCGGCGGCGAGGCGGACCGCCTCGCGGTGCACGTCGTCGAAGGCCGCGGCCACCTGGCCGATCTCGTCCCGCGAGTGCACACCGACCGACTCCACGGAGGTGTCGACGTCCTGCGGGTCCGTCTCCGACAGCTGCTTGACCAGCTCGGGCAGCCGGTCCTGGGCGACCCTCGTCGCGGTCTCCTGGAGCCGGCGCAGCGACCGGATCATGGACCGGGCCACGACGAACGCGCCGACCAGCGACACACCGAGCACGAGCAGGATCAGCGCACCGGAGATGATGGCGTCACGCTGGGTGGCGCTCTTCAGCTCGCGGGCCTTCTGCTCCATCTCCTCGAGCAGCGTGTGCTCGATCTTCTTCATCTGCTCGAGCTTGGTCGAGCTGGCGTCCACCCAGTCGCGGTACGAACGCGCCGGCAGCTGCTGGAGGCCGTCCGGGGACTCGAAGGAGCGCTTGGCGTACGTGTCGGCCGTCTTGATCGTCGCGTTGCCGTCGTCGATCGGCTGGAGGAGCAGCTCGGCGTCCTGGTTGGCGTAGATCTTCCGGAAGATCGCCAGCTCGGAGCCCTCGCTCTCGTAGGCCGACTGGCCGTAGAGGCGGTCGTTCTCGGAGAGGTCACCCTTGGTGGCGTTGGTCGCGGGCAGCGCGGCGGCGATCATGGCGCGCTGCACGGACGCGTACTCCTTGGCGGTGGAGAAGGCCGCCAGGGCGCGGGTGCGCGAGATCATCTCCGGGTTGCTGGACGCCTCGGCCATGTCCTGGGAGAGGCCGATCAGCTGGGTGATGAGCCGGTGGTAGGACTCGACCGTCTGGGTCGCGTTGTCCTTGGACACGTACGCCTTGTCGCGGATCTTGGCCAGGTCGTCCAGCTGGTTGGCGAGACCGACGAGCGCGTCACGCACGCCCTGGAGGTTGCCGTCCTTGCTGGCCGCGTCGATCTGCTCGGAGGCGTCAAGGAAGTTGTCGCGGGCCCGGTTGGTCTTCTGCTGGTAGGCCTTGACCTGGTAGTCGTTCGCCTTCAGGCCGCCGTGCGACAGGGGACCGGCGGACTGGTCGCGCTCGTCCTGGAGCGCGGCGGCCAGCTCGGTCGCCTGCTTGGTCATGTCCGTCAGCAGCTTCATGTTGTCGAGCTGCTGGATGTCGTTCATGTTCTGGTCGATGCGCAGCGCGCCGAGCGAGGTCGCCGCGACCACGGGCAGCGCGAGCAGCGACACCAGGCGCGTGGAGATACGCCAGTTGCGCAGCATCAGGCGTGAACCGGCGGTCGGGACCTGCGGGGAATTCGCCGCCGGCGCGGGGCTGCCCGCGGACGCCGCCGTCGTGGCGCCCGACGAGGCCGGCGCACCGTGGCGCCCGCCACGCTCACCGCCGTCTCCGGACGGGCCCGGACCCTGGCTGTGGGCGTGCTGGGGCGAGGAGCTGCCCTTCATGGGGCCAGTCCCGTCGTGCGACTCCGGCTCCGCCGAAGCGCTGCCATCCCTCTTGAAACGTCCCTGCACTAGCGTCGCAACCTCTGGACCAGGCGCCCCTCCGCGTGAACGGAGGGACACGGTGTCGGCGTCGTGGAGAGCGCCCTGAATACGCCCCCCGGGTGGTCTTGAGTGACCGGCGCTGGTTCCCCCCTGTCCCGCCGCCGCTCGGCGCTGCGTAGCGCCCCCTGCACCGGCTCGATCCCGCGGCGGTCCGTGGAATTCCAGCACAGTGCAGGATCTCCAACAAGGGCAGTGAGCCGAGCTGTGACCTACGTGACGGGGTGTGAGGGGTGGGTTACCAGCCGTGGGGTCGATCTCGGTGCAAACCGGGCGTACCGCTGTGTGTCGCCGCTGGGTACGAGGTGTCCCAGTCGCCATGATCAGGAGCGGAATGATCGGTTCAGGGGGTCAATGTCCGTTTCGCTGAACCGGGTTGGCGGCCGGAATTGACCGATTTGCCCGTGAGTTCGTGAGCAAACTCACAGGCATGTCGTGCGCGGTCGGCGCCTTCGGCGGGGAATCGGATGTTTAGCCTGACGCTTTACAAGAGCGGCCACTCCGACCAGAGGCACAGGACGACAACGGTGAAGACGACGATGATGTTCCGCCCGATTGCCAACCCGCGGCGCACGACCCTGGCGCACCTCGAGGACGCCGGCGACCTGGCCACGCCCGAGCTGCCGGAGCACACGATCGACCTCCCCGCCCAGACGGCCAACCCCCGGCGCACGGTCCTCATGGAGGTCCCGGCCGGCGCCGGAGCCCCGGCCGGCGTGTAGCGCGGACAGCACCGCCGGGCGCGGCCGGACGGATCGCACGACGATCCCTCCGGCCGCGCCCGGCTTTTTCCGGCGAACCCCAGGCGCGATTCACGCGCGCGCGTGTCCCCCCGAGCCTCTCCGGCCGCTCCCGCGAACAACAGGCCTTTCCCGCCCGCCGACCCCGTCAACCGCGCCTGACCTGCGGCGAAGCCCCCGGAATGGCACTCCTCCGCGCCGGTTCCCGCGGCCGGGAAACGCCCGGCCGGCCGTCGTACCAGCCGAACGCGCGGCAGTCCGACCGGTTAACCTGGGGCGTCAGTACGCCGGTTCTCAGTGAGGGGCGCAAGGATCCCGTGCGCATCGCCAGGTTCTCCATCGACGGGAACGTCGCCTTCGGCGCGGTCGAGGGCGACAAGCAGGACGAACTCGTCCTCGACATCATCAAGGGCATCCCGTTCGCGGACTACGAGCTGTCCGGGACGAAGGTGCCGCTCGCCAAGGTCAGACTGCTCCCGCCGGTCCTGCCCAACAAGGTCGTGGCGTTCGGCCGCAACTACGCCGACCACGCGCGCGAACTGGGCAACGAGGTGCTCGAGGCGCCGTTCGCCTTCTTCAAGCCCTCCACCTCGGTGATCGGCTCCGGCGACGACATCCAGTACCCGTCGTTCACCGAGGAACTCCACCACGAGGCCGAGCTGGCCGTCGTCATCGGCCGCATGTGCCGCGAGGTGCCGCGCGAGCGCGTCAAGGACGTGATCTTCGGCTACACCTGCGCCAACGACGTCACCGCCCGCGACGTCCAGCGCCGCGAGAAGCAGTGGGCCCGCGCCAAGGGGTTCGACACCTCCTGCCCGCTCGGCCCGTGGGTCGAGACGGACCTCGACCTGGAGCGCGCGAACGACCTGACGATCCAGCTCACGGTCGGCGGCGAACAACGCCAGCTGGGCCGCACGAGTGAGATGCTCCACTCCATCGAGGACCTGGTCGTCAACATCTCCGAGGCGATGACGCTGCTCCCCGGTGACGTCATCCTCACCGGCACCCCGGCGGGGGTCGGCCCCCTGCACGTCGGCGACGAGGTCGCCGTCACCATCGAAGGCATCGGCACTCTCACCAACAAGGTTGTCAAGCGTGGCTAGCGCACCCGGCTCCCCCGTACGCGTCCGTTTCTGTCCCTCGCCCACCGGTAACCCCCACGTGGGCCTGATCCGTACGGCCCTGTTCAACTGGGCGTTCGCGCGGCACCACCAGGGCACCCTGGTCTTCCGCATCGAGGACACCGACGCGGCCCGCGACTCGGAGGAGTCGTACCAGCAGCTGCTCGACGCGATGCGCTGGCTCGGCTTCGACTGGGACGAGGGCCCCGAGGTCGGCGGCCCCCACGCGCCGTACCGCCAGTCGCAGCGCATGGACATCTACCGGGACGTCGCCCGCAAGCTGCTGGACGCCGGCCACGCCTACCACTGCTACTGCTCCCAGGAGGAGCTGGACACCCGCCGCGAGGCCGCCCGCGCCGCCGGCCGGCCCTCCGGCTACGACGGCCACTGCCGCGACCTGAGCGCCGAGCAGGTCGAGGAGTACGAGGCCCAGGGCCGCACCCCGATCGTCCGCTTCCGGATGCCCGACGAGACGATCACCTTCACCGACCTGGTCCGCGGCGAGCTGACCTTCACCCCGGAGAACGTGCCGGACTACGGCATCGTCCGCGCGAACGGCGCCCCGCTGTACACGCTGGTCAACCCGGTCGACGACGCCCTGATGGAGATCACCCACGTCCTGCGCGGCGAGGACCTGCTCTCCTCCACCCCGCGCCAGGTCGCCCTGTACCGGGCGCTGACCGAGCTGGGCATCGCCAAGGGGACCCCCGCCTTCGGCCACCTGCCGTACGTGATGGGCGAGGGCAACAAGAAGCTCTCCAAGCGCGACCCGCAGGCGTCCCTGAACCTCTACCGCGAGCAGGGCTTCCTGCCCGAGGGCCTGCTCAACTACCTGTCGCTGCTGGGCTGGTCGCTCTCCGCGGACAGGGACATCTTCACGATCGACGAGATGGTCGCGGCCTTCGACATCACCGACGTGAACCCCAACCCGGCGCGCTTCGACCTGAAGAAGTGCGAGGCGATCAACGCCGACCACATCCGCATGCTCGAGGTGAAGGACTTCACCGAGCGCTGCCGCCCGTGGCTGCGGGCGCCGTTCGCCCCGTGGGCGCCGGAGGACTTCGACGAGGCCAAGTGGCAGGCGATCGCCCCGCACGCCCAGAGCCGGCTGAAGGTCCTCTCCGAGATCACCGCCAACGTCGACTTCCTCTTCCTGCCGGAGCCGGTCTACGACGAGGCGTCGTGGGCCAAGGCGATGAAGGAGGGCTCGGACGCGCTCCTGCGTACGGCCCGCGAGAAGCTGGAGCAGGCCGACTGGAGCTCCGCGGAGTCCCTCAAGGAGGCCGTCCTGGCCGCCGGTGAGGCGCACGGCCTCAAGCTCGGCAAGGCCCAGGCCCCGGTCCGCGTGGCCGTCACCGGCCGCACCGTCGGCCTGCCGCTCTTCGAGTCCCTGGAGATCCTGGGCCGTGAGCGGACGCTGGCCCGCATCGACGCGGCGCTGGCGAAGCTCGCGTAACCGGACGGACCACGGCAGGGGCGGCACCCGGAGTTCCGGGCGCCGCCCCTGCGTCGTCGGTACGGGTGTCCCGCGCCCCAGCCGCGCACCCCGCCCGGGAGGCCGCCGCCCACCGCGTCCCGGCCGCCGCCGAACTCCCGGCGCTCCTCCACGCGGATAGCCGTTTTGGAGCCCCGTCCACCTTCGGGTAATGTTCTTCCTGCGCCGAGGGGAGCGGGCCGGAAGGCCGGAACCCCCGGAGCACGCTTGAACGAGATCCCCGCAGGGGCTTGAGTTCCAGTGGCCTATGGTGTAATTGGCAGCACGACTGATTCTGGTTCAGTTAGTCTTGGTTCGAGTCCAGGTAGGCCAGCTCGCAGAGCTCATCTGCAAAGCCCCCGTTGTGTAGCGGCCTAGCACGCTGCCCTCTCAAGGCAGTAGCGCCGGTTCGAATCCGGTCGGGGGTACTGATCTCGACGATGTCGGGATCGCTAGGGCCCCCGTTGTGTAGCGGCCTAGCACGCCGCCCTCTCAAGGCGGTAGCGCCGGTTCGAATCCGGTCGGGGGTACTGTCTGGTCTAAACCATCATTGGTCTATGGTGTAATTGGCAGCACGGCTGATTCTGGTTCAGTTAGTCTTGGTTCGAGTCCAGGTAGACCAGCTCGGATCTGCGGAAACGTAAGATCCAGGCCCCCGTTGTGTAGCGGCCTAGCACGCCGCCCTCTCAAGGCGGTAGCGCCGGTTCGAATCCGGTCGGGGGTACACACAGGCAAGGCCCTCCACTTCGGTGGGGGGCCTTCGCCGTTTCCGCCCCCGTAACTCCACGCGCCGCATGAGCGGTTCCGCGCCCTCGTCGTACCCGCCCCGTCGTACCCGCCCCGTCGTACCCGCCCCGTCGTACCCGCCCCGGCGGCGCAGCGGCCGGACCACCGACGCGGCCGGTGAGCCGGTGCCGGCACGCCCGCTGCCCGGGGACCGCCGCCGCGCCGCCGGTCCCCGGGCTCCGGCGGCGCGGCGGGCTACGATCGAGGAGAAGGTCTCCGAGCGCAATGGCACGTGACGGGTCGCGCCGGAGCGGGCAGAGCCGGGCCCGCTGACGCGGCAGTGATCGGACGTGTCGGTCGAGGGTTGGGCGCGCGCGGGGAGGTGAGGGCGATGTCAGGTGCGCCACCGGGCGGCGGAGACGCGGAGCGGGACGCGCATGCCCTGCGGGCCCGGATCGCCCGGGAGCTGATCGACGCGGTCCGGGACGTCCCACCCGCCTCCGTGCCCGGCGCCCTCTGCCGGATCTGCGAGACCTTCCTGCCGGACGTCTCGGGGCTGTCGCTGTCGGTCATGGGACGGAGCGCGGGGGTGGGAGTCGTCCTGTTCGCCAGCGACGGCGTGGCCGCCCAGCTCGCGGAGATCCAGTACACGCTCGGCGAAGGGCCGTGCACGGAGGCCGTCCGGCTGCGGGCCCCGGTGTTCGCCACCGACCTCGCCCTGCCCCCGGACACCCGCCGCTGGCCGCTCTTCTGCGCGCAGGCGGTCAAGGCGGGCGCCAGGGCCGCGTTCTCGGTGCCGCTGTCGGGTGTCGCGGGCGCGCTGGGCACCCTCGACCTGTACCGGGCGGCCCCGGGACCGCCCGGCATCGCCGAGGTGCGCACCGCGCTGCTGGTCGCCGACGCCCTCACCCTGGCCGTCACCACCCTCGACCACGGTTCGTCCGAGTCCGGTGGGGTCGTACTGTGGCTTCAGGGAGCCGAGTCGGAACGCGAGGAGGTCCACCAGGCCACCGGCATGATCATGGTGCGGTTGGGTGTGAGCGCGGAAGAGGCGCTGCTGAGGCTGCGCGCCCGGGCGTTCGCCCGGGGCAGTACGTCCCTCGACACCGCGCGGGCCGTCATCGACGGGACCATGGACATGGGCCATGAATGAAGAGCTGAACATGCGGGACGACAGTGCCAGGGAGGCGAGCATGAACCGCGAGCGGGAGCTGGCGACGGCGTTCGTCGACCTGGCGGACACCTATGCGCCGGGCTTCGACCCCCTGCGCCTGTTCCACCGGCTGGTGCACACCTGCCGGGGACTGCTGGCCGTGGACGCGGCGGCGGTGATGATCGCCGACGCCCGGGGCACCCTCAAGACGATGGCCGCCACCGAGGAGGAGGCGGCGTTCATCGAGCTGATGCAGATGCAGACCGGGAGCGGCCCCTGCATGGACTGCTACCGCACCGGCAGGGCCCGCAGAGTCCCCGACATCGCCACCGAACGCGAGCGCTGGCCCGCACTGGTCCCCGCCATGTCCGCCGCCGGATACCGGTCCCTGAACACCGTGCCGGTACGGCTGCACGACCGCTCCCTGGGCGCGCTCACCCTGCTGAACGCCCGCACCGGACACCTCCCGGACGGTGACCTCCACCTCGCGCAGGCCCTCACGGACTCCGCCGCGCTGGCGCTGATGCACTGGCCCACCGAACCGCGCGGCGACGACGTCGTCACGCGCGTGCAGAGCGCCATCGCCGCCAAGTCCGCCCTGGAGACCGCCAAGGGCATGATCGCCGCGTACCACGGGCTGCCCGTGCACGAGGCGGGACGTCTGCTGGCCGACTACGCCGACGGCCACGGCGTCAGCCTGGCCGACACCGCGCAGGCCCTGGTCGGCCGCACCATGGAACTCGCCGTCATCCTCGACGGGAACGAGAACGAGACCGCCGGGTCCTGACCGCCGCCCACGGCGTCCACCGCCGGCTCGGCCGGAACCCGTGCCCCGAGATCAGCTCCCCCGGCTCGTGGCCGAACCGGGGGAACCTCGCGCTGATGGGCTCCCGGGAACCGACCTCCGCGTACCCCCCACGCTACTCCGCGCCGGGGACACGGGACGCGGAACGGCGGTCACGGCGGGTACGGATCACCGGTGTTCGCGGGTAGAAGGGGAAAGGTCACCCTTGACCCCGACGACGGCGGAGCCGGCGCTCGGAGCACTTCCGGGATGTGATCACGATGGATGTCCGGCACGACGCCCGACCTGACCCGGCCGCGACCCGGCCGACGCCGGAGCCCGCCGGTCCCGCGGCCACGATCACCGACCTGGAGCGGGAAAGACTCCAGCTGCGAGAGGCCCTCACCTCCCGCGCCCTGATCGACCAGGCGATCGGCGTGGTCATCGCCCTCGGCGGACTGCACCCCCGGCAGGGCTTCGACGTCCTCCGGGACGCCTCCCAGCACACCAACAGGAAGCTGCGTACGGTTGCCGGCCTCGTCGTCGACGGGGTGAGCGGCGGACCGCTGCCCGACGACGTCCGGCAGGCCCTGGACGCCGCCCTGTCGCGGGCGGGCGCCCGGCCCGGCTGACCGGGAGGACCACCGGTCCGTCCGCTCCCGTCGGAGAAGGGCCGCCGCGGCGTCGGGGCCGCCCTTTCCCGGCGGGAGCGGACCGGCCGCTCTCAGCCCGAGCGGCGCAGGGCCTCGGACAGACGGCCGGCCGCGTCGATGACCGCCTGGGCGTGCATCCGGCCCGGGTGGCGCGTCAGGCGCTCGATGGGACCGGAGACGGACACGGCCGCCACCACCCGGTTCGACGGCCCGCGCACCGGCGCGGAGACGGACGCGACGCCCGGCTCCCGTTCGCCGATCGACTGGGCCCAGCCCCGCCGCCGTACGCCCGACAGGGCCGTCGCCGTGAAGCGGGCGCCCTGGAGGCCGCGGTGCAGGCGCTCGGGCTCCTCCCAGGCCATCAGGATCTGCGCCGAGGAGCCGGCCTTCATCGTGAGCGTGGAGCCGACCGGGACGGTGTCCCGCAGACCGGACAGACGCTCCGCCGCGGCCACGCAGATCCGCATCTCACCCTGGCGGCGGTAGAGCTGCGCGCTCTCGCCGGTGACGTCACGGAGGTGGGTGAGCACGGGGCCCGCCGTCGCCAGCAGGCGGTCCTCGCCCGCCGCCGCCGCGAGTTCCGCGAGGCGCGGGCCGAGGATGAACCGGCCCTGCATGTCGCGTGCCACCATGCGGTGGTGTTCCAGGGCCACGGCCAGGCGGTGGGCCGTGGGTCGTGCCAGTCCGGTGGCCCCGACCAGACCCGCGAGGGTGGCCGGACCGGACTCCAGAGCGCTCAGGACGAGGGCCGCCTTGTCCAGAACGCCGACGCCGCTACTGTTGTCCATGCAACGATACTCACGTCTCACTCTGTGAAACGCAAGTTCAATTTTCCGTGGAACGCGCCACCCTGGAATCACACAGCGGCCCGCACACCGACGGGCCCGGCGGTGCACGCCCGGAATCACGACTTCAGGGGCCCGAGAAGGGCAGTCGCCGCTCCTCAAGATCTCTAGTTGGGCCGGTGGACGTTTGCCGGCCGGAGGGAAAGCGATGGGTAGGACACTCGCGGAGAAGGTCTGGGACGACCACGTCGTCCGGCGCGCCGAGGGCGAGCCCGACCTCCTCTACATCGATCTGCACCTGCTGCACGAGGTGACCAGCCCCCAGGCCTTCGACGGGCTCCGCAAGAGCGACCGCCGGGTCCGCCGCCTCGACCTCACCATCGCCACCGAGGACCACAACACCCCGACCCTCGACATCGACAAGCCCATCGCCGACCCGGTGTCCCGCGCCCAGCTGGAGACGCTGCGCAAGAACTGCGCCGAGTTCGGGGTGCGCCTGCACCCGCTGGGCGACATCGAGCAGGGCGTCGTCCACGTCGTCGGCCCGCAGCTGGGCCTGACCCAGCCCGGCACCACCGTGGTCTGCGGCGACTCGCACACCTCCACGCACGGCGCCTTCGGCGCGCTGGCGTTCGGCATCGGCACCTCCCAGGTCGAGCACGTGCTGGCCACCCAGACGCTGCCGCTGGCCCGCCCCAAGACCATGGCCATCACGGTCGACGGCGAACTGCCCGAGGGCGTCACCGCCAAGGACCTGATCCTGGCGATCATCGCGCGCATCGGCACCGGCGGCGGCCAGGGCTACATCCTGGAATACCGCGGCTCCGCCATCGAGAAGCTCTCGATGGAGGCGCGGATGACCATCTGCAACATGTCGATCGAGGCCGGCGCCCGCGCGGGCATGATCGCCCCCGACGAGACGACCTTCGCCTACCTCAAGGGCCGCCCGCACGCCCCCGAGGGCGCCGACTGGGACGAGGCCGTCGCCTACTGGAAGACCCTGCGGACGGACGACGACGCGGTCTTCGACGCCGAGGTGGTCATCCGCGCCGACGAGCTGTCGCCGTTCGTCACCTGGGGCACCAACCCCGGCCAGGGCGCGCCGCTTTCGGCGGACGTCCCCGACCCGGCTTCGTACGAAGACGCTTCGGAGCGCGTCGCCGCCGAAAAGGCCCTGGAGTACATGGGGTTGGCGGCCGGACAGCCGCTGCGGACCATCACGGTGGACACCGTCTTCGTAGGCTCCTGCACCAACGGCCGCATCGAGGACCTGCGCGCCGCCGCGGACATCCTGCGGGACCGCAAAGTCGCCGACGGCGTACGGATGCTGGTCGTCCCGGGCTCCGCGCGCGTGGGTCTCCAGGCCGTCTCCGAGGGGCTGGACGTCGTCTTCAAGGAGGCCGGCGCCGAGTGGCGGCACGCGGGCTGCTCGATGTGCCTCGGCATGAACCCCGACCAGCTGGCCCCGGGCGAGCGCTCCGCCTCCACCTCCAACCGCAACTTCGAGGGACGGCAGGGCAAGGGCGGCCGTACCCACCTGGTGTCGCCGCAGGTCGCGGCGGCCACCGCCGTCCTGGGCCACCTGGCCTCCCCGGCCGACCTGACCGACGACCGTACGCCCGCTGGAGTCCGATAACCATGGAAGCCTTCACCACCCACACCGGCCGGGCCGTGCCGCTGCGCCGCAGCAACGTCGACACCGACCAGATCATCCCCGCCCACTGGCTCAAGAAGGTCACCCGGGACGGCTTCGAGGACGGGCTGTTCGAGGCCTGGCGCAAGGACCCGGAGTTCATTCTCAACCGCCCCGAGCGGCGGGGCGCCACCGTCCTGGTCGCCGGCCCGGACTTCGGCACCGGCTCCTCCCGTGAGCATGCCGTCTGGGCGCTCCAGAACTACGGCTTCAAGGCCGTGATCTCCTCCCGCTTCGCGGACATCTTCCGGGGCAACTCGCTGAAGAACGGCCTGCTCACGGTGGTCCTGGACCAGAAGACCGTGGACGCGCTGTCGGAGCTGACCGAAGCCGACCCCACGGTCGAGGTCACGGTGGACCTCGAGGCCCGCGAGGTGCGCGCCCCGGGCATCACCGCCCCCTTCGAGCTGGACGAGAACTCCCGCTGGCGGCTGCTGAACGGCCTGGACGACATCTCGATCACGCTCCGGGACGAGCCCGACATCGCCGCCTACGAGGCCGGGCGGCCCGCCCACAAGCCGCGGACGCTCCCGGTCTGATCCGGCGCCGCCCGGACCCCCGAGCGGGTCGGGTTTCGGCCACCCAACACCCCGCCTGTACCCCCGATCGCCACGATTGGGGGTACAGCCATGTCTGCACCCGAACGGTCCCGCGCATCCCCCCTGGTCCACCCAACTTCCCACGTTACGGCGGCTGTTGCTCGGGTAGGTGAGTGCTGTGTTCGCGCCCTCCGCAAGTGCCTGGAAGGCCATTTGAGGCGGCAGTTGCCCCCTGCGCAGGCGACAACTCGCCCCAGATGGCACAATCTGTGCATGGAACACGACGGCCAACTCCAGCTCTATGCGGCGGTCGCGAACCAACTCAAAGAAGCGCACTCGAAGGTGCGCGCACTGCAAGTCCCGGAGGGCGTACGGATGGCGCTGACCCGGAAGCTGCTGGTCATTACGGCCGCGGCCAAGCACGATCTCGCCGACGCGGCAAGGCGGCTCGATCGGTTCACCGCGGACCTCGACGCGGGTCGGATCCCCGGAGAGGACCGCTGAACCGTCCGGGACGGCCGAGTCCGTTGCGGCACAAGGGTGATAAGCCCGTTTCGTGTTTGATTTGCGGTATATATCTGCCTAACGTGCGAAAAAGCTTGAACACTTTCGTTCTGGCGATGTCTCCGAAGGGGAAGACGTGAACAAGGCGCAGCTCGTAGAAGCGATTGCCGACAAGTTGGGCGGCCGACAGCAGGCCGCCGACGCCGTCGATCATGTCCTGGACGCCATCGTCCGCGCGGTCGTCGCGGGCGAGCGGGTCTCGGTCACCGGCTTCGGCTCCTTCGAGAAGGTGGACCGCCCGGCCCGCTACGCCCGGAACCCGCAGACGGGCGAGCGGGTTCGGGTCAAGAAGACCTCCGTGCCGCGCTTCCGCGCCGGTCAGGGCTTCAAGGACCTGGTGAGCGGCTCGAAGAAGCTTCCCCGCGGCGGCGAGGTGTCCGTCAAGAAGGCGCCCAAGGGCAGCCTGTCCGGCCCGCCGCCCACCATCGCCAAGGCCGCCGGCAAGAAGGCCGCCGCCAAGAAGACCGCGGGTGCGGCGAAGAAGACCACGGGCGCCGCCAAGAAGACGACGGGTGCGAAGAAGACCACGGCCACCGCCAAGAAGGCCCCGGCGAAGCAGGCGCCCGCCAAGAAGACGACGGGGACCGCCAAGACCACCGCCAAGAAGGCCACGGCCAAGAGCGCTCCGGCGAAGAAGGTCACCGCCAAGAAGGCCCCGGCCAAGAAGTCGACGGCCCGCAAGACCACCGCGAAGAAGGCCACGGCCCGCAAGACGACGTCGTAAGGCCGCCAGGGCATCACACGCCGGGCCGGACTCCCCGAGGGAGTCCGGCCCGCGGCGTGTGCGGGGGCAGTTACAGGGTGTGAAGAGTCACGAGGGTGATCCGCGCGGCGTCGCCCTCGCCCTCCGTCTCGATCCGCACCCGCTGCCCGGGCCGCAGCAGCCGCAGCCCGCCCCGGTCGAACGCCACCGCGTCGAAGGGCACGGGCGTGCCGTCGTCGAGCAGCACCTGTCCGCTGCGGGTACCGGGGTCGTACGTGTACGCGGTCGCCTGCATGACGGCCAGCGTAGTGCCTCCGGCGGCGCACCGCCGGGCCGCGGGCCGCGGGCCCGGCGTGGCCACGCACGGAGTTTCCCGCGCCCTCCCGGGATTTGTCAGCACTCCGGGATCAGCAGCCCCGCCGACACCGCCGCCGTATACCGGCCCACCCCCAGCGCCAGCGCCGCGCGCAGATCCGCGCCGGTGTCCACGTCCTGCCGTACCGAATCGACTCCCGTCAGCGCGAGTTCCGTCGCGCCCGACGCCCGGTGCCGGGAACGGGAATCGACGCCGAACGCCGGCCGCAATTCCCGGCCCGGCGCAGCGGCGAGCAGTGTCGTGCCCAGTGCCGCCGCATCCGCGAGAAAAGCACGCGGGAATTCCGCGGCCGACTCCAGCACCCGCGACAGTTCCGGTGGACGCAACGCCGGCAGATCGGCGTTCAGCGCCGCCACGGCGGCGCCGGGGAGTCTTTCCCGTACGGCGGTCGCGCCGTGCGCCAGGGCGGCGTTCAGGCCGCTGCCCGGAGCGTCCGGGACGATCCGCGCCCCCAGCGCCGCCAGCTCCCGGCCGGCCAGCCCGTCGTCCGTGACGACCGCCACATCCCGGACCGCCGCGCAGGCCAGCGCCGCGGCCACCGTGTCCTGCGCGAACGCCAGGGCCAGGCCCGGACGGACGCCGTCGTCGGCGGTGTCCGCGAGCCTGCTCTTGGCCCGCGTGAGGGGCTTCAGGGGGATGACCAAGGTCCACTGCACCGGCGTACCGTCCCTCTCTTGTCGCGCTCATTGTCACCCGGGGGCCTCGGGCCGCCCGCGTGTCGGGGCGTACGGTGTTCTCGACAGACCGGCGGCCCGGGGCCAGACTTGTGCGGCCCCCGCCGGGGTGGCAGCCCTAGAGGAAGGTGTCCTTGTGCCCCGCCGCAGAATCGGCTTCTGGTACCGCTTCGCCGCGGTGCTCTGCAAACCGCCGCTGGTGGTTCTGATCAAGCGGGACTGGCGTGGAATGCAGCACATTCCGGCCGAGGGCGGCTTTATCACCGTGGTCAACCACAATTCCCACGTGGACCCCTTCGCGTACGCGCACTATCAGTACAACACCGGGCGGGTTCCGCGATTCCTGGCGAAGAGCGGCCTTTTCCGTAAGGGATTCGTCGGCGCCGCCATGCGCGGCACCGGGCAGATCCCCGTCTACCGCGAGAGCACGGACGCGCTCAGCGCCTTCCGGGCCGCGATCGCCGCCGTCGAACGCGGTGAGTGCGTCGCCTTCTACCCCGAGGGCACCCTCACCCGCGACCCGGACGGCTGGCCCATGACCGCCAAGACCGGAGCCGCCCGCGTGGCCCTCCAGACCAAGTGCCCGGTCATCCCGGTCGCCCAGTGGGGCGCCAACGAACTGCTCCCGCCGTACGCCAGGAAGCCGAACCTCTTCCCGCGCAAGACCCATCACGTGCTGGCGGGCCCGGCGGTCGACCTGTCCCGTTTCTACGACAGGGAGATGACCCCGGAGGTGCTGAAGGAGGCCACCGAGGTCATCATGGCGGCCATCACCCGGCAGCTGGAGCACATCCGCGGCGAGAAGGCGCCCGAGACGCCGTACGACCCGCGCCGTGAGCGGATCGAGCAGCGCCGCCGCACGCAGGCGCAGGCACGGGCGCATGCGCAGGGGCAGACCCAAGCACGGGTCCAGGCCCAGGCGCAGGGGCAGACCCAAGCACGGGCGCAGGCGCAGACGCAGGGGCAGAGCCGAGCACGGGCGCAGGTGCAGGGGCAGACCCCGGCGCGGGCGCAGGCGCAGACGCAGACGCAGACGCAGGGCAAGCAAGCGGAAGGGCAGAGCACGTGAGCAAGCCTGTGCGGGCGGCCGTCATGGGCACCGGTTCGTGGGGGACCGCCTTCGGCATGGTCCTCGCCGACGCCGGCTGCGAGGTGACCCTGTGGGCCCGCCGCCCGGAGCTGGCCGAGGCGGTCAACTCCACGCGGACCAACCCCGACTACCTGCCCGGAGTGGAACTCCCGGAGAACCTGCGCGCCACCGCCGACGCGGCCCGGGCCCTCGGGGACGCGGACTTCACCGTCCTCGCCGTCCCCTCCCAGACCCTGCGCGCCAACCTCGCCGAGTGGACCCCGCTGCTCGCGCCGGACACCGTCCTCGTCTCCCTGATGAAGGGCGTCGAACTCGGCTCCACCATGCGGATGAGCGAGGTCGTCGAGGACGTCGCCAAGGTCGGCACCGACCGGATCGCGGTCGTCACCGGGCCCAACCTGGCCCGCGAGATCGCCGCCCGGATGCCCGCCCTGGCAGTCGTGGCCTGTACCGACGAACAGGTCGCCCAGCGGCTCCAGGCCGCCTGCCACACCCCGTACTTCCGGCCGTACACCAACACCGACGTGGTCGGCTGCGAACTCGCCGGCGCCGTCAAGAACGTCATCGGGCTCGCGGTCGGCATCGCCGACGGCATGGGACTCGGCGACAACGCCAAGGGCTCGCTCATCACGCGCGGCCTCGCCGAGACCACCCGGCTGGGCCTCGCCATGGGCGCCGACCCGCTGACGTTCTCCGGACTCGCGGGCCTGGGCGACCTGGTGGCCACCTGTTCCTCGCCGCTGTCCCGCAACCACACCTTCGGCACCAACCTCGGCAAGGGCATGACCCTCCAGGAGACCATCGCGGTCACCCGGCAGACCGCCGAGGGCGTCAAGTCCTGCGAGTCCGTGCTGGATCTGGCCCACCGGCACGACGTCGAGATGCCCATCACCGAGACGGTCGTCAGCATCGTGCACGAGGGCAAGCCGCCGGTCGTCGCCCTCAAGGAACTGATGGCCCGCAGCGCCAAGCCCGAACGGCGCTGAACCGCCCCCCACGCGGTCCCTGACGGCCTCCCGCGCGACGCTGCGCGACCGTCCGTGCGACGCTGAGCGACGGCCCGGAGGCGTGCGCTGACGTTGCCGCTGCCTCCGGGTACTCTCAACCCGATATGAGCACCGAGAACCTTCCCCAGAGCCCTGAGCAGCCGTCGCGCAAGCCGCGCGTGGCCGTCGTGTTCGGCGGGCGCAGTTCCGAACACGGAATCTCCGTGGTCACCGCCGGCGCCGTCCTCAAGGCCATCGACCGGACGAAGTACGACGTCCTGCCGATCGGCATCACCTCGGACGGCCGTTGGGCCCTGACGGCCGACGAGCCGGAGCGGATGGCCATCACCGACCGCCGCACGCCCACCGTGGACGAGCTGGCGGAGTCGCACGAGGGCGGCGTGGTGCTCCCCGTCGACCCGGCGAACCGCGAGGTCGTCTACAGCGAGCCGGGCTCCGTGCCCAAGGCGCTCGGCGAGGTCGACGTGGTCTTCCCGGTGCTCCACGGCCCCTACGGCGAGGACGGCACCCTTCAGGGACTGCTGGAGCTGTCCGGGGTGCCGTACGTGGGAGCGGGCGTGCTCGCCTCGGCCGTCGGCCAGGACAAGGAGTACATGAAGCGGGTGTTCACCTCCTTCGGGCTCGCGGTGGGCCCGTACGTGGTGATCCGGCCCCGCGAGTGGGCGCAGGACGAGTCCGCCGCCCGCAAGAAGATCGTCGACTTCGCCGGTGAGCACGGCTGGCCGCTGTTCGTGAAGCCCGCGCGCGCGGGTTCGTCCATCGGCATCACCAAGGTCGACGACCTGTCCGGCCTGGACGAGGCCATCGCCGAGGCACAGGCGCACGACCCGAAGATCCTCGTCGAGGCCGCGCTGCGCGGGCGCGAGATCGAGTGCGGCGTCCTGGAGTTCGAGGACGGCCCGCGGGCCTCCGTCCCGGCCGAGATCCCGCCGCCGGATGCGCACGCGTACTACGACTTCGAGGCGAAGTACATCGACTCCACGCCCGGCATCGTCCCGGCCCCGCTCACCGAGGAGCAGACCGCCGAGGTGCGCCGGCTGGCGGTCGAGGCGTTCGAGGCGGCTTCCTGCGAGGGCCTGGTGCGCGCGGACTTCTTCCTCACCGAGGACGGCGAGTTCGTGATCAACGAGATCAACACCATGCCCGGTTTCACGCCGATCTCGATGTACCCGAAGATGTGGGAGGCCACCGGCGTGAGCTACCCCGAGCTGATCGACCGGCTCGTGGGGGCCGCGCTGCGCCGCCCGACCGGTCTGCGCTGATCCCCGGGCCGGCTCAGCCCCGCATGGAGGCGATCCCCTTCGGGATCGCCTTCTTCACCGCCGGTGCCAGATCCATGAGGACCTGCGCGCTGTCGTCGGGCCCGGACCACTTCTTCGGCAGCGTCACCTGCACGTAGGCACGGCGCTCGGACGTGGTGAACCGCCAGGTGCCGTCGCTCTCCTTCTCCATCAGCCAGTCGACGCCGTTGACCCCGCCGCCCATCGCGTCGGGGTCGTCGCCCAGTGCCACCTTCGGGTCGACCATCTTCGGCGGCCGGACGATGCCGCAGCGCAGTATGATCGCCGGGCTTCCCCAGCCCGCCGTGTAGACGGACCGGGGCTCGGGGTCGGCGCGGGTCTGCCCGTTCACCTTCCGGGGCAGCACCCGGTCCAGGTCGCGGCACGCCGGCGCGGTCTTCGCGTCGGGGGTGGGAACCGCGACCGTGGTGCTGCCGTCCGCCGGGGAACAGGCCGCGGCCGCGAGCAGCAGGGCGGGCGCGAGCAGGGCGAGAGGCCGGTGACGGAAGATGTTCACCGGCCAAGCGTAGACGGGGGCTACAGATGCACGACCGGACAGGTCAGGGTGCGCGTGATGCCGTCCACCTGCTGGATCTTCGCGACCACCATGCGGCCGAGGTCGTCGACCGTCTCGGACCGGGCGCGCACGATGACGTCGTACGGTCCTGTCACGTCCTCGGCCTGGATCACTCCGGGGATCTTGCTGATCGTCTCGGCGACGGTCGACGCCTTGCCGACCTCCGTCTGGATCAGGATGTACGCCTGTACCACGGAACCTCCAGGGCGGCCACGAGGATCATGTGGGGAAAAGGAACGCCACGGTATCGCGTCCCCGCTCCCCGCGGGGAGACCCGCGGGAACCGGGCTTGCGCGCCAGGGTGCAGGCGCGACGGACGTTGACGGTCGCCCGGACCGCGGACCGACGGTCACCACGGCCGTTCCCGGCGGCCGTGCCGACCGCGACGGCGGTCATCTCGACCGTATCGGGGACACTGATGACGCGCGACCGGGCACGGCAAGGGAGAGAAGGGGAGCAAGGGACATGAAGGGCACTGTTGGTGAGCTCGGGGAGTTCGGGCTCATCAGGGAGCTCACCTCCCGTCTCACCACCACCCCGGCGGTCCGGGTCGGCCCCGGCGACGACGCCGCGGTGGTCGCCGCACCGGACCGCCGGGTCGTGGCGAGCACCGACATCCTGCTGGAGGGGCGGCACTTCCGCCGCGACTGGTCCACGGCCTACGACGTCGGCCGCAAGGCCGCCGCGCAGAACCTCGCGGACATCGCCGCGATGGGCGCCGTACCGACCGCGCTGCTGCTCGGCCTGGTCGTCCCGGCCGAACTGCCGGTCGCCTGGCCCAGCGAGCTGATGGACGGCCTGCGCGACGAGTGCCAGGTCGCCGGCGCCGCCGTGGTCGGCGGGGACGTCGTACGCGGCGACACCATCACGGTGGCGATCACCGCGCTCGGCGATCTGCGCAACCATGAGCCGGTCACCCGCGCGGGTGCCCAGCCCGGCGACCTCGTGGCCGTCACGGGCTGGCTGGGCTGGTCCGCGGCCGGCTACGCGGTGCTCTCCCGCGGCTTCCGCTCGCCGCGCGCCTTCGTGGAGGCCCACCGGCGTCCCGAGCCGCCGTACCACGCGGGCCCGGCCGCCGCCGGGCTCGGCGCCACCGCGATGTGCGACGTCAGCGACGGCCTGATCGCCGACCTCGGGCACATCGCCGAGGCCAGCAAGGTCCGGATCGACATCCGGTCCGGCGCCATCGACATCCCGACGCAGATGAACGACATCGGGCAGGCCGTCGGCGTCGACCCGCTCCAGTGGGTGCTGAGCGGGGGAGAGGATCACGCGATCGTGGCGACCTTCCCGGCGGACACCAAGCTCCCGGCCCGCTGGAAGGTCATCGGCGAGGTCCTCAACCCGTCCGCGCTGCCCCAGGTGACCGTCGACGGGGCACCTTGGACCAGCAAGGGCGGCTGGGACCACTTCGGGGACATCGAGTCATGATCCCCCGCGTGCTGACGGTGGCGGGGTCGGACTCCGGCGGGGGCGCGGGCATCCAGGCCGACCTGAAGACGATGCTGGCGCTCGGCGTGCACGGGATGAGCGTGCTCACCGCGGTGACCGCGCAGAACTCCCTGGGCGTGCAGGGCGCCTGGGAGCTGCCCGTGGCGGCGGTACGGGCCCAGTACCGCAGTGTCGTGGACGACATCGGCGTCCAGGCCGTCAAGACCGGCATGCTGTCCTCGGCCGAACTGGTTGAGGAGGTCGCCGAGTTGATCACCGGTACGGACGCGCCGGCCGTGGTGGACCCGGTCGGCGTCTCCAAGCACGGCGACCCGCTGCTGGCCGCGTCCGCACTGGACGCCGTACGGACGAGGCTGCTGCCGGCGGCGACCGTGGCCACCCCGAACCTGGACGAGGTGGCGCAGCTCACCGGGGTGCGGGTCGAGTCGGAGGCCGACCTGCGGCGGGCCGCGGCGGCCGTGCTGGAGTACGGGCCGCGGTGGGTGCTGATCAAGGGCGGCCACCTGGCGGACCCGGAGCAGGCGGTGGACCTGCTGACCGACGGCCGTGCCGAACACCTGCTGCGGGCACCGCGCCACGACAACCGGCACACCCACGGCACCGGCTGCACCCTCGCCTCCGCGATCGCGTGCGGCCTGGCGAGAGGGCGGTCCGTGCCGGAGGCGGTCACGGCGGCCAAGGAGTACGTCACCGGGGCGATCGCCGCCGGGTTCTCCCTCGGCGCCGGGATCGGGCCCGTGGACCACGGGTGGGCCCTCGGGCGGGACACTCCCTGAGACCGGGCGGACGGCGCCGCTCCCGGCACGCACCGGCGCCACCCGCGGGTACGGCAAAAAGCCGGCCCACCCGGAGGTGGACCGGCTCAGTGCACGAACCAGGCAGTGGCCGCGCGCTCAGCTGTAGCGTCAGCGCGAGACCTTGCCGGCCTTGATGCACGAGGTGCAAGCGTTCACGCGCTTCGGCGTCCCGCCGACCACGGTACGCACACGCTGGATGTTGGGGTTCCAGCGACGGGGCGTACGGCGGTGCGAATGCGAGATGTTGTTGCCGAAGCCCGGGCCCTTGCCGCAGACGTCGCAGTTGGCAGCCACGGGTCACTCCAAAGACTTCAGATGCACTTACGGTTGATCCCGGCATGCCGGGATCGAGATCGTACGACCTGTGATCTGAGTGGCGCTGCCAGGGGGAATGGCCCGATCGGATCGGGCAACCGGAGCAGCATACAACGACTGCGTCCGTACAGCGAAACTACCATGACAGCTCAGGCCCCCGCTCCCGGCCTCCCGCCGCAGGCCACCGCCGCGGGGTCTACGCTGCGTCCACGTCCAGCCAGCTCAGGGAGGCGCAGGTGGCGCAGGTGCCGCAGACGTTCTTCGATGCTCTCGCGGTGCGCACCTGGTGCGGTCTGGCGCTGCGCGCGCTCGGGCGGGCCCGCGAGGAGATCGACGCGATCAACGTCTACCCGGTGGCCGACGGCGACACCGGGACCAACCTGTATCTGACGCTGGAGTCGGCGGCGACGGCCGTGGAGGCCGTGTTCGCCGGCTACGCGACCGGCACCGGGGAGCCCTCGCTGGCCGACGCCGTCCACGCGATGGCCCACGGGGCGCTCATCGGGGCCCGCGGCAACTCCGGGACGATCCTCGCGCAGCTGCTGCGGGGCATGGCACAGGTGCTCGCCGGGAACGGGGACGCGTCCCGCGGCGACGGTACGGAACTGCGGCTCGCCCTGCGCCGGGCCGCCGACTCAGCCCGGCAGGCCGTGGCCCACCCCGTGGAGGGCACGGTGCTGACGGTCGCCTCGGCCGCCGCCGACGCCGCGGAAGGCACCGAGGGGGACTGCGGGAGCGTCGCGCGCGCCGCCTACGAGGGCGCGCGGGCGGCCCTGGCGGCCACTCCGCGCCAGCTGGCCGTGCTGGAACGGGCCGGCGTGGTCGACGCGGGCGGCCGGGGCCTCGTGGCGGTGCTGGGGGCCCTGGTGGAGGCGTGCACCGGGGAGCCGGTACGGGAGACCTCCGAGCAGCCCGAAGCCACGCCCCACGCGCGCGTGGAGGTAGTTTCCGGTGCGGGCCTGTGCGCGGAAGGGGCGCAAGCCGGTGCCCACGCGTGCGTGGAGAGGGTTCCCGGTGCCGGGGTGTGCGCCGACGCGGCCGAAGGGGGCGGGCCGGGGCCGGCGTCCGGGCCCGCGTTCGAGGTGATCTATCTGCTGGAGGCCGGCGACGCGGCCGTGGCCCGGCTGCGCGCCCGGCTCGACGCCCTGGGGGACTCCCTGGTCGTGGTCGGCGGCGACGGGCTGTGGAACGTCCATGTGCACGTGGACGACGCGGGCGCCGCCGTGGAGGCCGGCGTGGAGGCCGGGCGGCCCCACCGGATCCGGATCACCCACTTCGGGGCCGCCGACGTGCACACCGGCCGCGGGCGCCCGCCGCGTGAGCGCTCCCAGCGGGCCGTCGTCGCCGTCGTACCGGGCGAGGGACTGGCCGGGCTGTACGCCGAGGCCGGCGCGACCACCGTCCTCGCGCGCCCCGGGGAACCGCCCGCCAGCGGCGAGCTGGTGCAGGCGGTACGGCGGGCCCACGCGCGCGAGGTGGTGCTGCTGCCCAACGACGCCGAGCTGCGCCACACCGCCGCCGCGGCGGCCGAGCAGGCCCGCACCGAGGGCATCCGGGTGGCCCTGATCCCGACCCGCTCGGCGGTCCAGGGCATCGCCGCGCTCGCGGTGCACGAGCCGGAGCGCCGCTTCGACGAGGACGTGGTCCAGATGACCTCCGCCGCGGGCGCCACCCGGTACGCGGAGGTCGTCGTCGCCGAGCACCGGTCGTGGACGACGGCCGGCATCTGCCAGGCCGGCGACGTGCTGGGCCTGATCGACGGCGACGTGGCGGTGATCGGCGACGACGTCACGGCCACCGCCGGGACCGTCCTGGACCGCATGCTCCAGGCCGGCGGCGAACTGGTCACCCTGGTCGTCGGCGACGAGGCGTCCGAGACGGTCGCCGGCCACCTGGAGGCCCGGGTACGGGACTCCTACCTGGCCGTGGACACGGTGGTGTACCGAGGCGGCCGACAGGGCGCACTGCTGCTCATCGGCGTGGAATGACGCACCCCGGCGACGGGCTCCTCGGCCCCGCTGCCCGGGCGGGTGCGTCCGTCGGCTTCTTGCTCCGCCGGCGTGGAGCGACTCAGGCCCGGGGGCCGGGCGGTGGGTCCGTCGGCTCCTCGCCGCCCTCGTCCCGGACCGCCTCCAGCATCTGTGCCGCCTCCGCCCGCCGGGCCCGGACGGTCTCGTCGGCGTCGTCAGCACCCTCGTACGCCGCGAGCACGGCACGCGCGTGTGCCGCCGCCCGCGCCGGACGGTTGAGGTCCGCCTCCAGCCAGCCGGCGCCCAGTTCCGCGCCGGTACGGCTGTGCAGCCCGGCCGCGCCGAGCGCGCCGAACACCGCCGCGGCCCGGGTCATCTGCTCCAGCGCCGCCTCGAAAGCGGCCCGGATCGCCGGATCCTCGGCCTCCTCGGACGCCGAGCGGGCCAGCAGCTCCGCGAACTGCCGGTGCGTCCCGCCGAGTTCGTCGGTCAGCTCCTCCCGGTCCGCCGGGCCGGCCGCCGCCAGCGCCGTCTCGCACTCCCGCACCGCCCGCGCCATCAGCGCGCGGGCGTCCTGCGCACCGGACTCGCCGCGCAGCGCCAGCCAGGCACGGGCCCGCAGCGCGCGGACCAGGAACGGCGCGTTGCCGAGCGCCCGCCACAGGTCGCCCGCGCGCACGTAGGCCCGGTCCGCCTCGTCCGCCAGGCCGGCGGCGCCCAGCGACTCGGCGGCGAGGTGGGCGAGCGTGGCGTGGTCCTGCTGCTCGGGCCAGTGCCGGGCGATGTCGGCGGCCTTGAGCCGGTGTTCGGCCGCGGCCCGGTGTTCGCCCAGCTCGCCCAGGCAGTCCCCGAGCCACCACCGGGTCTGGACGACCGCCCCGTCGCCGTGCGTCTCGGCGCGCAGGTCGGCCAGCGCGGACTCCAGCACCTCGGCGGCCTCCGCGTACCGGGCCTCGCGCAGCAGGAAGCCGCCCAGCTGCTGCCGCGCCCAGGCGCCCAGCGTGCCGCTCTCGCCGGCCTCGTCGGCCCAGTGCGCGGCCTCCAGCGCGTGCTCGGCCGCCTCACCGGCCGCGTCCCGGCCGCCGAGCACCTCGGCGAGCTGGAGGTGCAGCTGAGCCCGGCCGACCGGCTCCACGTACGGCCCGCCGTGCTCCAGGGCCGCCCGCAGCGCCCGTTCGGTCTCGTCCAGGTCACCGGCATGGTGGGCCAGCGCGGCGACCTGCGCCTCGTACTCCACCGCGAACCACGGGAGCCCGGCGGCCACGTACGCGCCGGCGGCCCGCCGGAACAGCTCCGCCGCCCGCCCGGCGTCCCCGCGCAGCCCGGCCAGCTCGGCGAGCATCGCCCGCGCCTCCGCGGCCCGCGCGGCCGGCCGCACGTCGTCACCGCCGTGCCCCTCGACGAGCGCCAGGACCTCACGCACGGCCGCCTCGGCGTCCGTGACGGCGTCTTCGCCGTCCTCTCCGGCGGTCTCGTGCACCCGCCGCATCAGGATCCGCGCCCGGCTCATCACCACCGACGCGGTCTGCCGTACACCGGTGCCCTCGTCGGCGTACAGCGCGAGCACCTCGTCGTACAGGCCCGTGACGGCGTCCAGGGCCGCGTCCACCTCGCCCGCCAGCGCGCGGACGTACGCCCCCCGCGCGCGTGCCGCCAGCGCCTCGCCGGGGTCGCCCGCCTCGGCGTACAGCTCCGCCGCCCGCTCGAACAGGGCGATGCCCTCGGCGCCGAGGGCCATCGCCTCGTGGTCGGCGATCTCCGCGCGGTCGCGGGGTTCCAGCGCGGCGCCGTCCCGCGCGGCCCGTGCCACCGCCGCCCACGCCTGGAGCGCGTGCGGCCGCAGGGTGTCCGACAGCCGCCGTGCCTCGGCGAGCAGGGCGGGCAGTCCGGGCGCCGTGGTCTCCTCGGCGGCCTGCCCGCCGGTCTGCTCGGCCGTCTCCCGCGTGGTCCCTCCGGGGACCGGGGGAGGGGCGGTCACCGGCGCCGTCGCGGGCCGCGCCGCCCGTACCCCCAGCGGCAGCCGCTCCACCAGCGGGCGTTGCGCCATCCGCGCGCGGATCCGGTCGCCGACGCACGAGGTGCCGTTGCGCCGGTCGAACCGGCCGGCCAGCTCCGTCGCCTCCACGCGCGCGTGCCCGGCGAGCTCCCGCGCGGTCCAGGTCCGCCCGGCCGGCCCCGGCACCTGCCGCTCGCCGAGGCCCAGCCCGGTCAGCCGGTCCATCAGCAAGGTCACCACGGCCAGGAAGTCCAGCCGGCTGCGCGGATGCCCGGTGTCCGTGAAGTACGCCGGCCGCTCGGCCAGCAGCTCCAGAGCGCGGGCCTCGTTGCCGGTCAGCGCGCAGAACTCCACGTGATCGGCGTACGCGCCGCGCATGCTCTCCATGGGCCGCACCAGCCGGAAACCGCGCAGATGGTGCGCGCGGGCCTCCTCGACGCGGCCGAGACGCAGCAGCGGGCCCAGCGAGGCGGCGAGCACGGTGTGCGGCTCGTGCGCGCAGCAGAACTCGCCGTCCAGCACCGGCCGCCACAGCTCCAGCGCCCTCGCGTCCCGGCCGCACCGCACCTGCCAGGCGCCCTGCGCGCCCAGCTCGCAGGCGTGGCAGTCGGCCATCGCGTCCCGGTCGGCGGCCAGCCACGCGGCGTACGCCCGCTCCGCGCGCGCGAGGTCCCCGACGTGCGCGGCCACCGTGAACTCGGCGCTGCGCACGGCCCGTTCGGAGTGACCGGCGAGCCGGTAGCGGTGCTCCATCTCGGCGAGCCACTTCTCGACCGAGGCGAGCGGGACGTGCGGCTGGTCCAGCATGCCCGCCGACATCCACTTGAAGAACCAGTGCAGCGAGTGCGTCTCGTCCTCGTCGAAGTCCCCGGGCCGTTCGTCCCACATGCGCAGCAGCCGCGCGAACGGGACGAACATGCGGTCCTTCTCGGAGCTGTAGTTGTAGACCCTCAGCAGGTGCCCGAGCGCCTCGATCACGGCGAGCGGGACGTCCAGCCGCTCGGCCTCGGCGAGCAGCTGCTCCGCGCGCGCGTTGCGGGCCGGGCCCTCCGGCTGCCCGGAGTTCTCCGCCAGCTCCCGGCGCAGCGCGTCGAGGTCCGTGACACCGCTCATCGTCCGTCACCCTCTCCCTGGGTCGCCCACCCGAGCAGCCCGATGAACGCCCGGTTGAGCAGCGCCGAGTCCGCCGGCCGCAGCGGACGCTGCGCCATCAGCAGCGCCTGCCCGTACAGCGACTCGGTCGCGGTGCCGATCAGTTCCCGGTCCCTGATCGCGGCGATCCGCCGGACCAGCGGGTTGAGATGGTTGAGCACCAGACGCGCGCGCGGGGCGCTGCCGCGCAGCGAGCCGAGGATGCCCGCCCACAGGTCGTCGGCCCGGTCCTCGGCCGCCGCGCGGGCCTGCTCGTGCCGGGCGTCCCGGTCGTCCAGGTGCAGTGCGGGCACGGACAGCGGATGGAACGACCGGAGGACGACGTCGCAGCCCAGCGGATCCAGCGTGGCCCGTGCGGCGGCCAGGAACCCGGACAGCGCCAGCTCCTCACCCGGGTCGACCGCGTCCAGGTGCGCGGTCACGGTCTCCGCGTCCAGTTCGGCGACCACCGCCCCCGGCAGCACCAGCGGCAGCGCCTGCACCAGCTCGCTGTCGTACGTGTAGCCGCCGTTGACGACCCCGACGCCCTGCGCCGAGGCGATCGGCGCGACCTGCCGGAACTCCTCCACGGTCCGCGTGAAGTGCACCACCGGGTGCCGGCGTGCGAACTCCGCCAGGGACAGCTGCCCGTCGGTCGTCTCGAACGGCAGCCACGGCAGCATCGTGCGCAGCATGTCCCGGTCGTGCCGGGCCAGGGACTTCACGCCCAGGTGGTGCACGGCCAGGAACGCGGCCAGCCGCTCCGGGTCACCGGCGGCGAGCCCGGTCAGCCAGGACCGGATCCGCTCACCGAGCGCCTCCCGTACGGCGGCGAGGGTCTCGTCCTCGTACAGCGACTCGCGCGAGGCGGTGGGCCGCAGACTGTCGGTGTCCAGCACACAGCGCACGAAGAACGCCCAGTCCGGCAGCAGCTGTTCGGCCCGCTCGGTGAGCAGCATGCCCTTCAGGTGCACGCGGTGCGTCGCCCGCTGGGCCGGACTGACCGCCGACGGCAGCACGTACGCCACCCCGCGGATCCCGGCCAGCGGCACGTCCAGGTCGATGGAGTCCAGCGGGGTGAAACCGAACAGCTCGCGGCAGTGCCGGGCCAGCGCCGCCCGCCGGCCGGCGGGACCGGGATACGCGCGGTCCCAGGGCGCGGGCAGCTCCGTGACCGGCTCGTCGCCGACCCGGACGTCGTACGGCAGCAGCGCGCCGAAGTCCCGGGCCAGGGCGAGGACCCGCTCCGGCGCCAGCCACTCGGCCGCCCCGGCCCGCGCCGTCAGGTACACGGTCGTGCCCGGCTCGGGCCGCTCGGCCCCGGGCAGGGTCCGCACGGTGTACGAACCGTCGTCGCGCGCCGTCCACTCCACCGGCGGCGCCTGTGGCGTGCGGGCGCTGCGGCTGACCACCCGGATCCGTTCGGCGACCACGAAGCAGGCCAGCAGGCCGATGCCGAACTGGCCGAGGAACTCCGACCGCGCCTCCTGGAGGCCCTCGGCCCGCTTGGAGCTGCGGCCGATGGTCGCCAGGAGACTGTGCACGTCCGACTCGGTGAGCCCGACGCCGCTGTCCTCCACCCGCAGCGTGCCGTCCACCGCGTACAGCCGGACCCGCGCCGGGGCGTCCGGTTCCGCGGCCCGCCGGGCGGTGATGGCGTCCACGGCGTTCTGGAGCAGCTCGCGCAGATAGACCTTCGGACCGGAGTACAGGTGATGGGAGAGCAGGTCCACCAGGCCACGCAGGTCGACCTGGAAGGTGTGAGGTGGCTGGGGCGACTGGGATGCCGGGGAGGGCTGCGAGGTCTGGGAGTCCATCGTCACTGCGCCGGAGGGGGAGTGCGTGCGGCGCGGGGTCGGGCGGTCCCCGAGGGGTCGGTGACCGCGAAGATGGCCGGAGCGGGCCATCCTAGAGCCGGAACAGCCCACCTGACCAGGGGTTTCCCGGACGAGTGCGACGTGTCGGGAGGAATCCCCGGGACAGCGGCTACGGCATTGTCAGTGCCGTGGTGTGCAATGGATCTCGTGCCCGCACTGGAAGAACCACTGAAGCAGCCCCTGAAGTCAGTGCTCGGCCCCGCCACCGCGAAGGTGATGGCCGAGCACCTCGGCCTGCACACCGTCGGCGACCTCCTCCACCACTACCCGCGCAGATACGAGGAGCGCGGTCAGCTCACGCACCTCGCCGACCTCCCCATGGACGAGCACGTCACGGTGGTCGCCCAGGTCGCCGACGCCCGCCTGCACACCTTCGCCTCCGCCAGGGCGCCCCGCGGCAAGGGCCAGCGCCTGGAGGTCACGATCACCGACGGCAGCGGCCGGCTCCAGCTGGTCTTCTTCGGCAACGGCGTCCACAAGCCCCACAAGGAACTGCTGCCGGGCACCCGCGCGCTGTTCGCCGGCAAGGTCTCCGTCTTCAACCGCCGCCTCCAGCTCGCCCACCCGGCCTACGAACTGCTCCGGGGCGACGGCGAGGAGGGCGAGGAAGCGGTCGAGACCTGGGCCGGCGCCCTCATCCCCCTGTACCCGGCCACCGCCAAACTGGAGTCCTGGAAGATCGGCAAGGCGGTGCAGACGGTTCTGCCCAGCGCCCGGGAGGCCCTCGACCCCCTCCCGGACGCCCTGCGCTCCGGCCGCGGTCTGCTGCCGCTGCCCGAGGCCCTGCTCAAGATCCACCGCCCGCACACCAGGGCCGACATCGCCGACGCCCGCGCCCGCCTGAAATGGGACGAGGCCTTCGTCCTCCAGGTCGCCCTGGCCCGCCGCCGCCACGCCGACAGCCAGCTCGCCGCCGTGCCCCGCGTCCCCAGGCCGGACGGCATCCTCGCCGCCTTCGACGACCGCCTGCCCTTCACCCTCACCGAGGGCCAGCTGAAGGTCTCCCAGGAGATCTTCGCCGACCTCGCCACCGACCACCCGATGCACCGGCTCCTGCAAGGCGAGGTTGGCAGCGGCAAGACGATGGTCGCCCTGCGCGCCATGCTGGCCGTGGTCGACGCCGGCGGTCAGGCGGCCCTGCTCGCGCCCACCGAGGTCCTCGCCCAGCAGCACCACCGCTCGATCACCGAGATGATGGGCGAGCTGGCCGAGGGCGGCATGCTGGGCGGCGCCGACCACGGCACCAAGGTGGTCGTGCTCACCGGCTCCATGGGCACGGCGGCCCGCCGCCGGGCCCTGCTCGACCTGGCCACCGGCGAGGCCGGCATCGTCATCGGTACGCACGCCCTCATCGAGGACCGGGTCCAGTTCCACGACCTCGGCCTGGTCGTGGTGGACGAACAGCACCGCTTCGGCGTGGAACAGCGCGACGCCCTGCGCGGCAAGGGGAAGCAGCCCCCGCACCTCCTCGTCATGACGGCCACCCCCATCCCGCGCACGGTCGCCATGACGGTCTTCGGTGACCTGGAGACCTCGGTCCTCGACCAGCTCCCGGCCGGGCGCTCCCCGATCGCCACCCATGTCGTCCCCGCCGCCGACAAGCCCCACTTCCTGTCCCGCGCCTGGGAACGCGTCCGCGAGGAGGTGGCGGGCGGCCACCAGGCCTACGTCGTCTGCCCCCGCATCGGCGACGACGAGGAGGCGGCCGGCGCCAAGAAGGGCGGGAAGAAGCCCCCCGAGGACGGGGCCGACAAGCGCCCGCCGCTCGCCGTCCTGGACGTGGCCGGCGAGCTGGCCGGCGGTCCCCTGCGAGGCCTGACCGTGGAGGTCCTGCACGGCCGTATGCACCCGGACGACAAGGATGCCGTGATGCGCCGCTTCGCCGCCGGCGAGACGGACGTCCTGGTCGCCACCACCGTCATCGAGGTCGGCGTCAACGTCCCCAACGCCACGGCCATGGTGATCATGGACGCCGACCGCTTCGGCGTCTCGCAGCTGCACCAGCTGCGCGGCCGGGTCGGCCGCGGCTCCGCGCCCGGCCTGTGCCTCCTGGTCACCGAGATGCCCGAGGCCGTCGCCGCCCGCCAGCGCCTGAACGCGGTGGCGTCCACCCTCGACGGCTTCGAGCTCTCCCGTATCGACCTCGAACAGCGCCGGGAGGGTGACGTCCTCGGCCAGGCCCAGTCCGGCGCCCGCTCCAGCCTCCGGGTCCTGGCGGTCATCGAGGACGAGGAGGTCATCGCCGAGGCGCGACAGGAGGCCACGGCACTCGTGGCGGCCGACCCCGGCCTCGAACGCCTGCCCGGCCTCCGCACAGCCCTGGACGCCCTCCTGGACGAGGAGCGGGAACAGTACCTGGAAAAGGGCTAGACGCACGGGCCGGCGACACCGCCGTACCGGTACCGGCCCTCGGCGCCGCCGTACTCGTACGGGCTCGCGGTGGTGCCCTACCGTCACCGGCCGGTGACGGTAGGGCACCCGCACCGGCCCGTGGCGGCGACGCACTGGTACCGGCCCGTAGCGGTGCCGCACCGGTACCAGCCCTCGGCGCCGCCGTACTCGTACCGGCTCGCGACGGTGCCCTACCGTCACCGGCTCGTGGCGCCGCCGTACCCGTACCGCTCCCCGGCGCCGCCGTACCCGTGCCGCCCGCGGTGGTGCCGCACGCGTGCCGCCCGCGGTGGTGCCGACGGCGGTCGGCGGGTGCTCGTGGGGCCTGCCAGACTGATCCCGAAAGCCGCCGACGACGAAGGACTCCCGACATGACCCGCGTGATCGCCGGCGCGGCCGGCGGCCGTCGCCTCTCGGTACCGCCCGGCACCGGAACCCGGCCGACCTCGGACCGCGCGCGCGAGGGCCTCTTCTCGACCTGGCAGTCCCTCCTCGGCGGCCCCCTGGACGGCGAACGCGTCCTCGACCTCTACGCCGGCTCGGGCGCCGTGGGCCTGGAGGCCCTCTCCCGGGGCGCGAGCCACACCCTCCTGGTCGAGGCGGACGCCCGCGCCGCGAGAACGGTCCGCGAGAACGTGCGGAGCCTGGGACTCCCGGGCGCCGAGGTGCGCACGGGCAAGGCCGAACAGGTCATCCGGACCGCGTCCCCCGCCGAGCCGTACGACCTGGTCTTCCTCGACCCCCCGTACGCCGTCACGGACGACGATCTTCGGGAGATCCTGCTCACACTCCGCTCGGAAGGCTGGCTCACCGCCGAAGCCCTCGTCACCGTGGAGCGCAGCACCAGAGGCGGCGAATTCCACTGGCCGGACGGCTTCGAGGCGCTCCGGTCCCGTCGCTACGGCGAGGGAACGTTTTGGTACGGTCGCGCCGCCTCTACGTGCGAAGACGCACGATGACCGGACCGGAGAGCGAGGGATCACAAGTGCGCCGCGCCGTCTGTCCCGGGTCGTTCGACCCGATCACCAACGGACACCTCGACATCATCGCCCGAGCCTCCCGTCTCTACGACGAGGTCTACGTCGCGGTGATGATCAACAAGTCCAAGAAGGGCCTGTTCGAGATCGAGCAGCGGATCGAGCTGATCCGCGAGGTCACCTCCGAGTACGCCAACGTCCGCGTGGAGGCCTTCCACGGCCTCCTCGTCGACTTCTGCAAGCAGCGCGACATCCCCGCCATCGTCAAGGGCCTGCGCGCCGTCAGCGACTTCGACTACGAACTCCAGATGGCGCAGATGAACATCGGCCTCACCGGCGTCGAAACGCTGTTCGTGCCCACCAACCCCACCTACAGCTTCCTTTCCTCCTCCCTCGTCAAGGAGGTCGCGGCCTGGGGCGGCGACGTCTCCCACCTGGTGCCGCCCCCGGTCCTGGCGGCCCTGAACGAGCGCCTCGCCAAGGGCTGATGGGGCTACAGTCGTCCCGTCCGTCTCCAACCCGGCTGTAGAGAGTGGCGAGCACAGGTGGACGTGCAGAAGAAGCTCGACGAGATCGTCTCCACGGTCTCCGGCGCCCGGGGCATGCCCATGTCGGCGTCCTGCGTGGTCAACCGCGCCGAACTGCTCACGCTGCTCGAAGAGGTGCGCCAGGCGCTGCCCGGTTCCCTCGCGCAGGCGCAGGAGCTGATCGGCGACCGTGAGCAGATGGTCGAGCAGGCCCGCCTGGAGGCCGAGCGGATCATCGGCAACGCGCACGCCGAGCGGGGCTCGCTGATCTCCGACACCGAGATCGCCCGCCGCTCCCAGGCCGAGGCCGACCGGATCCTCGCCGAGGCCCGCCAGGAGGCCGAGGAGATCCGCGCCGAGGCCGACGACTACGTCGACTCCAAGCTCGCCAACTTCGAGGTCGTCCTCACCAAGACCCTCGGCTCGGTCGGCCGGGGCCGCGAGAAGCTGCTCGGCACCGGGCCCGGCCTGGACGAGAACGGCTACGAGGACGAGGACGCCCCGGAGCGCAGCCAGGACCCGCAGACCCTGCGCCACAACGCGGACGCCTACGTCGACGCCAAGCTGGGCGCCTTCGAGGCGGTCCTGGCCAAGACCCTGGAGGCCGTCGGCCGCGGCCGGCAGAAACTGCACGGCCGGATCGCCACCGACGACCTCGGTGCCCTCGCCGACGACACCACGACCTTCCAGCACTCCAGCGACGCGGACTACCTCGCCGACCTCACGGCCCTCGCGGACAGCGACCGCGCGGCCCAGCGGCAGCACGAGCCGTCGTACGCGCAGCAGCCCGCCTACCCCACGTCCCCCGGCTACGCGCCCGCGGCGGCGGCCCCCGCCGAGCAGCAGCAGGACCCGTACGCCGGTTTCCCGCACCAGCCGGACTACGCGCAGCAGCCCGACCCCTACGGCTACCAGCAGGCCGACCCCTACGCCTACCAGGGCTCCTACGACCCCCAGCAGGCCGGCTACGACCCGCAACAGCCTCAGCAGACCCAGCAACCCCAGCAGCAACAGCCCCAGCAGGGCTACGCGCTCGACGAGACGAGCCTCTTCGACACCGGCATGATCAGCGCCGAGCAGCTGAGGGCGTACGAGCAGGGCCGGGGCCTGTAGCCGGACCGGATTGGGTCCTGAGCGCAAGGTCCAGTATCCTGGCTCTTCGGTCGTGTGTATGTCCGCGATCAGCGCTGCCCGCCGCACCTGCGGACGGCGTCCCTCAGAGTTCACAGATCGAAAGCAGGAATGGCTCCTCACGCCCGCCTCGACCACCGCAACCCCCTCGTGATCGACACGCACGAGCTGGGTCGGCGTCCTGGCGCGCTCAAGCGCCTCACCCGCCAGATCGACGCCCCCAGGGATCTCGGCATCCAGGGGGTCATCGGAGTGCCGCAGGGCGCCCCGGTGGAACTCGAACTCCGGCTCGAGTCGGTCATGGAAGGTGTGCTTGTCACAGGCACCGCCCGTGCGACCGCCGAGGGGGAGTGCGTAAGGTGTCTGGAGCCGGTCGAGCTGGAGCTCGAAGCGGACTTCCAGGAGATGTTCTCGTACCCTGACGCCGATGACCGGGGCCGCGTGATCGCGGAACCGGGCGACGACGCCGAGGACGACGAGGACAGGCTCTACATCGAGGACGGTCTGATCGACCTCGAGACCGTGCTGCGTGATGCGGTGGTGCTCGCACTGCCGATGCAGCCGGTGTGCCAGGACGACTGCCCGGGCCTGTGCTCCGAATGCGGAGTGCGGCTCGCGGACGACCCGGGCCACCACCATGACGCCGTCGACATCCGTTGGGCGGCTTTGCAGGGACTCGCCGGTTCGACGACGGACGGCGAGAAGGACGAGATGAGCGGCGCCGAAGCGGGCGTCGACGAGAAGCAGGAGAAGTAGCCGTGGCTGTTCCGAAGCGGAAGATGTCGCGCAGCAACACGCGCCACCGCCGGTCGCAGTGGAAGGCTGCGGTCCCCACCCTGGTTGCGTGCGAGCGCTGCCACGAGCCCAAGCAGCAGCACATCGCGTGCCCGTCTTGCGGCACCTACAACAAGCGCCAGGTCCTCGAAGTCTGAGCGGGCTGGTGAGAGGCACTGTGTCCAGTCCCAAGAAGGACGCCAAGGCGGACGGTTCCGCCAGGAAAAAAGTGGACAATCAGGCCTCGTCCCACGCGCTTCTGGAAGGGCGGCTCGGCTATCGGCTCGAGTCCGCCCTTCTGGTGCGCGCGCTGACCCACCGTTCCTATGCGTACGAGAACGGCGGTCTGCCGACGAACGAGCGGCTGGAGTTCCTCGGGGACTCCGTGCTCGGCCTCGTCGTCACGGACACGCTGTACCGCATCCACCCCGACCTGCCCGAAGGCCAGCTGGCCAAGTTGCGGGCCGCGGTGGTCAACTCTCGTGCACTGGCGGAGGTGGGGCGCGGCCTCGACCTGGGCGCCTTCATCCGGCTCGGCCGTGGTGAAGAGGGCACAGGCGGCCGGGACAAGGCGTCCATTCTCGCCGACACCCTGGAAGCGGTGATCGGCGCGGTCTATCTCGATCAGGGCCTCGACGCGGCGTCCGAGCTGGTGCACCGGCTCTTCGACCCGTTGATCGAGAAGTCGTCCAATCTCGGCGCAGGCCTGGACTGGAAGACGTCCCTACAGGAGCTGACCGCGATCGAGGGGCTCGGCGTGCCCGAGTACCTGGTCACGGAGACCGGCCCCGACCACGAGAAGATCTTCACTGCTGCTGCCCGCGTCGGAGGCGTCTCGTACGGCACCGGCACCGGCCGCAGCAAGAAGGAGGCGGAGCAGCAAGCCGCCGAGTCCGCCTGGCGGTCCATCCGGGCCGCGGCGGACGAGCGTGCCAAGGCGGCCGAGGAGGCCGTCGGGAACGCTGTGAAGAACGGCGACACGTCGTCCGCGACCGCCTGACAGAGCACCACCCGAGCGCCCGTCCCGTCTGTACGGGGCGGGCGCTCGGTCCGTCCACGGCGTTACGCTGCCGCTGCCCGCAGATCTGCCCGAGGAGCCCCGTGCCCGAGCTGCCCGAAGTAGAGGTCGTCCGGCGTGGCCTGGAACGCTGGGTCGCCCACCGCACCGTCGCCGAGACCGAGGTGCTGCACCCGCGTGCGGTCCGCCGGCACGTGGCCGGCCCCGACGACTTCGCGCACCGGCTCAAGGGCCACCACATCGGCGTCCCGCGCCGGCGCGGCAAGTACCTGTGGCTGCCGCTGGAGGAGACGCACCAGTCGGTCCTCGCCCACCTCGGCATGAGCGGCCAGCTGCTGGTCCAGCCGCACACGGCGCCCGACGAGAAGCACCTGCGCGTCCGCGTCCGGTTCGCCGACTCCCTCGGCACCGAACTGCGCTTCGTCGACCAGCGCACCTTCGGCGGGCTGTCGTTGCACGACAACACCTCCGAGGGCCTGCCCGACGTCATCGCGCACATCGCCCGCGACCCCCTGGACCCGCTCTTCGACGACGAGGCCTTCCACCAGGCGCTGCGCCGCAAGCGGACCACGATCAAACGGGCCCTGCTGGACCAGTCGCTGATCAGCGGGGTGGGCAACATCTACGCGGACGAGGCGCTGTGGCGCGCCCGCATCCACTACGAACGCCCGACGGCCCGCCTCACCCGCCCGGTCACCGCCGAACTGCTCGGCCACGTCCGGGACGTGATGAACGCGGCCCTGGCGGTCGGCGGCACCAGCTTCGACAGCCTGTACGTCAACGTCAACGGCGAGTCCGGCTACTTCGACCGCTCCCTGGACGCGTACGGCCGCGAGGGCGAGCCCTGCCGCCGCTGCGGCACCCCCATCCGCCGCCGCCCCTGGATGAACCGCTCCAGCTACTTCTGCCCCACCTGTCAGCGAGCACCCCGCGCCGAGGTGCCCGGCCGCGGCTGAGGGCCCCGGCCGGGGCGCCGCGGCTCCGGCGGTCGGTCAGGTTCCGCGGCTACGCCGGCCGCCGGCCGTCGTACGCCGTGCGCGCCGCCAGTACGTCGTCCATCGCGCCCTCCACGCAGTGGATGAGCGCGAGCAGCCGCTCGGCGACCCGACGGCCCAGGGGAGTCAGTTCGTAGTCCACGCGGGGCGGGTTGGTCGGCTGGGCCTCGCGGTGCACCAGGCCGTCGCGCTCCAGCGCGTGCAGCGTCTGGGACAGCATCTTCTCGCTCACCCCGTCGACGCGGCGGCGCAGCTCGTTGAAGCGCAGCGAGCTCTCGTACAGCGCGCCGAGCGTGAGCCCGCCCCAGCGGCCCGTGACGTGCTCCAGCGTGCCGCGCGACGGGCAGGCCCTGGCGAAGACGTCGTAGGCGAGGTCCTGGTGGCCCGGGGCGGTGTCCCCGGCGGGGTGCCCCGACGTGTCCCCGGTGGTGGCGCTCGTACCGCTCATCCCACCAGCGTACGCGAGCACAGCGCCCACCGACAGGTCGCGCTAACCCAGGGTTAGCCAGTGTCCGGGCCGTGGCTCAGTAGCCGAAGAAGTGAGGGGTCGGGTCTCTGACCTGCTGCCGCGTAATCGATCAACACTGCGACCTGCGACTTAGCTGTCGGTGGTTGTCAGCGTTGGTCGTCGTTGAGCGCCCTCGCACGGCCCAGGCGCGGCCCGAGGGCGCGGGCTCTGGGAATGGGATGATCCTTCCGGAGGGGTGCGAGTGGACATGCTTGAACTGATGGAGTGGCTGGCCGAGCGCGGAGTCACGACCGTGTTCAAGGTCGACGGTGACCGCATGGTTGAGCGCAGGAAGGCGTGGATGGTCATCGTAAGTGGTGGGCCGCTTGGCGAGGAATCGTTCTTCCGCGCTGACCTGGCTACAGCAGACGCATGCCTCGACTCGCTGATCGCTCATCTGGAGAGCAAGGGCCTGTCGCCGTTCGCGAGTTGCTGCCACTCGATGCGAACTACGGGCGGGGCGGTCGCTGAGGTCTGTGGAGCTAGTCATCCGGGTGCCTGCGGTCGGTGATGACCGGCTACGGTCGGGGTGGTTGCTGTACTTCGCTGCTGTACCGCAGCGCTGGATGAGGCCCGGGTGTCCTCACCCCGCAGCTTTACAAATCTGTATGTAAGGCGTCGCGAGGCCTGCCATGCTGGGACAGTCCAACATAGGGGGCCTCTGTTGATTGAGTTCACGTCAAACCCAGACCTTTTCAGAGCGATTGGCCGAGTGGCAGTTGAAAGCGCTCAAGTCGATGAGATGTTGCGGGAGATGATTTCTGATCTTCTGCCGGAGAGTGCTGATGACGTTTGGATTCTCTTCGAAGGTCAAAGCAGTGAATGGTTGAGCGAGACGTTCAAAACAATGCTCGCGCACGTTGATGGCAGATATCACTTGTGGGCTCGTGAAGATCACGAAGAGTTCCGTAAGCTCCTGGGGGTGGCAGCTCAACTGCGCGTTCTCCGCAACGCGGTAGTCCATGGCACTTGGCGTGAAGAGTTCACCCTTGGCTGGTCGGAGGGCGATGACTACATCGGCCGCCCTTGGAAGGACGGCCAGCCAGACGAGAAGATCTTTTGGTGCATTCGAAGCAGGCAGCGAAAAGGTTTGCAGGAGCGAGAGTTCTCAATCTCGGACGTTGAGCGGCTTGCAACAGAAATAGCGGAAAATCGACAGAGGATCGCCGATCTATTTCGAAAAGAGACGAAAACTCACCCTGGCGCTGGGAATACGTTGAAGAGATGGCCTAGCGTGAATGGTCAGACTGCCGCAAGCTAAGGCCGGCGGAGCGACTTTGGCCGGGAGCTGCTTTGGCGCGAGTGATCATGGCCCCGTAAGCTTCCGGCGCGTCGGGCAGTCTGTGGACCTGGCTCCGTGTCCGGCACGGTCGGCGCGGAGATCCCCTGCTCCTGCTCCGCTCCCGACGCCACCCCGGCACCGGCCCTGCTGGCGGTGGCCGCGTGACGGTCTTCCCCGTCGCCCCGGAGGCCGTGGCCGGCGCTGCGTCCTCCATGGGCACCGACCCCATCACCCTCGCGACCTGCTGAGGGTGGCGAACTCGCCCGGCTTCGACCGCTGGCAGGAACAGATCCGCCGTACCGGCGGCTGCGCTCACCCGATCCGCCTGCGCGGCGAGACCGTCACCCGCGACCGTGCGACCGGTGATGTCCTCTACTCCTACAGCACCGAGCAGGAGCCGGGCGGCATGCTCCGGGTCGCCTGTGGCAACCGCCGGGCCTCCCGCTGCCCTGCCTGCGCCTGGACCTATGCCGGAGACACCTACCACCTGATCCGGGCCGGGATCACCGGCGACGAACGCAAGGACGTACCGGCCACTGTCCGGGATCACCCCCGCGTCTTCGCCACCCTGACCGCCCCGTCGTTCGGCCCGGTTCACAACCGACCCGACACTGGCCGCTGCCGCTGCGGCAGCTCCCACGCCGAGGACGACCCGGCCCTGGGCACGGCCCTGGACCTGCAGCGCTACGACTACGCGGGCGCGGTGCTGTGGAACAACTTCGCGGGGGATCTGTGGCGGCGCTTCACGATCTACCTACGCCGGGAGTTCGCCGCCCGCGCGGGCCTGACCCAGACGGCGTTACGGGAGGGGTGCCGGGTCTCCTTCGGCAAGGTCGCCGAGTTCCAGAAGCGCGGCTCCGTGCACTTCCATGCCGTGGTCCGCCTCGACGGCCCGGAGGGCCCCGACTCCGCCCCGCCGGCGTGGGCCACGGTCGCGCTCCTGGACGATGCGATCCGGGCCGCCGCCGCCCGTGTCTCAGTGCCCGTCCCTGCATCCGGCGACCACCCGGCCCGCGTGCTGCGCTGGGGCTCTCAAGTCGACGTCCAGGCCATCGGCGCTCTGGGCCAGGAGGAGCTGACGGAACAGGCCGTGGCCTCCTACGTCGCCAAGTACGCCACCAAGGCGGCCGAGACCACCGGCACCGTGGACCACCGCATCGGGGAGCTGTCCGAACTCGACAAGCTGCCGTTGCCTGCCCACACCCGACGCCTGATCGAAGCCTGCTGGGACCTGGGCGACGCCTACCCGGAACGGCTCCTGGCCCGCTGGGCTCACATGCTCGGCTTCCGCGGACACTTCTCCACCAAGTCCCGCCGCTACTCCACCACCCTCGGCGCCCTGCGCCAGGTCCGCGCCGACTACCGCGCCCGCCAGGACCGCCGCGAACGCGGGTTCTCCGAAGACCTCGACGACACGGAGGGTTCCACGCTCGTGCTCGCCCACTGGGCCTACGCCGGACAGGGCCACACCCCCGGTGAATCCTGGCTCGCCGCATCGATCGCGAAGGAGATCCGACTGAACCGAGAGACAGCACGTGAAGCGCTGGCCGACCTGGACGACTGGGAGGTGTGCGCATGAAGCGCCCGGCGGCGCAAGGGCACCGGTCCCCGCGGCTTCCGCGTCGGTCGGCACCTCCGCTTCGACCCTGAGGACGTGCGCGCCTGGGTCGCCTCCCTGATGGAAGGGGCCGCCTGATGGCCGGACACATCCAGGACCGCTGGTACAAGAGCGAGCCAGGGCCGGACGGCAAGCCTCGCAGGGTGAAGACCGAGCGTTATGGCGTTGGCCTGCGTTACCGAGCGCGCTATGTCGGCCCGGACGGGCCCGAGAAGTCCAAGAGCTTCCCGGACAAGGAGAAACGCAAGGCCGAACAGTGGCTGGCCAACATCGAGGCCGACATGTCGCGCGGCGACTACGTCGACCCCGACGCAGGCAAGGTCACGTTCGAGCAGTACGCCACGGAGTGGATGGCCACGCAGATCACGGATCCGCTAACCCGTGAGTCAGTGGAGAGCCGTCTACGGCTGCACGCGATCCCGTATCTCGGCATGCGGCCGCTGGGATCGTTCACCCCCTCGCACCTGCGCCTCTGGCTGCGCACCCTGGAAGACCGTGGGCTCTCTGCTGGCTACCGGCGCGGCATCTTCGCGCACGTCTCCACGGTGTTCACTGCTGCGGTGGAAGACCGGCTCATCCGGGCCAACCCATGCAGCGCCCGGTCCGTGCGAGCGCCCCGCCTGGAGCCTCGCAAGGTCAAGCCGTGGCCTGCCGAACGAATCAAGGCCGTGCGGTTGGCGCTGCCGGACCGCTATCAGGCCCTCGTCAACGTCGCGGCCGGGTGCGGTCTGCGGCAGGGTGAGGCCTTCGGCCTGGCCGTGGAACACGTGGATTTCCTCGGGGGAGTGGTGCACGTCGTGCGGCAGGTGAAGCTACTGCGGCTGTCCCGGCCGGTGTTCGCACCTCCGAAGGGCGGCAAGGAGCGTGAGGTTCCTCTGCCAGAGTCCGTCGCCTTCGCGCTGGCCGGTCACCTCAAGCGCCACCCGGCCGCAAAGATCACGCTGCCGTGGAAAACCCTCGACGGTCCGCCCGTCACGGCATCGCTAATTTTCACCGGCTCCATGGGGCTGCCGCTGGATCGGAATCGCTTCAACGACCGCGTCTGGCGGCCGGCGCTTCGGGCTACGGGTGTCGAGACCGGGCGGGACAACGGCATGCACGCACTGCGGCACTTTTACGCCTCGGTGCTGCTGGACGCGGGGGAGAGCATCAAGGCTCTGAGCGAGTACCTGGGCCACCACGACCCCGGCTTCACGCTGCGGACGTACACGCACCTGATGCCGTCGAGCGGGACCCGGACCCGGGCCGCCGTGGATCGCGTCTTCGCGGACGAGCAACCCACGAGTGACGGCCCGGACACGGCCCAGAAGGGTGCTTAGCCGTCTGACCTGCGGTTATCTCAATAGCCGAAGTCCTGGGTCCACCACGGGCCGCCCGGCCCGAAGTGCACGCCGACGCCGAGGGTCTTGAAGTCGGGGTTCAGTATGTTGGCGCGGTGGCCGGGGCTGTCCATCCACGCCCGCACCACGGCGGCCGCGTCGGTCTGGCCGCGGGCTATGTTCTCGCCGCCGAGGTCGGTGATGCCGGCCCGCGCGGCCCGGTCCCACGGCGTACGGCCGTCGGGGTCGGTGTGGTCGAAGAAGCCGCGCGCGGCCATGTCGTCGCTGAACACCCCGGCCAGCGAGGTGAGCGAGGAGTTCGCCGACAGCGGGCTGGAACCGGCCTTCGCGCGCTCGTCGTTGACCAGCTTCAGCACCTCGGCCGCGGCGGCGGCCTCCGCCGACACGGTCACCGGCGCGGCGGTCGGCGTGGGCGCCTTGGTGGCCCTACGCGACGGGGCGCCGCCGGGCTCGGCCGACGCGGAGGGTGTCGCCCTGGGTGTCGTGCGCGGCGCCGGCTTCCTGGGGGCCGTCTCGGACGGGGCCGGCGCGTGGGAGGCGGCCGGCTTCGACGGGGAGGCGGAGGCCGATGCGGAGGCGGAGGCGGAGGCCGAGGCGGCGGGGGACGCGGAGGCCGACGGGCTCGGCGGCCGGGTGCGCCCGGTGCCCGGGGCGGCGGTGCCGGGGCCGTGGTTCTCGGCGGTGCCCGAGGTGCCGCCCTGCTCGCTCGCCGTGTTGCCGGGCGTGTCAACGGTCTGCACCTGGTCCCCGCCGGTGGTGTGCGTGCCGCCGCCGAGCTGGTAGTGCTCCAGGCCCGGCACCACACCCGTGGCCACCGCGACCGTGCCGAGGGCGACGGCCGCGGACACCCCGAGCAGACCCGTACGCACCGGCCGCGCGGCCTTCCCGCGGCGCCGGCCGCCGGGCAGGGTGGATCCGCCGGGCAGGGTGGATGTGCCGGGCGGAGTGGATCCGCCGCCGCCCGGGTGACCGGACGGGGACGCCGGCGCGGCCGGTGCCTGGCCGGCGTCCGTGGAGAACAGATAGGCCTGCGCCCTGGCGGTCGTCTCGGCGTAGGCCTCCGGGTTCAGATACGGGGCGATGCCCATGGGCGCCGGACGGTCCCCCGCGGACGAGTGCCGGGCGTCGCCCCCGGTGCCGGACGGCTGCGTGCGGGCGGCCCCGGCGGCGCGGCCGGCGGCTGAGCGTCGGTGGCGTCCCATTCCTTGCCCTCTTCCTCGTGCTCGCGGTCGGCCGGTGCCCGCACGGCGCGCACCTGTCCGGCCGCGGCCTCCGTGGCGAGTGACTCCCTCTGACCCACCAGACTCACTCGATCGAGTGAGTTTCATGTGCGATTCATTGGGTCCGGACGGTACCCCATGCCGCCGGGGGACGACGTGTCCCCGACGACAACGGCCGGTTAGGTTGCAGCCATGAGTGAGGAAGTACGACTGGTCGCCTGGGTCCGTGGACACGTGCAGGGTGTGGGTTTCCGCTGGTTCACGCGTGCCAGGGCGCTGGAGATCGGCGGCCTGAGTGGTTTTGCTCTCAATCTGGCCGACGGCCGGGTCCAGGTGGTCGCGGAGGGGACCAGGGAGCAGTGCGAGGGACTGCTGGACTGGCTCCAGGGTGACGACACGCCCGGGAGCGTGGACGGCGTCACCGAGATCTGGGACACACCGCGGGGCGGTTACGAGGGCTTCGCGATCCGCTGAGCCCGTTCCGTACGGACCTGCGGACGGGGGCGCACCGCGCCCCCGCAGGTGCCCATAGAAAGCAGAAACGGCCTGGTGGTTGCCAAGAACGGCCCGGCGTGGCAGGCTCCGCAGGTACTGCTGGTCGCCACGCCCTGAGGGTCCGGAGGAGTCACAGCGCCGCCGGTCTCCCGGTCGCGCGCCCCGGTTCGCCCGCCAATACAGGGCGTGATCGTGTTGACCGTCAAACTTTTTGGTGAGACGCTGAAAGCCCCGCGCACCTTAGCTGTTTGGCATGGAGCAACACCAGGGCAACACTCGGATGTGCCAAGCACCGCGGGTGCGAATCCCTCACGACCCACACCGCATCGGTCGGTCACTCAGTGTGGAGGACCATCCATCATGGCAAAGGCGCTTCTCGGTTACGTCGGCGGCTCCGACCCTCGACTCCTCGCCGAGATGCGACGGTTGCAGCAGCGCGTCCAGGACCTGGAGTCCGAGTTGGTACGGATCCAGGCCGAGAACGAAGCGCTGTCGGCTGCCGCCTCTCAGGACAGGATCATGGAGAGCATCGACGCACACCAGGCGGAGCCTGCGCTCACCTGACAGCTGCATCGCTCCACGACAGCGGTAGCAGCGAACGGGCTGCCCCCTATCAACCGCTCAGTTGATCGGACGGCTGCGACCCAGCCGTCAGAACTGCAAGGGACGCTCCGGCGTCCCTTCTTTCTTTCTCTCCCCCGTGCATCCTTTCACCCTCTTAACGTCTGGTGTGCCCTGTCCGTTCAATGGCGAAACCGGGGGGTTGCGAGTGTCCGTGGAGTGAGATAGCGGCGGCGGGTAAAGTCCAGCGGCGTGCACCTCAAGGCCCTGACCCTCCGTGGGTTCAAGTCGTTCGCCTCCGCCACCACGCTCCGGTTCGAACCCGGGATCACGTGCGTCGTCGGCCCGAACGGCTCGGGCAAGTCCAACGTCGTGGACGCGCTCAGCTGGGTCATGGGCGAGCAGGGCGCCAAGTCGCTGCGCGGCGGCAAGATGGAGGACGTCATCTTCGCCGGCACCACCGGGCGCCCGCCGCTCGGCCGCGCCGAGGTGTCCCTGACCATCGACAACTCCGACGGCGCCCTGCCCATCGAGTACGCCGAGGTCACCATTACGCGGATCATGTTCCGCAACGGCGGCAGCGAGTACCAGATCAACGGCGACACCTGCCGCCTCCTGGACATCCAGGAACTCCTCTCCGACTCCGGCATCGGCCGCGAGATGCACGTCATCGTCGGCCAGGGGCAGCTCGACTCCGTGCTGCACGCCGATCCGATGGGCCGCCGCGCCTTCATCGAGGAGGCGGCCGGTGTCCTCAAACACCGCAAGCGCAAGGAGAAGGCGCTCCGCAAACTGGACGCGATGCAGGCCAACCTCGCGCGCGTACAGGACCTGACGGACGAGCTGCGCCGCCAGCTGAAGCCCCTGGGCCGGCAGGCGGCGGTCGCGCGCAGGGCCGCCGTCATCCAGGCCGACCTCCGCGACGCGCGCCTGCGCCTGCTCGCCGACGACCTCGTCCGCCTGCGCGAAGCCCTGCGGGCCGAGATCGCCGACGAGGCGGCCCTGAAGGAACGCAAGGAGACCGCCGAGCAGGAGCTGAAGAAGGCCCTGCACCGCGAGACGCTGCTGGAGGACGAGGTGCGGCGGCTCACCCCCCGCCTCCAGCGGGCGCAGCAGACCTGGTACGAGCTGTCCCAGCTGGCCGAGCGCGTACGCGGCACCGTCTCGCTGGCCGACGCCCGCGTGCACAGCGCCACCTCCGTGCCCCCCGAGGAGCGGCGCGGCCGGGACCCCGAGGACCTGGAACGCGAGGCCGCCCGCATCCGCGAACAGGAGGCCGAGCTGGAGGCGGCCCTGGAGGCGGCGCAGCGGGCGCTGGACGACACGGTCGCCCACCGCGCGGAACTGGAGCGCGAGCTGGCCGTGGAGGAGCGCCGGCTGAAGGACGTCGCCCGCGCCATCGCCGACCGCCGCGAGGGACTGGCCCGGCTGTCCGGGCAGGTCAACGCGGCCCGTTCACGCGCCGCCTCCGCGCAGGCCGAGATCGACCGGCTGGCCACGGCCCGCGACGAGGCGCGGGAACGCGCGGTCCGGGCGCAGGAGGAGTACGAAGCCCTGAAGGCCGAGGTCGACGGCCTCGACGCCGGGGACGCGGACCTCGCCGAGCGGCACGAGGCGGCCAGGCGGCGGCTCGCGGAGGCGGAGGCCGCCCTCGGCGCGGCCCGCGAGGCGGCCACCGCGGCCGAACGCCGGCGCGCCGCGACCCAGGCCCGCCACGAGGCGCTGGCGCTCGGTCTCCGGCGCAAGGACGGCACCGGCACACTGCTCGGGGCACGGGACCGGCTGACCGGAGTGCTGGGTCCGGCGGCGGAGCTGCTGACGGTGACCCCCGGCTACGAGGCCGCCCTCGCCGCCGCCTTCGGTGTTGCGGCGGACGCGATCGCCGTGACCACCCCGGCGTCGGCGGCCGAGGCACTCCGCCTCCTGCGCAAGCAGGACGGAGGCCGCGCGGCACTCCTGCTGGCCGGCCCCCCGGAGCAGCCACCGCCACCACCCGCCCCGGCCACGTACCGCCCGCCCGCCGTCCCCGGCGGGACCGGTCCGGTGCGCCGGCCGGGCACCCGTGACGCGGACCCGCACGCCGCCCCGGCTGACACGCTGGGCCGTACCGGCGGGGTGGGTGCCGGTGCGCCGGTCCCCGCCGACGGTGACGCGCCCGTCGCCGGGGCCGGCGCCGCCCCGGGCCGCACCGCCGCCGACGCCCCCGCTCCCGGCGGACTCCTGCCTGCCGACGCCTCCGCCGGCCGTGATGCCGCGACCGCCGCCCCCGCCGGCCCTGACGCCGGGCCCGTCAGCCCTGCTGCGGAGCCTGTCGACCACGCCGCCGAGCCCCCTACCTCCCGCACCGAGTCCGTCGGCCGTGCTGTCCGCGGGGTTCCGGTCCGGTCCGATGCGCGCTCCGGTGCGCTGCTTCATGCCGCCGATCTCGTCCGTGGACCCGGTGAACTCATGCCCTCCGTAAGCCGGTTGCTGCGGGGGATCGTCGTCGTCGACGATCTGGAGGACGCCGAGGCCCTCGTCCACGCGTGTCCGGAGCTGACCGCCGTCACGGCCGAGGGCGACCTGCTCGGGGCGCACTTCGCGCACGGCGGTTCGGCCGGTGCGCCCAGTCTGCTGGAGGTGCGGGCCTCCGTGGACGAGGCCGCCGCCGAGCTGGCGGAACTGGCGGTGCGCTGCGCGGAGCTGGCCGAGGAGCAGCGGGTCGCGGCCGAGCGGCGTGCCGAGGCGGCGGCGCTCGTGGAGGAGCTGGGGGAGCGGCGCAGGGCCGCCGACCGGGAGAAGTCGGGGGTCGCCCAGCAGCTGGGCCGCCTCGCCGGGCAGGCGCGCGGCGCCGCCGGGGAGGCGGAACGGTCCGCCGCAGCGGCCGCACGCGCGCAGGAGGCGTCGGAGAACGCCGTACAGGAGGCCGAGGAGCTGGCCGAACGGCTGGCGGTGGCCGAGGAGATGCCGGCCGAGGAGGAGCCGGACACCGCCGTGCGGGACCGGCTCGCCGCCGACGGCGCCAACGCGCGGCAGACCGAGATGGAGGCCCGGCTCCAGGTGCGTACGCACGAGGAGCGGGTCAAGGGGCTCGCGGGCCGGGCCGACTCGCTGGACCGGGCGGCCCGGGCGGAACGCGAGGCACGCGCGCGTGCCGAGCAGCGCCGCGCCCGGCTCCGGCACGAGGCGGCCGTCGCGGGAGCGGTCGCCTCCGGAGCCCGCCAGTTGCTCGCGCACGTCGAGGTGTCCCTGACCCGCGCCGAGGCGGAGCGCGCCGCGGCCGGGACCGCCAGGGCCCGGCACGAGGAGGAGCTGACCGCCGCCCGCACCGCGGGACGCGACCTGAAGGCCGAACTCGACAAGCTGACGGACTCGGTCCACCGCGGCGAGGTGCTCGGGGCCGAGAAACGGCTGCGCATCGAGCAGCTGGAGAGCAGGGCGCTGGAGGAGCTGGGCGTGGAGCCGGAGGCGCTGGTGACGGAGTACGGCCCGCACCAGCCCGTGCCGCCCTCGCCCCCCGCCGACGGCGAGGAGCTGCCGGACGACCCCGGGCATCCCCGTAACCGGCCGCGCCCCTTCGTGCGCGCCGAGCAGGAGAAGCGGCTGAAGGCGGCCGAGCGGGCGTACCAGCAGCTGGGCAAGGTCAACCCGCTGGCGCTGGAGGAGTTCGCGGCACTGGAGGAGCGGCACCAGTTCCTCGGCGAGCAGCTGGAGGACCTGAAGAAGACCCGCTCCGACCTGCTTCAGGTGATCAAGGAGGTCGACGAGCGTGTCGAGCAGGTCTTCACCGAGGCCTATCGGGACACCGCCCGCGAGTTCGAGGGCGTCTTCGGCCGGCTGTTCCCCGGTGGCGAGGGCCGCCTGGTGCTGACCGACCCCGGCAACATGCTCGCCACCGGCGTGGACGTCGAGGCCCGTCCGCCGGGCAAGAAGGTCAAGCGGCTGTCCCTGCTGTCGGGCGGTGAACGGTCGCTGACGGCCGTCGCGCTGCTCGTGTCGATCTTCAAGGCCCGGCCGAGCCCGTTCTACGTGATGGACGAGGTCGAGGCCGCGCTGGACGACACCAACCTCCAGCGGCTGATCGGGATCATGCGGGAGCTACAGGAGGCCTCGCAGCTCATCGTGATCACGCACCAGAAGCGCACGATGGAGGTCGCCGACGCGCTCTACGGCGTGTCCATGCAGGGCGATGGTGTGTCGAAGGTCATTTCCCAGCGCCTTCGGTAGCCCGTCTGTCAAGATCAACTGACTCGGTGTTCACTTCTTGAACACGAAGTGTCGATCTGTATCTCAAAGCTCACAGTCGTCGGACTATTGACTTCGAAACTTGAAGGCATAGTCTCTGCAACGTTGCTTTTACCTTCAGGTGTGAGTGGTGTGAAGTTGTGCCCCACTGGATACCTGGAAGGGATCTACCCCACCCCGGCAGCGTTGCCGCGGCCCGAGGAGTTTTCCGTGACCAGCACAGCGCAGGCACCTCAGTCAGGAGCCAGGACGGCTCACCCCGATCATCTCGGGCACGTCATCTTCATCGCGGCGGCCGCCGCCATGGGCGGTTTCCTGTTCGGTTACGACAGCTCCGTCATCAACGGTGCCGTCGAGGCCATCCGCAGCCGCTACGACGTCGGCTCGGCGGCCCTCGCCCAGGTCATCGCGATCGCCCTGATCGGCTGCGCCATCGGCGCCGCCACCGCCGGCCGCATAGCCGACCGGATCGGCCGCATCCGGTGCATGCAGATCGCCGCCGTCCTGTTCACCATCAGCGCCGTCGGCTCCGCGCTGCCCTTCGCGCTGTGGGACCTCGCCTTCTGGCGCGTCATCGGCGGCTTCGCCATCGGCATGGCCTCCGTCATCGGCCCCGCCTACATCGCCGAGGTCGCCCCGCCCGCCTACCGCGGCCGGCTCGGCTCCTTCCAGCAGGCCGCGATCGTCATCGGCATCGCCATCTCCCAGCTGGTCAACTGGGGCCTGCTCAACGCCGCCGGCGGCAACCAGCGCGGCAAGCTGATGGGCCTGGAAGCCTGGCAGGTCATGCTCGGTGTGATGGTCGTCCCGGCCGTCCTGTACGGCCTGCTGTCCTTCGCGATCCCCGAGTCGCCCCGCTTCCTGCTCTCCGTCGGCAAGCGTGAGCGTGCCCGCGAGATCCTCGCCGAGGTCGAGGGCAAGGGCATCGACCTGAACGCCCGCGTCGCCGAGATCGAGCACGCGATGAAGAGCGAGCACAAGTCCACGTTCAAGGACCTGCTCGGCGGCGGTTTCTTCTTCAAGCCGATCGTCTGGATCGGTATCGGCCTGTCGGTCTTCCAGCAGTTCGTCGGCATCAACGTCGCGTTCTACTACTCCTCGACGCTGTGGCAGTCGGTCGGCGTCGACCCGACGGACTCGTTCCTCTACTCGTTCACGACGTCGATCATCAACATCGTCGGCACCGTGATCGCGATGATCTTCGTCGACCGCGTCGGCCGCAAGCCGCTCGCCCTCATCGGGTCGGTCGGCATGGTCGTGGGTCTCGCGCTGGAGGCCTGGGCGTTCTCCTACGACCTCGTCGGCGGCAAGCTGCCCGCCACCCAGGGCTGGGTCGCCCTGATCGCCGCCCACGTGTTCGTCCTCTTCTTCGCCCTCTCCTGGGGCGTGGTGGTCTGGGTCTTCCTCGGTGAGATGTTCCCGAACCGGATCCGCGCCGCCGCCCTCGGCGTGGCCGCCGCCGCGCAGTGGATCGCCAACTGGGCCATCACCGCGAGCTTCCCGTCCCTGGCCGACTGGAACCTCTCCGGCACGTACGTGATCTACACGGTCTTCGCCGCCCTCTCCATCCCGTTTGTCCTCAAGTTCGTCAAGGAGACGAAGGGCAAGACCCTGGAGGAGATGGGCTGAGCCTCGTAGCGAGGCCTCCCCGAACTCGGGGAGAAGGGCCAAGTCCCCGCTGCCCCTCTCCTCGTACCGTCCGCCGCCCCCGGCCCGGCCACTGCCCGGACCGGGGGCGGCGGTGCGCTGTCCGGCCTCACGGCCGCCGAAGCCGCCGGAGCGGCAGGAGCCGAAGCGCGTGGGAACCGAAGCCGCCGGAGCCGGGCGAGCCGGAGCCGCGGGCGCCGGCCTCCAGGATGCGGCGCGGCGCTACGCAGCCTTCGCCCCGGCGGCCCGGGCGTCACCGGCGGCCCCGGCGGCCCGGGCGTCACCGGGTGCGGAGACGCGGACTTCCGGTCGCCGGCGTCGGTGACCGAGCCAGGAACACCACCCGCTCCGCGAAGAGCGGCGGACCCGCCACCTTCCGCCCCCCCAGCGGGGTCGGGTCGGGCGCCCGGCAGAAACGGCAGCCCGTGGGCCGGAGCCGGGCCAGCCGAAGCCGCCGTAGTCGCGGTCGCGGGCCTGCCGGTGGGACACGCGGTCGCCGCGCCCCCCTCATCGGGTGCGGAGGCGCGGACATCCGGTCGCCGGCGTCGGTGACCGAGCCGGGTCAGCACCCGCTTCGTGAACAGTGGTGGACCCCGCCGCCCCCCGTCTCCCACCGGCGGCCCCCAGTGCCGCCGTACTCGGCGGTGCAGCAGCCAAGGGTCCGGGGCCGGAGCCGCGGGCGCCGGTCGCCCGGATGCGGCGCGGCGGTACGCAGCCTTCTCCCGGGCGGCCACGGAAGTCACCGGGTGCGCAGGCGCGGGTCGCCGGTCGCCGGCGTCGGTCCGGGCGCCCGGCAGGAACGGTAGCCCGGGATCGGGACGTGCCACCGCCGCGGGCACGCGAAGTCCCCCTCCCCGAGTGGCTCGGGGAGGGGGACGGTGGCCGGTGTGGGTCAGACGGTCAGGGGCTCGGGTTCGGACTCCGGCGCGGGCGTGACGGTCGCCGGGCGCGCGACCGCGGGCTTCGGCAGCACCAGGTACAGCACACCGGAGATCACGACGGTCGCCACCCAGCCGAGGCCGTACTCGCCGATCACGTTGTTCTTGGCCAGCGGGCCGGTGAACCAGTCGGACGTGGTGAACATCAGCCCCGACAGCAGGCCGATCGCCCACGCGGCCACGGCCGCGGGGGAGAAGCCGCCCCGGTACCAGTAGGCGCTGGTGCGCGTGGTGTCGGCCATGGCCCGGCCGTCGTACTCCGTGCGGCGCAGCATGTCCGCGCCGAAGACGCCGACCCAGGCGGAGAAGGCGACCGCGAGCAGCGACAGGAAGGCGATGAAGGAGCCCATGAAGCTCGTCGCCACCAGCATCAGCACGCCGCCGAAGATCAGCGAGATCACCGCGTTGACCGAGACGGCCCAGTGGCGCGGCACCTTGAAGCCGAGGGTCTGCGCGGTGAAGCCCGCCGAGTACATCGACATCGAGTTGATCAGCAGCATGCCGATCAGCGCGATGACCAGGTACGGCACCGCGATCCACGTCGGCAGGATCTCGCCGAGGAACGACACCGGGTCGGTGGCCGAGGCCAGGTCCGGCGTGGACACCGCCATGACCGCGCCCATCAGGACCATGGGCAGGACGACGACACCGGCGCCGCCCACCGCCGTCCCCACGATCGCCTTCGAGGACGCCGTACGCGGCAGATAGCGGGTGAAGTCCGGTGCGGACGGGATCCAGCTGACGCCACCGGCCGCGATCATGCCGACGCCGGTGATCACCGAGGCCGTGGAGCCGGCACCGTGGTGCATGACCTTCGTCCAGTCGGTGTTCGCCACCAGGTAGCCCAGGACCAGCACGGAGAAGACACCGAAGAGGTACGTCGCGTACTTGTTGCACTTCTGCACGGCGTTGATGCCGAGCCCGGAGATCACGAAGGTCGCGACGACGAACGCCAGCAGCATCACCATGTCGAGGACGCTGTTGGCCCTGATGCCGAACAGGATGTCCAGGATGGTGAGCATCGCGTAGGCGCCGGTCACCGCGTTGATCGTCTCCCAGCCCCAGCGCGCGACCCAGATCAGCGAACCGGGCAGCAGGTTGCCGCGCTGTCCGAAGACCGCGCGCGACAGCGCCATGCCGGGCGCGCCGCCCCGCTTGCCCGCGATGCCGATCAGCCCGACGAGGCCGTACGACACGACCGGCGCGGCCACGGCGACGACCAGCGCCTGCCAGATGTTCAGGTGGTAGGCCACGACCAGGCTGGCGCCCATCGTCAGCAGCAGCACGCTGATGTTCGCGCCGACCCAGGTGGGGAACAGCTCGCGGGTCCTCGCCGTGCGCTCGTGGTCGGGGACCTGCTCGATGCCGCGGGTCTCGAGAGCGCCTTCGGTCTCGACGGTTTTGCTCATGAAAGAGGTGCCAGACATGGGGGGACAGGGGGACGAGGGGACTCTACGCGCGTGGACAGCGGTGTCACCATCGTACTTTGCTCCGAGTCCTTGCGTTAAGTGGCGTTTGTCTCTGAGAGGAAGCCACAAACGAGGTTCCCGGGATGCCCATGGCCGATACTGGTCGGGTTATGGAAACCGTCATCCTTGCTGTAGTCATCGCCGTGGTCGTGCTCGGCGCGCTCGGCGGGCTGATCGTGGGCAGCCGGCGCCACAAGCCGCTGCCCCCGCCGCCCCCGAGGACGCCCGACATCACCGCGCCACCGGCCGAGCCGCACGTCGGCGACGAGGCCGAGACGCCGCGCGACGAACCGCGCCGGACGATCGAGGAGGTGGATCTCCCGGGCGGCCCCGCGCCGGTCGCCGTCGAGGAACCCCCCGTAGTCGAGGCTCCTGTCGGGATCGAGATCCCGGAGCCCACCGCAGGCCGGCTGATCCGGCTGCGCGCCCGCCTGTCCCGCTCGCAGAACGCCCTCGGCAAGGGCCTGCTCACGCTGCTCTCCCGTGAGCACCTCGACGAGGACACCTGGGAGGAAATCGAGGACACGCTGCTCACCGCCGACGTCGGCGTGCAGCCCACCCAGGAACTGGTCGAGCGGCTGCGCGAACGGGTGCGGGTGCTCGGCACCCGCACCCCCGTGGAGCTGCGCGCCCTGCTGCGCGAGGAACTGCTCCACCTGGTCGGCACCGACGTCGACCGCGCGGTCAGGACCGAACCCGAGGGCCGCAGGCCGGGCATCGTGATGGTCGTCGGTGTCAACGGCACCGGCAAGACCACCACCACCGGCAAGCTCGCCCGGGTGCTGGTCGCCGACGGCCGCACCGTCGTCCTGGGTGCCGCCGACACCTTCCGGGCCGCCGCCGCCGACCAGCTCCAGACCTGGGGCGAGCGCGTCGGCGCCCACACCGTGCGCGGCCCCGAGGCCGGCGACCCCGCCTCCGTGGCCTTCGACGCGGTCAAGGAAGGCAAGGAGATGGGGGTCGACGTCGTCCTCATCGACACCGCCGGCCGCCTGCACACCAAGACCGGCCTCATGGACGAGCTGGGCAAGGTCAAGCGTGTGGTGGAGAAGCACGCGCCGCTGGACGAGGTGCTGCTCGTCCTGGACGCCACCACCGGCCAGAACGGCCTGGTGCAGGCCCGCGTGTTCGCCGAGGTCGTCAACATCACCGGCATCGTGCTGACCAAGCTGGACGGCACGGCCAAGGGCGGCATCGTCGTCGCGGTCCAGCGCGAGCTGGGCGTGCCCGTGAAGCTGATCGGGCTGGGCGAGGGCGCGGACGACCTCGCGCCGTTCGAGCCGGAGGCGTTCGTGGACGCGCTCATCGGCGAGTAGGGGAGCAACCGCGGCGGGGGAGGCGTCCCGCGCCGCGCAAGGGACGAGAAGCGCCCGCCCCCGAGGTGCAGTCGGGGACGGGCGCTTCGCCATGTGCGCCCGCCGGTCAGTGCCGGGAGCGGTGCGCCACATAGGCCAGCGCGCCCAGCAGCAGCCGGGCCGCCGGGGGGCGTGTCGCCGCGTCCAGCGCGGGCGGGCGCAGCCATCGCACCGGGCCCAGTCCGCCCCGGTCGGACGGCGGCGCGGTGAGGTACGTCCCCGGTCCGAGCCCGCGCAGGTCCAGCGCGCCGGGGTCGTCCCAGCCCATGCGGTACAGCAGCCGGGGGAGGTCCGCGGCACAGCCGGGTGCCACGAAGAAGTGGGCGCGGCCGTCCGGGCCGGCGGTGACCGGACCGAGCGGGAGGCCCATGCGCTCCAGGCGGACCAGGGCCCGGCGGCCGGCCGCCTCGGAGACCTCCAGGACATCGAACGCGCGGCCCACCGGCAGCATCACCGAGGCGCCCGGGAACTCGGCCCAGGCCTTGCCGACCTCGTCCAGCGTGGCCCCGGCAGGCACGGGCGGCGCGAAGTCCAGGGGGTGCGCGCCCGGCGCCGGGCAGTCGGGCCGTCCGCACGAACAGGCGCCCGCCGCGGCCCGCGCCCCCGGCACCACGTCCCAGCCCCACAGCCCGGTGAACTCGGCGACGGCGGTGCACTCGGCGGACCGGCTGCGCCGGCGCGTGCCGGAACGGATCTCACGGATGCCGCCGATCGTGAAGCCCATGCCCCCTCCAACGGGTGCTGCGCGCCGGTGGTTACGCCACGGAACGAGACGGAAGCGGAACGTAACGTTACGGCTCACCTGAGTCTGACGCTCCGGGGACAAAGCGGCGCTCGGAAGCACACCGAGTGGCACGTCGCGGGACACGCGCCCCCATGTGCACCACTTCGCCCGCTCCCGTTCGTCCTGTGTCAAGTCAATCGTGTGCAGCCGGCCGGGAGTTCATACGAAGGGGTGGCGAATGGTGGCGTTTCCGGGATTCCCGTGGCTGGGATCGTGATCGGGGGATTACTGTCAGTGTGCGAGTCCTGGGGGCGCATGTACCCGTGGGTATGCCGGAGGCAAGGCGTCAGCTCGTTCGAAGGGTGAGAAGCGGCGGACGGCAGACCGTCCTCACCGGCATTCTGATAGGGCTTGGCGCACTCGGCGACAAGTGGTCTCAGGGATGGGGGCGTTCCAGTGGGCGGCAACGGCGGTAGCGGGACGAACGCTGACAAGCACCCCAATGAGCTGCTCGGCTCGTGGTTCGTGCGCAGCGGTTGGTCCAAGGGCGAGCTGGCCCGCCAAGTGAACCGCCGGGCCCGCCAGTTGGGCGCCAACCACATCTCCACCGACACCTCGCGCGTGCGGCGCTGGCTGGACGGGGAGAACCCGCGCGAACCGATCCCGCGCATCCTCTCGGAGCTGTTCTCCGAGCGCTTCGGCTGCGTGGTCTCCATCGAGGACCTCGGCCTGCGCGCCGCCCGCCAGTCACCCGCCGCCTCCGGTGTCGACCTGCCGTGGACGGGCCCGCAGGCGGTCGCCCTGCTCAGCGAGTTCTCCCGCAGCGATCTGATGCTCGCCCGGCGGGGCTTCCTCGGCACCTCCCTCGCGCTGTCCGCGGGGCCCTCACTCATCGAGCCCATGCAGCGCTGGCTCGTGCCGGTCCCGGGCGTCACCGGCCCGTCCGAACCGCGGTCCGCCCTCGACTCCCGCCGGCCGGGCCGGCTCTCCCAGCCCGAGCTGGACCTGCTGGAGTCCACCACGCGCATGTTCCGCCAGTGGGACGCCCAGTGCGGCGGCGGCCTGCGCCGCAAAGCGGTCGTCGGCCAGCTGCACGAGGTCACCGACCTGCTCCAGGAACCCCAGCCCGAGGCCACCACCCGCAAGTTATTCCAGGTCGCCGCCGAACTGGCCGAACTGGCCGGCTGGATGTCGTACGACGTCGGCCTCCAGCCCACCGCGCAGAAGTACTTCGTCCTCGCCCTGCACGCCGCCAAGGAGGCCGGGGACAAGCCGCTCGGCTCGTACATCCTCTCCAGCATGAGCCGCCAGATGATCCATCTCGGCCGGCCCGAGGACGCCCTGGAGCTGATCCACCTCGCCCAGTACGGCAGCCGCGACTGCGCGAGCCCGCGCACCCAGTCCATGCTGTATGCGATGGAGGCCCGCGCCTACGCGAACATGGGCCAGCCCGGCCGGACCAAGCGCGCGGTCCGCATGGCCGAGGACACCTTCGCCGAGGCCGCCGAGTGGGACGAGCCGGACCCCGACTGGATCCGCTTCTTCTCCGAGGCCGAGCTGTACGGCGAGAACTCCCACTCCTACCGCGACCTCGCCTACGTCGCCGGCCGCAGTCCCACCTACGCCTCCCTCGCCGAGCCGCTCATGCGGCGGGCGGTGGAGCTGTTCGCCGGGGACTCCGAGCACCAGCGGTCCTACGCGCTCAACCTCATCGGCGTGGCCACCGTGCACCTGCTCCAGCGCGAGCCCGAGGAGAGCACGGCCTATGCCGCTCAGGCCATGGACATCGCCAAGAAGGTCCGCTCCGAGCGTGTGAACACTCGTATCCGAAAGACGGTCGACACGGCCGTACGCGACTACGGCGACCTCGGCACCGTGATCGACCTCGCCGACAAGCTCGCCGTCGACCTCCCCGAGAACGCCGAGGCGGTCTGACCCGCAGAGAAACACATGCCCCGGCCGCGGCCGGTCCTCCCGAACTACCCGACTCGGCTCCCCCATGCCAGGTCATCGAGAGGCCGACCGCGGCCGGTTTTGTCCTCCCTCAGAAGGTTGCGCCACGATAACGATCCCGCAGCCGGACATCTCACGCTTCACCGACGCGTAACACGCACGGCGTCTTCGTCACCCGGGCGAAACAACGAGGGGCCTCCACCGAAACCGCGCTGCGCCAGTCTCAGGGCGCATAACCGGCCACCCCTCAACCGACCGGACCGCCAGGCACCGCCCGCACGGGGCCGTACCAACCGACGAGGAGACGCCGATGGCACCAGCCATCATGCTTGCGGCGGACGCACCCAGACTGTCGTCCGCCAACACCGGCTTCATGCTCATCTGTTCCGCCCTGGTGATGCTCATGACGCCGGGCCTGGCCTTCTTCTACGGAGGCATGGTCCGCGTCAAGAGCACCCTGAACATGCTGATGATGAGCTTCATCAGCCTCGGGATCGTCACCATTCTCTGGGTGCTCTACGGCTTCTCCCTCGCCTTCGGCACGGGCAGCAAGCTGATCGGCTGGAACACCGACTGGTTCGGGCTCAGCAACATCGGGCTGACGGAACTCTGGGACGGCTACACCATCCCGGTCTACGTCTTCATGGTCTTCCAGCTGATGTTCGCGATCATCACACCGGCCCTGATCAGCGGCGCCCTCGCCGACCGCGTCAAGTTCTCCGCCTGGGCGCTCTTCATCACCCTGTGGGTCACGATCGTCTATGTGCCGGTCGCCCACTGGGTCTGGGGCGCCGACGGCTGGGCCTACAAGCTGGGCGTGATCGACTTCGCGGGCGGTACGGCGGTCCACATCAACGCCGGTGCGGCGGCCCTCGGTGTCATCCTCGTCATCGGCAGGCGCGTCGGCTTCAAGCGGGACCCTATGCGCCCGCACAGCCTTCCGCTGGTCATGCTCGGCGCCGGTCTCCTCTGGTTCGGCTGGTTCGGCTTCAACGCTGGCTCCTGGCTCGGCAACGACGACGGCGTCGGCGCGCTGATGTTCGTCAACACGCAGGTCGCCACCGCCGCCGCCATGCTGGCCTGGCTCGCCTACGAGAAGATCCGCCACGGCGCCTTCACCACGCTCGGCGCCGCCTCCGGCGCGGTCGCCGGCCTGGTCGCCATCACGCCCTCCGGCGGCGCGGTCTCCCCGCTCGGCGCGATCGCCGTCGGTGCCATAGCCGGTGTGGCCTGCGCCGCGGCCGTCGGCCTGAAGTTCCGGTTCGGCTTCGACGACTCCCTCGACGTCGTCGGCGTCCACATGGTCGGCGGCATCATCGGCTCGCTGCTCATCGGCTTCTTCGCCACCGGCAAGGGCCAGTCCGCCGCCACGGGCGTCCTCTACGGCGACCACACCTTCACCCAGCTGTGGAAGCAGTGCGCCGGTGTCTTCGCGGTCCTCGCCTACTCCCTGATCGTCTCCGCCGTCCTCGCCTTCCTCCTCGACCGGACCCTCGGCATGCGGGTCACCGAGGACGAGGAGGTCTCCGGCATCGACCAGGCGGAGCACGCCGAGACCGCATACGACTTCAGCGGCGCCGGCGGCGGGGTCACCGGGACCACCGCCCACGCCCCGGGCGCCACGCAGACCAGGAAGGTGGACGCATGAAGCTCATCACGGCCGTCGTCAAGCCCCACCGGCTCGACGAGATCAAGGAAGCCCTTCAGGCATTCGGCGTCCACGGACTGACGGTCACCGAGGCCAGCGGCTACGGTCGGCAGCGGGGCCACACCGAGGTCTACCGCGGTGCCGAGTACACCGTCGACCTCGTCCCCAAGATCCGCATCGAGGTCCTCGCCGAGGACGACGACGCCGAGCAGCTGATCGAGGTCGTGGTCAAGGCCGCCCGTACCGGCAAGATCGGCGACGGCAAGGTGTGGTCGCTGCCGGTCGAGACGGCGGTACGGGTCCGCACGGGCGAGCGCGGGCCGGACGCGCTCTGACACGGACGCGCTTCGACACAAAGACGGAAGAACGGAGTCGCCGGGTGACGGGTACGGACGGGCGCGACGAAGCGGAAGACTCGGGACCCAGCGGCTACGCGGCGGCCCGGCTGCGCCTCCTCGGTGAGGGGGCGCGGCCCGGGCCGCCGCGCCGTGGCGCCCTCGCGGAACTGACCGACGACTGGCTCGCCGGACTGTTCGGCGCGGCGGTCGGCGGCCTCGGCGGCGTCTCGCTCGTCGCCGTCGGCGGCTATGGCCGCGGGGAACTCTCCCCGCGCAGCGACCTCGACCTCGTGCTGCTGCACGACGGCTCGGACCCCGGCGCGGTCGCCGCCCTCGCCGACCGGCTCTGGTACCCGGTGTGGGACCTCGGCATCGCCCTGGACCACTCGGTGCGCACCCCGGCCGAGGCCCGCCGGACGGCCGGCGAGGACCTGAAGGTCCACCTCGGCCTCCTGGACGCCCGCCACCTCGCCGGCGACCACGGCCTCACCACCGGTCTGCGCACCGCCGTCCTCACCGAGTGGCGCAACCAGGCCCCCAAGCGCCTGCCCGAACTCCGGGAACTGTGCGCCGAGCGCGCCGAACGGCAGGGCGAACTGCGCTTCCTGCTGGAACCCGACCTCAAGGAGGCCCGCGGCGGCCTCCGCGACGCCACCGCCCTGCGCGCCGTCGCCGCGTCCTGGCTGGCCGACGCGCCGCGCGAGGGCCTGGCCGACGCCCGCCGCCGCCTCCTCGACGTCCGTGACGCCCTCCACCTGTCCACCGGCCGCGCCACCGACCGGCTCGCCCTCCAGGAGCAGGACCAGGTGGCCGCCGCACTGGGGCTGCTAGACGCCGACGCCCTGCTGCGGCAGGTCTACGAGGCGGCCCGCGTGATCGCGTACGCCAGCGACGTCACCTGGCGCGAAGTGGGGCGCGTGCTGCGCGCCCGCGCCGTCCGGCCGCGCCTGCGGAAACTGGCGAAGGACCGGGGCGACTTCCTGCGCAGGGCGGTGGCGGGCGACGGCGACAAGCCCGTCACCGAGCGTTCCCCGCTCGCCGAGGGCGTCGTCGAGCAGGACGGCGAGGTGGTGCTCGCCCGCGCCGCACGCCCCGAACGCGACCCCGTGCTCCCGCTGCGCGCCGCGGCCGCCGCCGCGCAGGCCGGCCTCCCGCTCTCCCCGCACGCCGTACGGCGCATGGCCGCCACCGCGCGCCCCCTGCCCGCGCCCTGGCCCGCCGAGGCCCGCGAACAGCTGGTCACCCTGCTCGGCTCCGGCCGCCCGACGGTCGACGTCTGGGAGGCACTGGAGGCCGACGGCCTGATCACCCGCCTGCTCCCCGACTGGGAACGGGTCCGCTGCCGCCCCCAGCGCAACGCCGTGCACGTGTGGACCGTCGACCGGCACCTGATCGAGACCGCCGTCCGCGCCTCCGAACTCGCCCGCCGCGTCAGCCGCCCCGACCTGCTTCTCGTCGCCGCGCTGCTGCACGACATCGGCAAGGGCTGGCCCGGTGACCACTCGGTGGCCGGTGAGATCATCGCCAGGGACGTCGCCGCGCGGATCGGCTTCGACCGCGCGGACGTGGCGGCACTGTCCACACTCGTGCGGCACCACCTGCTGCTGGTGGAGACGGCCACCCGCCGCGACCTGGACGATCCGGCCACGGTCCGCTCGGTCGCCGAGGCGGTCGGCACCCCGAGCATCCTGGAGCTGCTGCACGCCCTCACCGAGGCGGACGCCCTCGCCACCGGCCCGGCCGCCTGGTCCTCCTGGCGGGCCTCCCTGGTCGCCGACCTGGTCCGCCGGGTCCGTGCCGTCCTCGCCGGGGACGCCCCCGACGAGCCCGAGCCGGCCGCGCCCACCGCCGAACAGGAACGCCTCGGCATCGAGGCCTTCCGCACCGGCGGCCCGGTCCTCGCCCTGCGCGCCCAGACCGAACCCGTCCCGGACGAGGAACCCTCCGGCGACCCGGAACCCCTGGGCGTCGAGCTGATCATCGCCGTACCCGACCAGCCCGGCGTGCTGCCCGCGGTCGCCGGTGTCCTCGCCGTCCACCGCCTGACCGTCCGCACCGCGGAACTGCGGGCCCTGCGCCTGCCCGCGGACGTGGACGACGCCGGCTCGGTCCTCCTGCTGAACTGGCGGGTCGCCGCCGAGTACGGCTCCCTGCCGCAGGCGGCACGCCTGCGCGCCGACCTGGTCCGCGCCCTGGACGGCACCCTGGACATCGCCGGCCGCCTCGCCGAACGCGACGCGGCCTATCCCCGCCGCCGCGGCTGGACCGCGCCGCCGCCCCGCGTGACCGTGGCCCCGGCCGCCTCCCACCACGCCACCGTGATCGAGGTCCGCGCCCAGGACGCGCCGGGCCTGCTGTACCGCATCGGCATGGCCCTGGAGAAGGCGGGCGTACGGGTGCGGAGCATGCACGTGAGCACGCTGGGCTCCAACGCGGTGGACGCGTTCTACGTCACCACGGGCACGGGCGCGCCGCTGCCCGGCGAGGACGCCACGTCGACGGCCGGGGCCCTGGAGGAGACGCTGCGCGGGTGACCCTGCCCCGGTGCACCCGGCGCCGGGATACCCTGGAGGGCGATTCCCAGAAGACCGTCACCGACCCCGAGGACCGCGAGCGCCGTGTTCGACACTCTCTCCGATCGCCTGTCAGCGACTTTCAAGAACCTGCGCGGCAAGGGACGGCTCTCCGAGGCGGACATCGACGCCACGGCACGTGAGATCCGTATCGCGCTTCTCGAAGCGGACGTGGCGCTGCCCGTCGTGCGGTCGTTCATCAAGAACCTCAAGGAGCGCGCGCTCGGTGCCGACGTCTCCCGGGCGCTGAACCCCGCCCAGCAGGTCCTCAAGATCGTCAACGAGGAACTGGTCACCATCCTGGGCGGTGAGACCCGCCGCCTGCGCTTCGCCAAGCAGCCGCCCACCGTGATCATGCTGGCCGGTCTCCAGGGCGCCGGTAAGACCACCCTCGCGGGCAAGCTCGGCCGCTGGCTGAAGGAGCAGGGCCACTCCCCGCTGCTGGTCGCCTGCGACCTCCAGCGTCCCAACGCCGTCAACCAGCTGAGCGTCGTCGCCGAGCGCGCCGGCGTCGCGGTGTACGCCCCCGAGCCGGGCAACGGCGTCGGTGACCCGGTGAAGGTCGCCAAGGACTCCATCGAGTTCGCGAAGTCCAAGGTCCACGACATCGTGATCGTCGACACCGCTGGCCGCCTCGGCATCGACGCCGACATGATGCAGCAGGCCGCGGACATCCGGGACGCGGTGTCCCCGGACGAGATCCTGTTCGTGGTCGACGCCATGATCGGTCAGGACGCCGTCAACACCGCCGAGGCCTTCCGCGACGGCGTCGGCTTCGACGGTGTGGTCCTCTCCAAGCTCGACGGCGACGCCCGTGGTGGCGCGGCCCTGTCGATCCGGCAGATCACCGGCAAGCCGATCATGTTCGCGTCCAACGGCGAGAAGCTGGACGAGTTCGACGCGTTCCACCCGGACCGGATGGCCTCCCGCATCCTCGACATGGGTGACCTGCTCACCCTGATCGAGCAGGCGGAGAAGACGTTCAGCCAGGAAGAGGCCCAGAAGATGGCCTCGAAGCTGGCGTCCAGGAAGGGCCAGGACTTCACCCTGGACGACTTCCTGTCCCAGATGGAACAGGTCAGGAAGATGGGCAGCATCAGCAAGCTGCTCGGCATGCTCCCCGGCATGGGCCAGATCAAGGACCAGATCAACAACCTGGACGAGCGGGACGTCGACCGCACCGCCGCGATCATCAAGTCGATGACCCCGGCCGAGCGCCAGGAGCCGACGATCATCAACGGCTCCCGCCGCGCCCGTATCGCCAAGGGTTCGGGTGTCGAGGTCAGCGCGGTGAAGAACCTGGTCGAGCGGTTCTTCGAGGCCCGCAAGATGATGTCCCGCATGGCCCAGGGCGGCGGTATGCCGGGCATGCCGGGGATCCCGGGCATGGGCGGCGGCCCCGGCCGGCAGAAGAAGCAGCAGAAGAAGACCAAGGGCAAGCAGCGCTCCGGCAACCCGATGAAGCGCAAGCAGCAGGAGCTGGAGGCGGCCCAGCGCCGCGAGGCCGCCGCGCAGAACGGGGGCGCGCTCGGGCTGCCGGGCCAGCAGGTCCCCCAGGACTTCGAGCTGCCGGACGAGTTCAAGAAGTTCATGGGCTGACCGCGCCCATGGACCGACCGGGTCCCTACGTCGCCGGGGGCGCCCCTTCCGTATCGGGGGCGCCCCCGGCGCATGCCGGTGACGGGCCGGTGCCGTACCGCCCCGCTACGACCCACCCCGCGCCGCCGCGCGAGCCGCCGGACCGGCCCCGACGCACCGGGACGGACGCCCACCGGGTCGCGGGCAGCGCCCGTCCCACCGAGGACGGCCCCGGTCAGGGCACGCGGGCGACGAGGTAGCGGAAGACGTTCGGCATCCACACCGTGCCATCCGGGCGGCGGTGCGGATGCAGGGCCTCCGTCAGTTCCTTGTCCACCTGCCTGGCGTCGGTCGCCGCGATCGCCGCGTCGAACAGTCCGGTGGAGAGCAGCCCGCGGACGGCGCTGTCGAGGTCGGCGTACCCGAACGGGCAGGCGACCCGGCCCGAGCCGTCCGGCCGGAGGCCGGCCCGCTGCGCGGCCTCCTCCAGGTCGTCCCGCCGGGCCGGCCGCCAGCGGCCCGCGCCGCGCGGCGGCCCGGCCGGTTCCGCGGCCACCCGCAGCACCGAGGCGGTGGCGCAGCGCTCCGGCGGTCCCCAGCCGGCCAGCACCACGGCGGCCCCGCGCCCGGCCAGCGGCACCGCCGCGGCGAGGAGGTCGCCGAGCCCCTCGGGATCGCCCGCGAGGCCGCCGACCGGCTCCAGGACGGTGACCACGGTGTACCCGGCCGTCTCGGCGCCGGCCGCGCACCAGGGCGGGCCGTCGAGGAGGCGCGCGGCCGTACGCGCGCGCGTGCCGGGCGGGCCGCCCCGTCTGCCGGGCGGGAGGGCCGGCAGCAGACGTTCGCGTGCCAGGGCGAGCCGTTCGGGGGACGCGGAGTCGGCGCCCGTGACCGCGGCCCCTCGCGAGGCCGCCATCAGCAGGGCCAGTCCGGCCCCGCAGCGCAGGCCCAGCAGCCGGGTGCCGGGACCCACGTCGAGTCGGTCGTACACGGTTTCGTACAGGGGTACGAGCATCCGCTCCTGGATCTCGGACCAGTCACGCGCGCGTGCGCTCCGGTCCACGCGCGGTGCGGAGACCGCGTGAGACACGTGCTGCCGCACGAGCGTAGGTGTCATAGGTAAGCGCCCCAATCCGCCGACAGTTCGCCGCCGCGCCCGGTCGCATGGCCCCCGTGTGCCGTGCGCGCGCCCTTCCCACGTATGCCAGGTAACTCCCGCCTCGCGGTGCCGTCCAGGGGTCGAGGACCCCGGCTTGATGCCGCGACACCGGTGTGGCGAGAATTCACGTCCCGGCAATCCGGCCGGCCGTACGGTGTCCGTTCCGCAGGGACGGGCCGGTGCCGGGGTACCGGGCGGCTCGGAGTAACGTCACGAGCGCCGTGGACGCTGACCGAGGTGAGACCGAGCGCCGGAAGCGGCCGAAACACCTCTTGCGGATCCGCCGCTCATCGTTGTGCCAGGGCGTACGGGCCCGGGCGTAGCGCGGACTACGCACCAGCTTGGTAGGAGCTGCGAGGCTTCTCCGCAGATCAGCGCACCCGCCCTCGTCTCCACGCATCAGCGGCAACTGACGGGTACGTGCAAATTATTTGGGATGCCCCGGAATCGGAACACAGCGGCACCCCCGCTCGTTGTCATTACGTGAGCACGACACAGACACCACCTGTTCTCGCCGCGGAGCTGGCGCAGGCGTGGGCCGACATTCAGCGGTACCACCCCGAGCTGCCGGATCTCGCCGCGCCGGAGTCCCTGATCGGAGAGTCGTCGTCCGCGTGCGGACACGCACTCTCCTTCGAACGACTGCTCCATGAGGCAGTCCACGGCATCGCCGCCGCCCGGGGGGTCCGCGACACCTCCCGGGCCGGCCGCTATCACAACCGTCGTTTCCTCGCGATCGCCGAGGAGCTGGGCCTGGACCACCCCGAGGAGCCGCACCCGAGCAGCGGTTTCTCGCTGGTCACACTCAACCCTGAGGCGAAGCGCCGTTACCGCCCGACCATCGAGCGGCTCCAGCGCGCGCTGAAGGCCCACACGGCGGCCACCTCGGCCGACACCTCCCGGACCTTCCGCGGCCCGGCCGCCCGGCACGGATCCTCCGGCGGCGGCGTCCGGGTCAAGGCGGTGTGCGACTGCGGCCGCAACGTCCGGGTCGTCCCCTCGGTCCTGGCCCAGGCCCCCATCGTCTGCGGCGGCTGCGGCAAGCCGTTCCGGATCCCGGAGGTCGTGGGGGCGGCGTAGTCACGAACCACGTCACCGGCATCTCGTGGGTGCCGGACGAGGGCGTCGCACCCCGCCGACGGTCGTGCCTCCCCCCGGCTCCTTCCGGCCGGGGGGACTCCGTCCCGCACGGGCGGGCGCGGACACCACCCGCACGGTCACGTCCACGCCGGGTGCCGCACCGCGCTGCCCGGCCCCAGCTCACGCACCCTCGGCGGAAGGCGACCCGCCGGGTATGGCACAATGGCTAGCTGTACTCGACAGCCGCACAGGACCCCTCTCTCCTCCGGCTGACGCGTCCGTCGGGCACTCGGGTACCGCAACCCCACGCGGCGTCCTGCCGTGCCCAACTCACGTCAAATCCAGGAGAACCCACTCCCGTGGCAGTCAAGATCAAGCTGAAGCGTCTGGGCAAGATCCGTTCGCCTCACTACCGCATCGTCGTCGCCGACTCCCGTACCCGCCGTGACGGCCGGGCCATCGAGGAGATCGGCAAGTACCACCCGACCTACCACCCGTCGATCATCGAGGTGGACGCCGACCGCGTGGCGTACTGGCTCGGTGTCGGCGCTCAGCCGACCGAGCCCGTCCTCGCCATCCTGAAGAAGACCGGCGACTGGCAGAAGTTCAAGGGCGAGCCGGCTCCCGCGCCGCTCCTCGTCGCCGAGCCGAAGGCCGCTCGTCCGACGTTCGAGGCTCTCGGCGGAGACGACGAGGGCAAGGGTGAGGCCATCACCCAGAAGAAGAAGGCTGAGAAGAAGGACGAGGCCGCTGCCGAGTCCTCCGAGTCGACCGAGGCCTGACCAGCATGCTCGAAGAGGCGCTTGAGCACCTCGTGAAGGGCATCGTCGACAACCCTGACGATGTGCAGGTCGCCTCGCGTGACCTGCGCCGCGGTCGTGTGCTCGAGGTCCGGGTCCACCCGGACGACCTCGGCAAGGTCATCGGCCGCAACGGCCGTACCGCGCGCGCCCTGCGCACCGTCGTGGGCGCCATCGGCGGTCGCGGTGTCCGCGTCGACCTCGTCGACGTGGACCACGTCCGCTGACGCTTCATCGACACCGGCTCGGGCCGGGGATGGCCACTGGGCCGTCCCCGGCCCGCAGTCGTGTGAGGCAGAAGATGACAGGAGAATTGGACACGTGCAGCTGGTAGTCGCACGGATCGGCCGCGCCCACGGCATCAAGGGCGAGGTCACCGTCGAGGTACGTACCGACGAGCCCGAACTGCGGCTCGCCCCGGGCGCCGTCCTGGCCACCGACCCGGCCTCCACCGGGCCGCTCACCATCGCCACCGGGCGGGTCCACAGCGGCCGTCTGCTCCTGCGTTTCGAGGGCGTCACCGACCGCAGCGCCGCGGAGGCCCTGCGCAACACCCTGCTGATCGCCGAGATCGACCCCGAGGAACTCCCCGAGGGCGAGGACGAGTACTACGACCATCAGCTGATCGATCTCGACGTGGTCACCGAGGACGGCACCGAGGTCGGCCGGATCACCGAGGTCTCGCACCTGCCCTCCCAGGACCTGTTCATCGTGGAACGCCCGGACGGCAGCGAGGTGATGATCCCCTTCGTGGAGGAGATCGTCACCGAGATCGACCTGGAGGAGCAGAAGGCGGTCATCGCGCCTCCGCCGGGCCTGATCGACGACCGCGCCGAGATCGCCTCCGCCAGGGACGAAGAGGCATGAGGCTCGACGTCGTCACGATCTTCCCCGAGTACCTGGACCCGCTGAACGTCTCCCTCGTCGGCAAGGCACGCGCGCGCGGACAGCTCGACGTCCACGTGCACGACCTGCGCGCGTGGACGTACGACCGGCACAACACCGTCGACGACACCCCGTACGGCGGCGGCCCCGGCATGGTCATGAAGACCGACCCCTGGGGCGACGCCCTGGACACGGTCCTCGCCGACGGCTACGACAAGGGCGCCCGGTCTCCCGCGCTCATCGTGCCCACCCCCAGCGGCCGGCCCTTCACCCAGGAACTGGCCGTAGAGCTGTCCGAACGGCCCTGGCTGGTCTTCACCCCGGCCCGATACGAGGGCATCGACCGGCGGGTCATCGACGAGTACGCGACCCGCATGCCGGTCCACGAGATCTCCATCGGCGACTACGTCCTCGCCGGCGGCGAGGCGGCCGTCCTCGTCATCACGGAGGCCGTGGCCCGGCTGCTGCCCGGCGTCCTCGGCAACGCCGAGTCCCACCGCGACGACTCCTTCGCGCCCGGCGCGATGGCGAGCCTCCTCGAAGGCCCCGTCTACACCAAGCCGCCCGTCTGGCGCGGCCGGGACATCCCCGAGGTGCTGCTCAGCGGCCACCACGGCAGGATCGCCCGCTGGCGCCGCGACGAGGCCCTGCGGCGTACGACGGCCAACCGGCCGGACCTGATCGAGCGCTGCGCCCCCGGGGCCTTCGACAAGAAGGACCGCGAGATGCTCTCCGTCCTCGGCTGGGAACCGGACCCGGAGGGTGACCCGTACGGCCGATTTTGGCGCCGGGCGAGCGGCATGGAAGAATAGGCCGATGTTGTGCGTCCGTCCGGCGCGCGCCCCTGCCACAGGGGGACACGACGCCCGCCCGACCGTACGACAGACCTCTTGTACACCTATCTCCCGTTGATGACCTGTGGCATCGACGAAGAAAGCAGACGAAATGTCTCACCTGCTCGACACCGTCGACGGCGCGTCGCTGCGCACCGACATCCCGGCCTTCCGCCCGGGTGACACCGTCAACGTGCACGTCCGCGTCATCGAGGGCAACCGCTCCCGTGTGCAGCAGTTCAAGGGCGTGGTGATCCGTCGCCAGGGCTCCGGCGTCCGCGAGACCTTCACGGTCCGCAAGGTCTCGTTCTCCGTCGGCGTCGAGCGCACCTTCCCGGTGCACACCCCGATCGTCGAGAAGATCGAGCTGGTCACCCGTGGTGACGTGCGCCGCGCCAAGCTGTACTACCTCCGTGAGCTGCGCGGCAAGGCCGCGAAGATCAAGGAGAAGCGCGACAACTGAGTGCGCCCCCGGCGTCACAGCGGGGCCGGATAGCATCTGGCCCCGATGGACACCGAAGCTCAGCCGACGGAACGCGACCGCCCCTCCCGCCCGGAGTCCCCGGGTAGGGAGGGCCGGTCGCGTTTCGCGTTGGCGGCACGTATCGCCGACTGGGTCCCGGGCGGCCGGATCACCCTCGGCCTCTTCGCCTGCCTGGCGTTCCTGCTGCTCCTCAACGCCTTCGTGATGCAGCCGTTCCAGATCCCGAGCGGATCCATGGAGCAGGGGTTGAGGATCGGGGACCGCATTCTCGTAAACAAGTTGGCGTACCGTTTCGGTGCCCAGCCGCGCCGCGGCGACGTGATCGTCTTCGACGGGACCGGATATTTCGGGAACGCCGACTACGTCAAACGCGTGGTCGGGGTGGGCGGGGACCACGTGGTCTGCTGCGACCAGAAGGGAAGGCTCGAGGTGAACGGCCGGCCGGTCGACGAGACGGCGATCCTCTATCCGGGGGACGCCCCCTCCGGCGTGCCCTTCGACGTCGCCGTGCCCGCCGGGCGCCTGTTCGTCCTCGGCGACCACCGCGGCGACTCCAGCGACTCCCGCGACCATCTCGGCTCACCCGGCGGCGGCATGATCCCCGTGGGCGACGTCATCGGCCGCGCGGACTGGATCGTGTGGCCCTACCGCCACTGGACGCATCTGACCCGGCCGTCCGCCTACGCGCGCGTGTCCGCCGCGGCAGGCGCCCATGGGTAACCGCGGCAAACGGCGCGGCCCGCCCGGCACGCCCGCCGACGACCTGCTGCCCACCGGCGCCCGCCGCACCTCCACGTCCGGAGGCGGCCGCACGCGCGCGGAGCGGCGGAAACTCCAGCGCAAGGTCAAGCGCAAGCGCAGGCGTTCCGCCGTCCGGGAGATCCCCCTGCTGGTCGGCGTCGCCGTCCTCATAGCGCTCGTCCTGAAGACGTTCCTCGTCCAGGCGTTCGTGATCCCCTCCGGATCCATGGAGGAGACCATCCGGATCGGCGACCGGGTCCTGGTCGACAAGTTCACCCCGTGGTTCGGCTCCAGGCCCGAGCGCGGCGACGTCGTCGTCTTCCACGACCCGGGCGGCTGGCTCCAGGACGAGCAGACCGCCAAGAAGAACGACCCCGTCGTCGTCAAGCAGCTCAAGGAAGGCCTGACGTTCATCGGCCTGCTGCCCTCCGACAACGAGAAGGACCTGATCAAACGGGTCATCGGGGTCGGCGGCGACCACGTCAAGTGCTGCGACGCACAGGGCCGCGTCACCGTCAACGGCGTACCGCTCACCGAGGGCGACTACGTGTACCCGGGGGACGCGCCCTCCGCCACGCCCTTCGACATCACCGTCCCCAAGGGCCGGCTGTGGGTGATGGGCGACCACCGAGGTAATTCCGCGGACTCCCGCTTCCACCAGAACACGCCCTACGGCGGCACGGTCTCCGAGAACTCGGTGGTCGGCCGGGCCATGGTCATCGGCTGGCCGCTCGGCCACTGGACGCGCCTGGAGGAACCTAAAACCTTTGCAAGTGTCACCGACTCCGTGTCGGGGACGACCGCGGCTCACCGGCCGTCGCATAGGGTTGCCCAGGAGAATCCGAACGGAACGACCCGGCTCCCGACCCCTGCGGAACTCCCGCTCGTTATGGGAGTGGTGGGCCTGCGGCGTATGCGGGGCAGGCGGCGGCAGAGAGTGAGGAGTTGGCGTGGGGGATGTGGCGGTTGGCGCACGGTCGGGACACGACGGCGAGGAGAACCGCGGGCGTCCCGGGGAACCGGACGCGTCCGGCCGGGACGGCGCCATGACCTCCGGGAACGAGGCGGCGACCGGCGAGGGCGCACCGGACGCTGAGCAGCGCGGCGACGCCGGGGACGCGGGCACGGACGGTTCCGGCCGCCGGCCGGTGAAGCCGCGCTCGTTCTGGAAGGAACTCCCGCTCCTGATCGGTATCGCGCTGGTCCTGGCGCTACTGATCAAGACGTTCCTGGTGCAGGCGTTCTCGATCCCGTCGGACTCGATGCAGAACACCCTCCAGCAGGGTGACCGCGTCCTCGTCGACAAGCTCACCCCGTGGTTCGGTTCCGAGCCCGAGCGCGGCGAGGTCGTCGTCTTCCACGACCCGGACGACTGGCTGGCGGGCGAGCCGACACCGAACCCGAACCCGGTGCAGAAGGTCCTCAGCTGGGTCGGCCTGATGCCGTCGGCGGAGGAGAAGGACCTCATCAAGCGCGTGATCGGGGTCGGCGGCGACACGGTCGAGTGCAAGGGCAGCGGCCCGCTGAAGGTCAACGGCAAGGCGCTGAACGAGCCGTACGTCTACCCGGGCAACACCCCGTGCACCGTGGACGACCTGGGCGGCCAGTTCAAGGTGAAGGTCCCCAAGGGCTACATCTGGGTGATGGGCGACCACCGCCAGAACTCCCGTGACTCGCGTTACAACCAGTCGGACAAGAACCACGGCATGGTCCCCGTCGACAAGGCCGTCGGCCGCGCCATCGTCAAGGCGTGGCCGATCAACCGCTGGGGCACCCTGCCGGTCCCGGACACCTTCGACCAGCCCGGCCTGGACCGGCAGTCCTCCGCCGCCGCGTCCCTGACGGTGGCCCCGCAGGGCGCGGCCGTCGCCGCGGTCCTGCCGGTGGCCGTGTGGCGGCGCCGGCGTGCGAACCGGCCGGAGACCGGGGCCGCGCCGAAGGCCACCTCCGGACAAGGCTGACCCCGCCGGAAAACAGGGACTCCCCCCGCTCGGTACCGCCGGGTAGGGTGCGGGTCCATGGGTGGCGAGAGCATGACGCGTACGGCCCCGCAGCGCGGCGGCACCGGTACGGCACGGGCCGGCGGTGGCCGGGTCGGGCAGCGGTTGTCCGGGCTGGCCGTGGCGCTGGGCGTGGTGCTGTTCCTCGGCGGCTTCGCGTGGGGCGCGGTGGTCTACCGGCCGTACACCGTGCCCACCAGCTCCATGACCCCCACCATCGACGCCGGTGACCGGGTCATGGCCCAGCGCGTCGACGGGGACGAGGTGCGGCGCGGTGACGTGGTCGTCTTCGAGGACAAGAGCTGGGTCGACAACGCGAAGGTGGTCAAGCGCGTGGTCGCCGTCGGCGGCGACACCGTCTCCTGCTGCACCGACGGCAAGCTGACGGTCAACGGCAAGCAGATCGACGAGCCCTACCTGCCCAAGGGCAGCCTGGCCGAGAACAAGGACGTTCCCGAGGTGACCGTGCCGAAGGGCCGGCTGTTCCTCCTCGGCGACGAGCGCCAGGGCTCCCTGGACTCCACCGCCCACCTCACGGACACGGCCCGGGGCACCGTCTCCCGTGACGCCGTCTCGGCCCGCGTGGACGCCGTCGTCTGGCCCTGGAGGGGCATGCTCGCGCGCCCCACCGGCTTCGAACCGCTCGGCGCCCTCTCCCGGCCCGGCCCGCTGCGCACGATCGAGCTGCTGATCGCCGCCGGCGCCGTCCTGATCCTCGGCGGCGGCGCCTACGGCCCGATAGCGGGCCTGTTCGGCCGCTCCCGCGCCCGCACCGCCCACCCGGGGACGACCGGTGCCGGCTGAGACCGCACGACCGGCCGGGGACCCCCACGACGGCGACCACGACGGCGAGCAGCCGTACGGGGGCCTGGGACCCTCCGAGGACGAGCGTGGCCTGCGCAAGGTGGCCCGGGTGGTGCTGCTCGACCCGCGGGACCGCATCCTGCTGCTGCACGGCCACGAGCCGGACGACCCGGCCGACGACTGGTGGTTCACGCCCGGCGGCGGTCTGGAGGGCGCCGAGACCCGCGAGGAGGCCGCGCTGCGGGAACTCGCCGAGGAGACCGGCATCACCGACGTCGACCTCGGCCCCGTGCTCTGGCGGCGCCGCTGCTCGTTCCCGTTCGCGGGCCGCCGCTGGGACCAGGACGAGTGGTACTACCTGGCCCGTACCGCCCGGACGGACATCGCGGCGACGGGGCTGACGGAGCTGGAACGGCGCACTGTCGCCGGAGCGCGCTGGTGGACGTGCCGGGAACTGACCCGGGCACATGAGACGGTGTATCCGACCAGACTCGCCGAGCTGCTGCGCACGCTGCTCGTCGAAGGTCCCCCGGCCAGGCCCGTGACCCTCGACACGGAAATCGTCTGAGGGAATGCCGGACTGGCGCACAATGGGTGGATCGCACGGCTGAAGGGGAACATGCCATGAGCGCCGAGGACCTCGAGAAGTACGAGACCGAGATGGAGCTGAAGCTCTACCGGGAGTACCGAGACGTCGTCGGTCTGTTCAAATACGTGATCGAGACCGAGCGACGCTTCTATCTCACCAACGACTACGAGATGCAGGTGCACTCGGTCCAGGGCGAGGTGTTCTTCGAGGTGAGCATGGCGGACGCCTGGGTCTGGGACATGTACCGACCGGCGCGCTTCGTCAAGCAGGTCCGCGTCCTCACGTTCAAGGACGTGAATATCGAAGAGCTGAACAAGAGCGACCTGGAACTCCCGAGCGGCTGATGACCTGGACTTTCCCCGCTCGCCGCCCGTTCGGGTGACGGAGTTCTCCACAACCGCCGATCCATCCACCAAGATCAACACTTGGGGACGGGACGCGTGACGGTTGGCGCCGGAGGTGGTGCCGACATGAACGCACGAGAAGCAATCGGCAAGTACGGCGAGGACCTGGCCGCCCGGCGGCTCGCCGAGACCGGCATGACGATCCTGGAGCGCAACTGGCGCTGCGGACGGACCGGCGAGATCGACATCGTGGCGCGGGACGGCGACGCACTGGTCGTCTGCGAGGTGAAGACCCGCAGAGGCGGTGGCTACGAACATCCGATGGCCGCCGTCACCCCCGAGAAGGCCGCCAGGCTGCGCCGGCTCGCCGCACACTGGATCCAGGCCCACGGCGGAGCCCCGCCAGGCGGCGTCCGCATCGACCTGATCGGCGTGGTGCTGCCCCGCCGGGGCGCCCCGTCCGTCGAGCACGCCCGGGGGGTGGCCTGAATGGCGTTCGCCCGCACGTGCTCGGTGGCCCTCGTCGGCGTCGACGGCGTGGTCGTCGAGGTCCAGGCCGACCTCGAACCCGGCGTCGCCGCGTTCACCCTGGTCGGCCTCCCGGACAAGAGCCTGACGGAAAGCCGGGACCGGGTCCGGGCGGCGGTGGTGAACTCGGGAGCCGAATGGCCGCAGAAGAAGCTCACCGTCGGACTCAGCCCGGCCTCGGTGCCCAAAGCCGGCTCCGGCTTCGACCTCGCCGTCGCCTGTGCGGTGCTCGGTGCCGCCGAGCGCATCGACCCCCGGGTACTCGCCGACATCGTCATGATCGGAGAGCTCGGCCTGGACGGCCGGGTCCGGCCGGTGAGGGGCATCCTGCCCGCCGTACTGGCCGCGGCCGACGCCGGGTACGAGCAGGTGGTCGTACCCGAGTGCGCCGCCGCCGAGGCCGCACTCGTCCCCGGTGTGTCCGTGCTCGGCGTGCGCAGCCTGCGGCAGCTCATCGCGGTCCTCACCGACGAACCCGTCCCCGACGAGGCACCCGACGATCACGGCCGCCCCGACCCGCTCCTGGCGGGACTGCGGGTACCGGGCACGGGTGCCGCCACCGGCATGCACAGCAGCGGCGCCGCACAGCACGACCAGGACCACGACCTGGCGGACGTCGTGGGGCAGCTCTCCGCCCGCACCGCCGTGGAGGTGTCCGCCGCCGGAGGCCACCACCTCTTCCTGGAGGGACCACCCGGCGCGGGCAAGACCATGCTCGCCGAACGCCTGCCCGCCGTCCTTCCCCCACTCACCCGGGAGGAGTCGCTGGAGGTGACGGCGGTGCACTCGGTCGCGGGACTGCTGCCACCGGGCAAGCCGCTCATCGACGCCGCACCCTACTGCGCACCGCACCACTCGGCCACGATGCAGTCACTCGTCGGCGGCGGAGCGGGCTTCGCGCGCCCGGGAGCGGTGTCCCTCGCCCATCGAGGGGTGCTGTTCCTCGACGAGGCGCCCGAGTTCCGCAGCCAGACCCTGGACGCGCTGCGCCAGCCACTGGAGTCGGGGCACGTCGTCATCGCGCGCAGCGCCGGCGTGGTCCGGTTCCCGGCGAGATTCCTCATGGTGCTGGCGGCCAACCCCTGCCCCTGCGGACGGTTCTCACCGCGCGACTCGCTGTGCGAGTGCCCCCCGTCGGTGATCCGCCGCTACCAGTCCCGGCTGTCCGGACCGCTCCTGGACAGGGTGGACCTGCGTGTCGAGGTTGACCCGGTCACCCGGGCCCAGCTCACCGAGCCCGGCGCGCGAGGTGAGACCACGGCGACCGTGGCGCAGCGGGTACGGCAGGCCCGGGAGCGGGCCGCGGCCCGCTTCGCCGGCACCCCGTGGCACACCAACAGCGAGGTGCCCGGCCGGGAGCTGCGCAGCCGGTACCAGGCCGTTTCCGGGGCGATGGACGAGGCCGAACGCAACCTGGAGCGGGGCGTGCTCACCGCCCGTGGCATCGACCGGGTCCTGCGCGTCGCCTGGACGGTGGCCGACCTCGTCGGGCACGACCGACCGGACGCGACCGACGTGGCCCTGGCCCTGCAACTGCGCACCGGCGTCCCCCGAGGGGTGCCGATGGCGATCGGAGCCCTGACATGACCGCGGCCGCGGACCCCGGCGACGAACGGCTCGGGCGGGTCTTTCTCGGACGGGTCGTCGAGCCGGGGGACGAGGTCGGTGGACGGTGGGTGCGGGAGTTCGGGGTGGGGGAGGTGGTGCGGCAGCTGCGGGGTGGCGGGGAGCCGTTGCCCGGGGTGAGCGCCACCCGGTGGGCGGGGCTCCTCGCCCGGGCCGGGCGGGCCGAGCCGGAGCGGGACCTCGGCTCGGCGCGGGCCGCGGGGGCGCGGTTCCTGTGTCCGGGGGACAGCGAGTGGCCCCGGCAGCTCGACGACCTCGGGGACGCCCGGCCGGTCGGGCTGTGGGTGCGGGGCCGGCCGAGTCTGCGGATGTGGGCGCTGCGGTCCGTCGCCGTGGTGGGGGCCCGCGCGTGCACCGGGTACGGCACCCACGTGGCGGCCACCCTCGCCTCGGACCTCGCCGAGCGCGGCTGGGTGGTGGTGTCGGGTGGCGCGTACGGCATCGACGGCGCGGCCCATCGCGGGACGCTCGCCGCCCGCGGTGCCACCGTCGCCGTCCTGGCCTGCGGCGTCGACCGGCCCTACCCGCGCGGCCACACCGCGTTGCTCGACCGGATCGCGGAACAGGGACTGCTGGTGGGCGAGTTGCCGCCCGGGGACCATCCGACCCCGAGCCGGTTCATCCTGCGCAACCGGGTGATCGCCGCCCTGACCCGGGGCACCGTCGTCGTGGAGGCCGCCCGCCGCAGCGGCTCGCTGGCCACCGCGCGGGCCGCCCAGCGCCTGGGCCGGTTCACCATGGGCGTGCCCGGCCCGGTCACCAGCGCCCTGTCCGCCGGCGTGCACGAGCTGCTGCGCGACGAGGCCACCCTGGTCACCGATGCCGCGGACGTCGTGGAACTCGTGGGTGACATGGGTGACCTCGCACCCGCCCGGCGGGGCCCGGTCCTCCCGCGCGACCTGCTGGAGCCGGCCGCCCGGACCGTCCTCGCCGCCCTGCCCGGCAACCGTGCCGCCCCCGCCGGGGAGATCGCGCTCGGCGCTGGTACGACACCGGATGAGGCGATCGCGAGACTGTACGAACTCCGAGCACTTGGTTACGTCGAACGACACGGCGATGGCTGGAAGTTGACACGCCAGGCGATGACCTCGCTCCGGGGTGGCCACCGCCCCCGCTGACCGAGCGTGTTCGGCCGTCCGGGGGAACCCCCGACGCCCTTGGGGTTTCCCGGAGTTGGCCCCTGCGGCCGGTCACGCACAGCGAGCCGCCGACCGGGGCCGCCCGCCCGGCGCGAGCGCCCCGCGCACGGGTGGTGCCTCACTGTTCGCACACCGCGACTCCTCAGTCACGCTACGCTCACGAAAGCGGTGGTGCAGACCGCGCCAACCCCGCACCAGACCGACACCTCACCCAGTCAGCCCACCCGCTCCCACCTCGCAGCAAGTCACGGCACTTCACGGCAGAACGGCACAAGGCGACGAATGCCCCAGCACACCTCCGGGTCCGACCGGGCGGCGATCCCCCCAGCCGCCCGCGACGGTGGCAACGTGCGGCCGCCCGCTCCCTCGACGCTCGACGAGCTGTGGCGGTCGTACAAGGCGACGGGGGACGACCGGCTGCGGGAGCAGCTGATCCTGCACTACTCGCCGCTCGTGAAATACGTCGCGGGCCGGGTCAGCGTCGGTCTGCCGCCCAACGTGGAGCAGGCGGACTTCGTCTCCTCCGGCGTCTTCGGGCTGATCGACGCGATCGAGAAGTTCGACATCGACCGGGAGATCAAGTTCGAGACGTACGCGATCACCCGGATCCGCGGCGCGATGATCGACGAACTGCGGGCGCTGGACTGGATCCCCCGCTCGGTGCGGCAGAAGGCGCGCAACGTCGAGCGCGCCTACGCCACCCTGGAGGCGCGGCTGCGGCGGACGCCGACCGAGAGCGAGGTCGCCGCCGAGCTGGATATGGAGGTCGAGGAACTCCACGCGGTGTTCAGCCAGTTGTCACTGGCCAATGTCGTCGCCCTGGAGGAGCTGCTGCACGTCGGCGGCGAGGGCGGGGACCGGCTCAGCCTGATGGACACGCTGGAGGACACCGCCGCCGACAACCCGGTGGAGGTGGCCGAGGACCGGGAGCTGCGGCGGTTCCTCGCGCGGGCCATCAACACGTTGCCGGAGCGGGAGAAGACCGTGGTCACGCTGTACTACTACGAGGGACTCACCCTCGCCGAGATCGGCAACGTGCTGGGCGTCACCGAGAGCCGGGTCAGCCAGATCCACACCAAGTCGGTGCTCCAGCTGCGGGCGAAGCTGGCGAGCTTCGGGCGCTGAGTCGCTCCCGTTCGCCCGGGCGCGTCCGTAAAGTGGTCGGCGTGCCAAGGATTCGAGCGGCCTCCGTGGCCGAGCACCGGTCGATGCAGCGAGCCGCCCTGCTGGACGCGGCCCGGACCCTGCTGTCCGAGGGCGGGACGGAGGCGTTGACCTTTCCCGCGCTGGCCGAGCGGACCGGGCTCGCGCGGTCGTCGGTGTACGAGTACTTCCGGTCCCGGGCGGCCGTGGTCGAGGAGCTGTGCGAGGCCGACATCCCCGTGTGGGCGGCGGAGGTCGCCGCGGCGATGGAGCGCGCCGGCTCGCCCGAGGGCAAGGTCGAGGCCTATGTCCGGCAGCAGCTGGCCCTGGTCGGCGACCGGCGGCACCGGGCGGTCGTGGCCATCTCCGCCAGTGAGCTGGACGCCGGGGCCCGGGAGAAGATCCGCGCGGCCCACGGGGGGCTCGTCGCGATGATCGTCGAGGCGCTGGGGGAGCTGGGGCACGGCCAGCCCCGGCTGGCGGCGATGCTGTTGCAGGGGGTCGTGGACGCGGCGGTCCGGAGGATCGAGCTGGGCGCGGCCGAGGACCCCGCCGTGGTGACGGAGGCCGCGGTGACCATGGCCCTGCACGGCGTCCGAGGCTGACCGCCCTCCACCCCCCGCCCCCCCCACCCCACCCCACCCCCCCGCCCCCGCCCCTGGATGATCACCGGTCACGGCATGGGCACGCCCAGTACCGGCAGCAGTCTCGACGGGCCTCTGCGCAGCAGCCACGGGGGCAGCAGGGACAGTGGGTCCACGTAGGTCCCGCCTCGCAGCGCTCCCCAGTGCACGCACGCCGTCCTCGCGCAGTGCGAGCCCGTCGGCTCCACCACCCCCACCACCCCGCCCGCCTCCACCTCGTCACCCTCCCTCACCGAAGGGCTCACCGGCTCGTACGTGGTCCGCAGATCCGTTCCCGCCAGCTCCACCGAGACGACACCCCGCCCGGCCACCCGGCCCGCGAAGGACACCCGCCCCGGAGCCACCGCGCGCACCGGGGCGCCGGCCGGTGCGGCGAGGTCCACTCCCCGGTGCCCGGGGCCGTACACCGTCGCCGGCGGTTTCCAGCCGCGTACCACCGTCGGCCGGACACCCACCGGCCAGGTGCGGCCCACGGCCGGGACCGCAGCCCCGGGCGGCGGAGGCGCGGGCGGTGGCCCCGGTGGGTTGTCCGCCCAGGCAGGCGCGGACGGTGCGGCCGCCGCCGATCCGCACAGCAGAACCATCCACAACGCCACGTACCGCATCGCTCGTCGCATGCGAGAACCGTCCCGCATCCGCCGCGGGCCCCGCCGGACCCTGTGGACCACTCCCCGGTTGTGGACAGCGGCGTCACCCGGTACCCCGCCGGTCCCGTACACTTCTCATGGCGATCCGGGTCACCGGGTCGACTTCGCACGCCCCGGTACGGCGCCCGTCAAGGGTTCGTACCAAGCGCCCCTCGGTCCTTCGCGGCACGGCGCATCGCGGGCGTCAGGCGCGACCGCCGTCCGGCGGACGCGGCACAACCGAGAACACCAAGGAGAACGGCCATGGCCGTCGTCACGATGCGGGAGCTGCTGGAGAGCGGCGTCCACTTCGGTCACCAGACCCGTCGCTGGAACCCGAAGATGAAGCGCTTCATCTTCACCGAGCGCAACGGCATCTACATCATCGACCTGCTCCAGTCGCTGTCGTACATCGACCGCGCCTACGAGTTCGTCAAGGAGACCGTCGCCCACGGCGGCACGGTCATGTTCGTCGGCACGAAGAAGCAGGCGCAGGAGGCCATCGCCGAGCAGGCGACCCGCGTCGGCATGCCCTACGTGAACCAGCGCTGGCTGGGCGGCATGCTCACCAACTTCTCGACCGTCTACAAGCGTCTTCAGCGCCTGAAGGAACTCGAGCAGATCGACTTCGAGGACGTCGCGGCCTCCGGTCTGACCAAGAAGGAACTGCTGGTCCTCTCGCGCGAGAAGGCCAAGCTGGAGAAGACCCTCGGCGGTATCCGCGAGATGCAGAAGGTGCCCAGCGCCGTCTGGATCGTGGACACCAAGAAGGAGCACATCGCCGTCGGTGAGGCCCGGAAGCTGAACATTCCGGTCGTCGCGATCCTCGACACCAACTGCGACCCCGACGAGGTCGACTACAAGATCCCGGGCAACGACGACGCGATCCGCTCCGTCACCCTGCTCACCCGTGTGATCGCCGACGCCGTCGCCGAGGGCCTCATGTCCCGCTCCCGCGTCGCCACCGGCGACAAGGGCGAGAAGGCCGCTGCCGAGCCGCTCGCCGAGTGGGAGCGCGACCTGCTCGAGGGTGAGAAGAAGGACGAGGCTCCGGCCGCGGAGGCCGCCCCGGCCGCCGAGACCGAGGCTCCGGCCGCCGAGGCCGCCGAGGCCGCGGAGTCCGCCGAAGCCGCTCCGGCCGCCGAGGCCGAGGCCGAGGCTCCGGCCGAGGGCGAGAAGGCCGCCGAGGGCGAGCAGGCCTGACGCCGGTCCGTCAGCGTTCGACAGCGGGGCGGTACCGCATCCTGCGCCCCGGGCGCGATGAAGTCCGCCCCCGCTGTTCACCCGTAGGCCGGCAGGACGTACGCGGTCCGCGTTCACCCGTGGACGCGGACCGCGGACCGGACCGCCGACCGTGCGGATCTGAAGATCTTCCAGACTTCGAGAAAGACTCACAGACTCATGGCGAACTACACCGCCGCCGACGTCAAGAAGCTCCGTGAGCTCACCGGCGCCGGCATGATGGACTGCAAGAAGGCGCTGGACGAGGCCGAGGGCAGCGTCGACAAGGCTGTCGAGGCGCTGCGCATCAAGGGCCAGAAGGGCGTCGCCAAGCGCGAGGGCCGCTCCGCCGAGAACGGCGCCGTGGTCTCCATCATCGCCGGCGACAACTCCTCCGGTGTCCTGGTCGAGCTGAAGTGCGAGACGGACTTCGTCGCCAAGAGCGAGAAGTTCCAGGCCGTGGCCAACACCATCGCCGAGCACGTCGTCAAGACGAACCCGGCCGACCTCGAGGCCCTGCTCGCCTCCGAGATCGAGGCCGGCAAGACCGTGCAGGCGTACGTCGACGAGGCCAACGCCAACCTCGGCGAGAAGATCGTCCTGGACCGCTTCGCGCAGTTCACCGACGGTTACGTCAGCGCCTACATGCACCGCACCATGCCCGACCTGCCCCCGCAGATCGGTGTCCTGGTCGAGTTCGACAAGCCGAACGCCGAGGTCGCCAAGGGCGTCGCCCAGCACATCGCCGCGTTCGCGCCGAAGTACCTCTCCAAGGACGAGATCCCGGCCGAGGTCGTCGAGTCCGAGCGCCGCATCGCCGAGGAGACCACCCGCGCCGAGGGCAAGCCCGAGGCCGCGATCGCGAAGATCGTCGAGGGTCGTCTGAACGGCTTCTTCAAGGACGCGACGCTGCTCGGCCAGCCGTACGCGCTCGACAACAAGAAGTCGGTCCAGAAGGTGCTGGACGAGGCCGGTGTCACCCTGAAGCGCTTCTCGCGCATCAAGGTCGGCATCTGAGTCCGGACCGCGATCGACACCCGGCCCGCGGGGAGAACCCCGGGGAGATTCCCGGAGAACTCCCGATAGGGTCGACCGCAGTCGTCCGCGCACATCGCCACACCCCGGCGTGAGGGCGGACGGCAGCAGATCTGACGAGGAGGCCATTGCCGCGCATGGGAGCGAAAAGCACCCCCATCGGCAATGGCCTTCTTCGTATGCGCACCACGTGAAAGAGGCGGGATCCCCCATGACCACCAAGGCCCAGAAGAGCGACGACGGCAAAGTACACGGCCGGTTTCTGCTGAAGCTGTCCGGAGAGGCCTTCTCCGGTGGCGGGGGCCTGGGCGTCGACCCCGACGTGGTGCACAAGATCGCCCGCGAGATCGCCGCCGTCGTGCGTGACGGCGCGCAGGTCGCGGTCGTCATCGGCGGCGGCAACTTCTTCCGCGGCGCCGAACTCCAGCAGCGCGGCATGGACCGTGCCCGCTCCGACTACATGGGCATGCTCGGCACCGTGATGAACTGCCTCGCCCTCCAGGACTTCCTGGAGAAGGAGGGGATCCAGTCCCGCGTGCAGACCGCCATCACCATGGGGCAGGTCGCCGAGCCGTACATCCCGCTGCGTGCCGTGCGCCACCTGGAGAAGGGCCGCGTGGTCATCTTCGGCGCCGGCATGGGCATGCCGTACTTCTCCACCGACACCACCGCCGCCCAGCGCGCCCTGGAGATCGACGCCGAGGCGCTGCTCATGGGCAAGAACGGTGTGGACGGGGTCTACGACTCCGACCCCAAGACCAACCCCGACGCCGTCAAGTTCGACGCCCTCGGCTACGGCGAGGTCATCACCCGGGACCTCAAGGTCGCCGACGCCACCGCCATCACCCTGTGCCGCGACAACAAGCTGCCGATCCTCGTCTTCGAGCTTCTCGCCGAGGGCAATATCGCCCGCGCCGTCAAGGGTGAGAAGATCGGCACGCTGGTGGGCGAGCAGGGCAACCGGGACTGACCGGCACACCCCCGCCGCCCGGGGCGTGCCACCTGTCCGGGGGACGGACGGGACGCAGCCCGGCCGGAGGATGGACAATGTCCTGACGGTCGGGAACCGTGCAGGAAGAAGACGCGACGCAGCCGGCCGCCGCCTCGACGAGGAACCGCAGCCGGGCCTTACTCAAGACACGCAGGAGCAAGTGGTGATCGAAGAGACCCTCCTCGAGGCCGAGGAGAAGATGGAGAAGGCCGTCGTGGTCGCCAAGGAGGACTTCGCCGCGATCCGCACCGGCCGAGCGCACCCGGCGATGTTCAACAAGATCGTGGCCGACTACTACGGGGCCCCGACACCGATCAACCAGCTGGCCTCGTTCTCCGTGCCGGAGCCGCGCATGGCGGTCGTGACGCCGTTCGACAAGACCGCGCTGCGCAACATCGAGCAGGCCATCCGCGACTCGGACCTGGGCGTCAACCCCAGCAACGACGGCAACATCATCCGGGTGGTGTTCCCCGAGCTGACCGAGGAACGGCGCCGTGAGTACATCAAGGTCGCCAAGAGCAAGGGCGAGGACGCGAAGGTGTCCATCCGCTCCGTGCGCCGCAAGTCCAAGGACGCCATCGACAAGTTCGTCAAGGACGGCGAGATCGGTGAGGACGAGGGCCGCCGTGCGGAGAAGGAGCTCGACGACCTGACGGCCAAGTACGTCGCCCAGGTGGACGAGCTCCTCAAGCACAAGGAAGCGGAGCTGCTCGAAGTCTGATGAACGACTCTTCCTGGGGGGCGCCGCCGTCGGCGGGGCAGGCCGGGTACTGGGGGCCCGCCGAGGGCGGACCCGCCCAGCCTGCCCCGGGGGCCGTCCCGGCGGGTCCCGCGTACGATGCGCCTGAGGCGCAGCAGACTCGCCCCATGCCCGTCGTGCCCGACGTACCCGCGTACGTCGGGGACCAGGACGATGACCGGGGGGCCGCTCGGCCGGGCGGCCCCTTGTTCCCGAATGAGTCGTTCCCGAACGAGGCCCTCCACAACGGCACGTTCCGGAATGACACCTTCCAGAACGAGCCGTTCCAGAACGAGCCTTTCCAGACCGGGGGACTCCCGGCCGAGATCCAGAACCCGGAGCCCATGCCCGACGCCCCGCAGCCTCCGCCGCCGGCGCCGCAGAAGAAGAGCGCGGGCCGTGACCTGAGCGCGGCCATAGGGGTCGGTGTCGGGCTCGGCGTGGTGATCATCGCCTCGCTGTTCATCGTCAAGGCCGTGTTCATCGGCGTCATAGCCGTCGCCGTCGTCGTCGGGCTGTGGGAACTGACGAGCAGGCTCCAGGAACGCAAGGGCATCAAGGCGCCGCTCGTGCCGCTGGCGGTCGGCGGCGCGGCGATGGTCGTCGCCGGGTATGTGCGCGGCGCCGAGGGCGCGTGGGTCGCCATGGCCCTGACCGCCCTGGCCGTGCTGGTCTGGCGCATGACGGAACCACCGGAGGGCTACCTCAAGGACGTCACGGCCGGCGTCTTCGCGGCGTTCTACGTGCCCTTCCTGGCCACCTTCGTCGCGATGATGCTCACCGCGGACGACGGGCCCTGGCGCGTCCTGACCTTCCTGCTCCTGACGGTCGTCAGCGACACCGGCGCGTACGCGGTCGGCTGGCGCTTCGGCAAGAACCGGCTCGCCCCGCGCATCAGCCCCGGCAAGACCCGCGAGGGCCTGCTGGGAGCGGTGCTGTTCGCCATGGTCGCGGGCGCGCTGTGCATGCGTTTCCTGATCGACGACGGCGTCTGGTGGCAGGGCCTGCTGCTGGGCCTCGCGGTCGCGGCCAGCGCCACGCTGGGCGACCTGGGCGAGTCGATGATCAAGCGGGACCTGGGCATCAAGGACATGGGCACCCTGCTCCCCGGTCACGGCGGCATCATGGACCGGCTGGACTCCCTGCTGCCCACGGCTCCCGTGGTGTGGCTGCTGATGGTGGTCTTCGTCGGCGGCTGAGACCACCGAGCCGGGCATCGTACGACTTCCGGGCCCCCGTCCGCACACTGGACGGGGGCCCTTCGTCATGCCCGGGACCTGACCGTGCCCCCGGCATCAGCCCCGCCGGAGAGCCGTCACGCAGCCCGAAACCAACCGCCCCCGCTCCGGCGGTGGCCGGTCCGGAGGGAGGCGGCACCCGGATGCCGCAGCACGAGTCGGCGGGTGGGCTCCGCGCGCGGCAGACTCCTTCAGAGGACGGCGTTGCCCCGCCGCCCGGCCACGCAGCAGGGAGTGTGTCCGATGCCCCTCGACCCAGCCCCCGTACCGCCCGCCGCCCCGTCTCCGCCGCGGGTGAGGTTCTGGCCCGTCGACGACCTGCCCGCACTCGACCCCGACCCGTTCCTGGACGAGGTGCTGCGCGACGAGCCGGTCACCCGGATCAGGCTGCCGCACGGGGAGGGCCACGCCTGGCTGATCACCCGGTACGAGGACGTCCGCTTCGTCACCTCCGACCCGCGCTTCTCCCGGGAACAGGTCGTCGGCCGCGACGTCACCAGCATGCGCCCGGCGCCGGTGGCCTCGCAGACGGCGGGCCTGCAATACATCGACCCGCCCCGGCACAACCGGCTGCGCCGGGTCGTCGCCCGCGCGTTCACCGGCCGGAGCATGCAGCGGCTGCGCCCGCTGGCCGAGCGCCGGGCCGCCGAGCTGCTCGACGGGATGGAACGCGCCGGTGCGCCGGCCGACCTCATGGAACATCTGCACGGCCCTTTCCCGATCGCCGTGATCCGCGACTTCCTCGGCGTGGAGGAGAAGGACTGGCACCGCTGGGCGGAGACGGGCGAGGCCCTGCTGTCCGCGGGCGCCGAGTCCAAGGAGCGCGCCGCCCAGGTGGCCCGGGACAACCGCGCCCGCATCGCCGAACTGCTCCGGCGCCGCGGTGCGGAGCCCCGCGAGGACCTCGCCGGGGTGCTGGCCCAGGCGGTCACCGCGGGCGAGATCACCGACGACGAGGCGATCTCCCTCGCCACCGCCGTCCAGGTCAGCGGCGGTCACGCCGTCCGCAACAACAGCGGCTCGATGATGTACGCGCTGCTCACCCACCCCGGGCATCTGGCCCGGCTGCGCCGCGAGCCCGAGCTGCTGCCCCGGGCCGTGGACGAGCTGTTGCGCTACGTCCCGCACCGCAACGGCGTCGGCATCCCCCGGGTCGCCGTCGAGGACGTCACCGTCGGGGGCCAGCTGATCCGGGCCGGTGAGGTCGTCTACAACGCGTACGTCGCCGCCAACCGCGACCCCGAGGTGTTCCCCGACCCGGACGCCCTGGACTTCGACCGCGAGAACCGGGCCCATCTGGCGTTCGGCCACGGCCCGCACCACTGCCTGGCCGCCGTCATGGCCCGCATGGAGGCCGAGGTGGTGATCGGCGCGGTCCTCACCCGCTTCCCCGGCATCCGGCTGGCGGTGCCCCCGGAGGAGGTCGAGTTCCAGCGCCAGGGCCTGATCCGCGGCCCGAGGACCCTGCCGGTGACCTGGTAGAACCGCGAGATCACTGTCTGCCCGGGGCGTGTCCGCCACACGGCCACGGACACGCCCCGCCGCGTCCCCCGGCCGGCTCGCACCGGACGTCACCGCTAGAGGTGCGGACCGATCAGCAGCACGGTGATCACGGAGACCTCGTTGCCGTGCTCATCCTTCTCGTTCGGGCCGTACATCCAGTAGACGCGCCAGGCTGACGCCGTCTGGTTCTCCACGTAGGAGTCCCAGACCTTCTCGCTCGGCAGGTTCGGAAAATGCTCGTACTGGTGGGAACGCAATCCTGGATATCTCGGGTCGATCTGGAGGCGTCCGAGGGTGCGGTGCACCTTCTTCAGCTTCGAGGCAGTGGCGTTGCCGCCCGCCGTCAACCGGTCGAGCGTGGCTTCAGCGTCGTCGGAAAAGCGAAGGGTGAACAAAGGTCAGTCCTCGGTTTCGTCCTCCGCGAGGTACTGGCTGAAGTCGCCGAGGTCCTTGGTCTTCCCTTCCTTCGCCTGCTGCACTCCGCGGCGAACGCGATCGGCTACTTCGTGGTCTGTCCAGACCAGTAGTTCACGCTCGGGGATGGAGACGACAGGGGTCAGCAAGAGCACACCGTCGGGGTCGGCCTCCACCCGGTAGCGCCGGCCTGGCTTGGCTCCGGCGCGTCCCAGGGAGACGCGTCCTCGGGCGTCGACTTCGGTCTCTGCTATGGCTTCGAACTCCTCGCGCGCATTGGTCCTCATGGCTGCACTCCTTGATGGTCCGACGTCTCGGCGTTGGTCGGTCAACACCGCGGGAGGGCGCCGAGTCCGGGCGGGATCGCGGTGTCCCCAGCCTAACCGAGGCGGGGCAAGTGGGCAATGCCCACTTGCCCCGCGACAGGCGCCCCGACCCGCCGCCGCGCCGCCCGCACCGCCTGCGGGCCGTCCGCCCGCTGACTGACCACCGGTGACCGGCACCAAGGCCACTCGTAGCGCGAGCAACGGGCCGCTCGCGGTGCTCGTGAACAGGAGAGGCAGGTAGGCACGGCATGACGCGACGTTGCTCGGTGATAGGGGGGCGGACCGACTTCGTGGAGCACGGGTTGCGGGGCAACAGCCCGTCGTCAACCGCCGCACCGAGCACGGCCCGGACGTCGCCGTAGATGTTCCGCGCATAGCCGCCGCACGCGGCCGGGTCGTTCTCCAGCCTTCCGAACCAGCTACGCGGGTTCGATTGCTGCCGCCCGCTCTGAACGCCGAAAGCCCAGGCAAGAGGGTTGGTCTCCCTCTCCCTGGGCCTTCAGCCGTTCCTGGGACGGGTTCAGGCCCGCGGCAACGCGCTCAGCGCTTGAAGGAGCCCTTGGTCTGTTCCTTCGCGCCCCGCATCTTGCCTCGTGCTTCGAGAGCGGCGCCTTTCGCCGCGAGGGTTTCTTTGTGCACCGCGTGGGCCGCCGTCCGCACGGTCTTTCCGACGATCTGTTCGGCCTTTGCCTTGGCCCGTTCTCCGGCGCTCATCTCGGCACCTCCGTGAGTCTCACCGGCCGTGTGCCCCTTGAGGCAAGAGGTGAAGCCACCCTGGCGGGACGCGTTGTCAAGGGGCGGCGGAGGTCCCCACGGGCACGACGGGGGAGAGGTCCAGATCCGCTCCCACCTGGATGGTCGCCCCGATGCCTCCGCGGCGGCGGCACGTATCGCCATGGACGGTCTGCTCCGCATGGAGGGAATCGGAACGCCGGCAGTGGCAGCTCAGCCGGGGACGTGCAGTCCCGTCGGCCGGGCCGTCTCCGGGGCGTCCGACGCCGCTCAGTGGTGACCACCGATGCCTGTCGACGACAGCCGTAGGGAGAGACACCCGCAGGTCACCCGATTGGATCTGCGACACTGGTACAGCCATGCCTAAGCCCGGAGAACTCACCTTTGTCGCGCCGCGCGGAGCCAAGAAGCCGCCGCGGCATCTCGCCGACCTCACGCCCGCCGAGCGCAAGGACGCGGTGGCCGAGATCGGTGAGAAGCCGTTCCGTGCCAAGCAGCTCGCGCAGCACTACTTCGCGCGGTACGCGCACGACCCCGAGCAGTGGACGGACATCCCCGCCGGGTCGCGCGGCAAGCTGCAAGAAGCGCTGTTGCCGGAGCTGATGACGGTCGTCCGGCATCTGTCGACCGACCAGGGGGCCACGCGCAAGACGCTGTGGCGGCTGTTCGACGGCACGCTGGTCGAGTCCGTGCTGATGCGGTATCCGGACCGGGTCACCATGTGCATCAGCTCGCAGGCCGGATGCGGGATGAACTGCCCGTTCTGCGCCACCGGGCAGGCCGGGCTGGACCGGAACCTGTCCACCGCCGAGATCGTGCACCAGATCGTGGACGGGATGCGGGCGCTGCGGGACGGGGAGGTGCCGGGCGGACCGGCGCGGCTGTCCAACATCGTCTTCATGGGCATGGGCGAGCCGCTCGCCAACTACAAGCGGGTCGTCGGCGCCATCCGGGCGCTCACCGACCCGGCCCCGGACGGGCTGGGCCTGTCCCAGCGCGGGATCACCGTCTCGACCGTCGGGCTGGTGCCGGCCATCCACCGGTTCACCGACGAGGGCTTCAAGTGCCGGCTCGCGATCTCCCTGCACGCCCCCGACGACGAGCTGCGCGACACCCTCGTCCCCGTGAACACGCGGTGGAAGGTGCGCGAGGTGCTGGACGCCGGTTTCGAGTACACCGAGAGGTCGGGCCGCCGGCTGTCGATCGAGTACGCGCTGATCCGGGACATCAACGACCAGGCCTGGCGCGGTGACCGGCTCGGCCGGCTGCTCCGGGGCAAGCCCGTGCACGTCAACCTCATCCCGCTCAACCCGACCCCGGGCTCGAAGTGGACGGCCTCCCGGCCGGAGGACGAGAAGGCGTTCGTGGAGGCCATCGCCGCGCACGGCGTGCCGGTGACGGTCCGGGACACCCGTGGACAGGAGATCGACGGGGCCTGCGGTCAGCTCGCGGCCACCGAGCGGTAATCTGACCACGTCCACATATCTTCATATTCCGACAGGGGAGCGCCACAGCGCTGAGAGTGCGGCAACCGGGCCGCAGACCCTCTGAACCTCGCCCAGGTCATTCTGGGTAGGAAGTTCGGTCACCACTCAAGCTGTTGCGCCCTGCCCGGCCTCCCTCACGGATGCCCGGGCAGGGCCGCGTCTCTTCCTGGCCCACCCCAGGAGGACATCCAGTGCACAACAAGACCCTCGTGGCCGTGGCGGCGGGGCTCGGTCTCCTCGCCCTGCCCGCGCTGACCGGGTGCGGGTCGTCGGACACCGGGAAGTCCACGGACTCCAGGACCGTCACCCTCGTCAGCCACGACTCGTGGAGCGTCTCGAAGGACGTCCTGAAGGACTTCGAGAAGCGGTCCGGGTACCAGGTCAAGGTCCTCGAGGACGGCGATGCCGGCCAGGCCGTCAACAAGGCGATCCTCACCAAGGACAACCCGCAGGGCGATGTCCTCTTCGGCGTGGACAACACCCTGCTGTCCCGCGCCATGGACAACGGGCTGTTCCAGGCGTACCGGCCCAAGGGGTCCGACAAGGTCCTGCCGCAGTACCGGGTCGACCGGGCCGGGCACCGTGTCACGCCGGTCGACACCGGCGACATCTGCGTCAACTACGACAAGGCCTACTTCAGCGCGCACCGGCTGACCCCGCCGCGGTCCTTCGCCGACCTCGCCGAACCCCGGTACAAGAACCTGCTCGTCACCGAGAACGCGGCCACCTCCTCACCGGGCCTCGGCTTCCTCCTCGGCAGCGCCGCACAGTTCGGCGACGCGGGCTGGCAGGGCTACTGGAAGAAGCTCAAGGCCAACGGCGTCAAGGTCGTCGACGGCTGGGAGCAGGCCTACGACCAGGAGTTCTCCGGCTCCACCCAGGGCCGCAAGGCCGGCGGCGACCGCCCGCTGGTGGTGTCGTACGCCTCCTCCCCGCCCGCCGAGGTGATCTACGCCAAGAAGCGGCCCGCCACCGCCCCGACCGGGGTGGCGAGCGGCACGTGCTTCCGGCAGACCGAGTACGCGGGGCTCCTGAGCAACGCCCGCAACCCCAAGGGCGGCAAGGCGTTCCTCGACTTCCTGCTCAGCAAGGAGTTCCAGGAGGACATGCCGCTGAACATGTTCGTCTACCCGGTGCGCGAGGCCGCCCAGGTGCCGCCGGACTTCCTGAAGTACGGCCCCCAGGCCAAGGACCCGCGGACCATGGCCCCGGACCGGATCGCCGCCAACCGCGACCAGTGGGTCAAGACGTGGACGTCACTCGTACTGAGGTAGCGCGGACCCGGCGGGGGAGCGCGGCGCGGTTCGGGCTGATGGCCCTGCCCGTCGCGTTCTTCGCGCTGTTCTTCGCCTGGCCCGTGGCCGCGATCGTCGCGCGCGGCCTGAAGGCGGACGGCGGCTGGCGGCTCGGACGGATCGCGGACGTCGTCACGCAGCCCGACATCCGGCACGTGCTGTGGTTCACCACCTGGCAGGCGCTGGCCTCCACCGCGCTCACCCTGCTGCTCGCGCTGCCCGCCGCCTACGTCTTCGCCCGTCTGCGCTTCCCGGGCAAGCAGCTGCTGCGGGCCGTGGTCACCGTTCCGTTCGTGCTCCCGACCGTCGTCGCCGGCAGCGCCTTCCTCGCCCTGCTCGGGCACAACGGGCTGCTCGACCAGTTGTGGGGCGTACGGCTGGACACCACGGTGTGGGCGATCCTGCTGGCCCACGTCTTCTTCAACTACGCGGTCGTCGTCCGTACCGTCGGCGGCCTGTGGGCCCAGCTCGACCCACGCCAGGAGGAGGCCGCCCGGATGCTGGGCGCCTCCCCGGCGAAGGCCTGGCGGCAGGTCACGCTGCCCGCGCTCGCGCCCGCCGTGGCCGCCGCCGCGCTGATGGTGTTCCTGTTCACCTTCACCTCCTTCGGCGTGGTGCAGATCCTCGGCGGCCCCACCTTCTCCACCCTGGAGGTGGAGATCTACCGGCAGACCTCCGAGGTCTTCGACCTGTCCACGGCCGCCGTCCTCACCCTCGTGCAGTTCGTCGCCGTCGGCGCGATCCTCGCCGTGCACGCCCGGACCGTACGGCGGCGGGAGACGGCCCTGCGCCTGGTCGACCCCAAGGTGACCGCCCGCCGGCCGCGCGGCGGCGGCCAGTGGGCGCTGCTCACCGGGGTCCTGCTGACGATCGCCCTGCTCCTGGTGCTGCCGCTCGCCGTGCTCGTCCGGCGCTCCCTGGACGCCCCCGGTCTCGGCTACTACCGGGCCCTGACCGACCCCGACGGCGGTACGTTCCTGGTGGCGCCCGTGCACGCCGTGTGGACCTCGCTGGAGTACGCCGTCGCCGCCACCGCCATCGCCGTCCTGGTCGGCGGTCTCGCCGCCGCCGCGCTGGCCCGGCGGGACGCGGGACGGCTGGTGCGGGGCTTCGACGCGCTGCTGATGCTGCCGCTCGGCGTCTCCGCCGTGACCGTCGGCTTCGGTTTCCTGATCGCGCTGGACAGGCCGCCGCTGGATCTGCGCCAGTCGTGGATCCTGGTGCCGCTCGCCCAGGCCCTGGTGGGCGCCCCCTTCGTCGTACGGACCATGCTGCCCGTGCTGCGCGCGGTGGACGGACGGCTGCGGGAGGCGGCGGCCGTGCTCGGGGCCTCGCCGTGGCGGGTGTGGCGGGAGGTGGACCTGCCGTTGGTGCGGCGGGCGCTGCTGGTCTCGGCCGGGTTCGCGTTCGCCGTGTCGCTCGGGGAGTTCGGGGCGACCGTGTTCATCGCCCGCCCCGACAACCCCACGCTCCCGGTCGCCGTGGCCCGCCTGCTGAGCCGCCCCGGAGACCTCAACTACGGCCAGGCGATGGCCCTTTCGACCATTCTCATGGTGGTGTGCGCCGCCGCCCTGCTGATCCTGGAGCGGCTGCGCACCGACCGGACGGGGGAGTTCTGATGCTGCTGAGCCTCGACGCCGCGACCGTGCGCCTCGGCGGGCGGCCCGTGCTCGACGCCGTCGGCCTCGACGTCGCCGAGCACGAGGTGGTGTGCGTGCTCGGGCCCAGCGGCAGCGGCAAGTCGACCCTGCTCAGGGCGGTGGCGGGACTGCAACCCCTGGACTCCGGGCGGGTGCTGCTGGACGGCCGCGAGCAGACCCATGTCCCCGCGCACAAGCGGGGGATGGGGCTCATGTTCCAGGACCACCAGCTCTTCCCGCAGCGGGACGTCGGCGCGAACGTGGCGTTCGGGCTGCGTATGCACGGCGTCGCCAAGGGTGAACAGGACGCCGAGGTCGGTAAGTTGCTGGAGCTGGTCGGGCTGCCCGGTGCCGCCGGGCGGGCCGTGGCCTCTCTGTCCGGCGGTGAGCAGCAGCGCGTCGCGTTGGCCCGCGCCCTCGCGCCCCGGCCCCGGCTGCTGATGCTGGACGAGCCGCTCGGCCAGCTCGACCGCTCGCTGCGGGAGCGGCTGGTGGTGGAACTGCGGGAGTTGTTCGGGCGGTTGGGCACCACCGTGCTCGCGGTCACCCACGACCAGGGGGAGGCGTTCGCGCTGGCCGATCGGGTGGTGGTGATGCGCGACGGGCGGATCGCGCAGTCGGGCACGCCGCTGGAGGTGTGGCAGCGGCCCGCCGACGCGTTCGTGGCCCGGTTCCTCGGTTTCGACAACGTGGTGGGGGCGACCGTCGCCGGCGCGGTCGCCGACAGCCCGTGGGGCAAGGTGCCGGTGCCCGACGGCTCGGCGCAGGGCGCCCGCACGATTCTCGTCCGGCCCGCCGGGATCCGGCTGGTGCCCGCCGACCAGGGCCTGCCCTGCACGGTGACCGCCCGCACGTTCCGGGGCACTCATGTGGCCGTGCGTCTCCAGCCGGCGGGAGCCCCGTGGCTGGAGGCGGCCTGCGCGCTGCGGGACGCGCCGGAGCTGGGTGGTGTGGTCGGGGTGGAGTTCGAGGTGTCCGAGACCGTCGTGCTGGACTGAGCGTCTCGCGCACGGCCACCACCGAAGAGACACCGCAGGCCGGGTGGACCGACGGCAGGTGAGCCGGCCGGGTGAGCCGGCTGAGGGAGTCGGCCGGGTGAGCCGGCTGAGGGAGTCGACCGAGGGAGTCGGCCGGGTGAGTCGGCCGAGGCCGGTGGCGGCCCGTCGTCCGGCCCGTACCACCGGCCCCTCGTCGGTCCGGCCCGGCCCGTGCTCACCGGCCCGCTCTCCCCCGGGTGGGGAGGGCGGGCCGGCCGGGGCGTGGCGGGGTGGCGTCAGCCGTTGTGCTTCGCCCCGCGGCGGCGCGCGCCGGCGTAGACCGCACCGCCGCCGACGACGACCAGGGCCGCCGCGAGGCCGGCGATCAGGCCGGTGTGGGAGTCGGCACCGGTCTCGGCGAGGTTGGAGTCACCGACCGCCGGGGACGGCGCGTTGCCCGGCGCGCCCGCCGGGGCGGAGCTGGACCCGGAGGCCGCCGGCGACGGGGTCGCCGAGCCCGCCGGAGCCGACGCGGACGCGGACGACGGCACCGATGCCGATGCCGACACCGACGCGGAAGGGGACGGCGGCGGGGTAGTGGAGGCCGTCGGCTTCGGGGACTCGCTCTCGGCCTTGCAGGCGGTGGACGGGGTCACCAGGTCGGGCTTGATGTCACGGTCGACGTTGGGGGCCTTGACGTGGACCCGGTAGATGGCGCTCGGCTTCCACTGTTCGGGGAACGTGATCCGGGCGCCCCCCTTCGACCCCTTGACCGGCTGCTCGCCGACCTTCGTCTCGACGCCGCCGTCGCCTTCGAGGAAGACACTGACGGTGGCGTCGGCGGCGGAGGCGTCCGTGTCGGTGACGACTATGACGCCCTTGGCGCCGTCGCACCTGGCTTCGGCGGAGAAGTCTTTGATGTCGCAGGCGAGTGCGGAGCCGGCCAGGCCCAGCACCAGCGCCGCCGACCCGGAGGCGACACCCAGAACGAGCACGGAACGGCGTGCGCTACGGCGAGTCATGGACAACGTTTGTCCTTTACAGAGTGCAATCGCGGGGGGTGGCGGGGGAGTTGGGGCGCAAGACGAGGTGAGGCCCCAGCACCCCCGGGAGCTCACAGGTTTATAAGCGCTCCGTAAGCAGTGTCAACGTGTGGGCCGTCAACAGCCGTTGACTTTGCCCGCTTATTAACCGCCCAGACGTTTGATGGCATCCGGTGCCTGCTCGATACGGTCAACGAGGGTGATACGGGACTCCATCGCCCGCCCCCGCGCCAGCGACTCCAGCAACGGCCAGGCCGGCAGGTCCCGCGTCCAGTGCGCGCGGTCCACGAGCACCATCGGGGCCGGTTCCCCGCGTGACTCGTAGTAGTTGGGCGTCGCGTTGTCGAAGATCTCCTGCACGGTCCCGGCCGCGCCCGGCAGGAAGACCACCCCGGCGGTGGAACGGGCCAGCAGGCCGTCCTCGCGGGTGGCGTTGGCGAAGTACTTGGCGAGGTGCGCGGCGAAGGCGTTCGGCGGTTCGTGGCCGTAGAACCAGGTGGGGATGCCCACCGACGTCCCGCCCCCCGGCCAGCGGTCGCGCACCTCGAAGGCGGCCCGCGCCCAGTCCGTGACCGAAGGCCGGAACGAGGGCGCCTTGGCCAGCAGCCGGAGCGCGTCGTCCAGCATGTCGTCGTCGAAGGGCGCGGCGTACGCGCCGAGGTTGGCGGCCTCCATCGCGCCCGGCCCGCCGCCGGTGGCGACCGTGTACCCGGCGCGGGTCAGGGCCCGGCCCAGCCGGGCGGCACCCGCGTACTCGGCCGTGCCGCGGGCCATCGCGTGGCCACCCATGACCCCCACCACCCGGGCGCCGACGAGGAGTTCGTCCAGGGCGTCGGAGACGGCGTCGTCGTGGATCGCCCGCAGCATCGAGGAGAAGACGTCACCGTCGGCCTTCGTCCGCCGGAACCAGGCGTACGCGCGCGCGTCCGGTGTCGCCTCGTACCCTGCCGCCAGCGAGTCGAACAGTTCGTCCGGGGTGTAGACGAAGCCCCGGTAGGGGTCGAAGGGGAGTCCGGGGACCGGCGGGAACACCAGGGCGCCGGCCGCCCGGACCCGGGCGGCGGCCTCGGGGTCCATCGGGCAGCCGAGGAAGACGGCGCCGGTGCTGTCGAGACGGAGCAGGACGTCCGTACGGTCCGTCAGGTCCACGGCCTGGACGCGGAACCGGGCGAGTGTGCCGTGCTCGGCGACCACCTCGTCGAACTCGGCGAGGGACTCGATCTCGTGGTCGTGGGCCGCACGGTGCGGCTGGGCGGGTATCGGATGCACCCGCCCATGCTGGCACGGGCCTTCGCCCGGGAGGTGGTCAGCCCTGGATCGCGGCCGGATCCATCCACATCACTTCCCAGATGTGGCCGTCGAGGTCCTCGAAGGCGCGGCCGTACATGGAACCGTGGTCCTGGTTCTCGCCGGTCGCCGCGCCGCCGGCCGCGATCGCCCGGTCGACCAGCTCGTCGACCTGCTCACGGCTCTCGGCGCTCAGACAGAGCATCACCTCGTTGGTGGTCGTCGAGTCGGCGATCTCCTTCTTGGTGAAGGTCGCGTAGAACGGCTTCGTCAGCAGCATCACCACGATCGTGTCGCTGATCACCACGGAGGCGGCCTTCTCGTCGCTGAACTGGGGGTTGATCGTGTAGCCGAGTTCCGTGAAGAACCTCTTCGAGGCGTCGAGGTCGGTCACGGGCAGGTTCACGAAGATCATCTGCTGGTACATGGGGGCCTCTCCCGTCGGGGCTGCGCGGTGTGTCGCGTTCCGGTGGGTAGACCGATGGCCGGCGCCGGACTCATCGCCGGGCGGGGATCTTTTTTCGTGCCGGAGTACTCAGCGGGCCGCCGGCAGGGCCGACAGCGCGGCGACCGCCAGGGTGAGCGGGCCGAACAGCGCCAGCAGGGCGGCGGTCCGCAGGGCGGCGGCACCGCGCAGCAGCAGGGCGGGCGCGCCGAGGCGCAGCAGCGCGGCGACCGTGTCGGCTCGGCACTGGCGGGCCTCCACGGCCGCGGTGAGCAGCGTGGCGACCGTGCAGCCGGCGACGACCAGCGCGCCGAGCGTGGTCAGCGGGCCGGAGAAGGGGAGCGCGCCACCGCCGTGCAGGGCGGTCACGGCGTAACCGGCGGATCCCACCGCGCAGACCACGCCCAGCGGACGGCCGATCCGGGCGGCCTCCGCCATGAGGACCCGGCCGGCGAGCAGCCGGAGCGCCCCCGGCCGGACGGACTGGAGGAACCGGCCACACAGGTGGGTGAGGCCGGGGGAGGCCAGGACGAGGCCGGTCGCGGTGAGCACCCAGCCGGGGAGCGCCGTGGGGGACAGGCCGGGCGTGACGCGGCCGGCGTAGGCGTGGGCGGCGAGACCGGCGGTGAGGAGGGCCACGCCCCAGGGGAGGCCGGCGGGGGTGGCGGGTGCGCCGCCGAGGGACGCCGGCTGCGCGTCGACGCGGTCGGCGTCCGGCGCGGGCAGCGCGGGGCCGGCCGCCGCGTCCGGTGCCGGCTCGCCGTGGTCCGCACTCGCGGACGCCGTCCCGGCGGTACGGCCGGCCGCGGCCTCGCGGCCGGGGTGCCCGCCGTCCTCGGTGCCGCCCGCGGGCCGCCGGCCGAACCGTGCCCCGAACCTGCCGTACGCCCCGAAGGTCTCCCGTGCCGGCGCGTCGCCGTGCGCCCCGAAGCGGCCGTACCTGCGGGCGGCCGGTGCCGCCGGCCGGGGGTCCCGCGGGCGCAGGGCCAGGGCCACCGTCGCGCTGGTGGCGGCGGGGACCAGGGCGAGCAGGGTCAGGGCCGCCGGCACCGGGAGGGGCTGGTCGGCGGCCAGGAAGTCGGCCGTCGCGCCGCGGAACGGCACGCCCGTCAGGTCGCCCCGCAGGTGGAGGAAGGACAGCAGGGCCAGCACGGAGCCCAGGGCGCAGGCCACGGCCGTCGACAGGGCGGAGACGGCCATGAGGCGGGCCGGCCCGAGGCCCACGGCGGACAGGCCGGGGCGCGGCCGGGTCGCCGGGTCGGTGCGGGCGACCGCGACCGCGAAGTACACGGTGGCGGCGAGCGGCACCGCGCACCAGCTCAGGCGCAGCGCGGCGGGGCCCGCGGCCTCGGGGTGGGCGAGGGCGTAACCGAGGCAGGCGAGGAGCAGGAACGCGGTGCCCGCCGCGGCCGCGGCCACCAGCAGGCGGCGCAGCTGGACGGCGGGCCGGGCGGCGCGGGTCAGACGGAGAGCGAGCACGCGGCCCGGCCTTCCGCGTCGGGGGCGTCCGGCAGGTGCACGGTGTGCACGCGCCGCCCGTCCAGCAGGGTCACCGTGCTGTCGGCGAGGGCGGCGGTGTCGGCGTCGTGCGTGGCGAGGACGACCGTGATGCCGTGCGAGCGGGCGGCCGTGGTCAGGGTGCGCAGGACGTGGGTGCGGTCGGCGCGGTGCAGGGGGGCCGTGGGCTCGTCGGCGAAGAGGACCGTCGGGGCGGGGGCGAGCGCGCGGGCGATGGCGACGCGCTGACGTTCGGCCTGCCGCAGCTCGCGCGGGCGGCAGCGGGCCCGGTCGCCGACGTCCAGCCGTTCCAGCCACTCCAGCGCGGCGGCCTTGGCGCGGCGGCGGCCGGTGCCGCGCAGCATCAGCGGGAGGGCCGCGTTCTCCCAGACGTTCAGCTCGGGGACCAGGACCGGCTCGGGGTCGATCCAGCCGAACCGGCTCCGGCGCAGCCGCTCGCGGGCCGCCGGGCCGAGGGTGTGCACGGGGGCGCTGTTGAACCAGACCTCGCCGGTGTGCACCGGTACCTGGCCGGACAGACAGCGCAGCAGGGTCGTCTTGCCGCTGCCGCGCGGGCCGCTGACGGCGAGGATCTCGCCTTCCCGCACGCCGAGCGACACCCCGGTGAGGCCGGGGGAGCCGTCGCGGTGCGTGAAGTGCAGGGAGCGTGCCCAGAGCACGTCGTTGTCCGGCGGGGACTCCATGGGCGTCACCTCGGTTCTGATCCGTATTCCCGTGCCTGATCCCCCATGTGGGCGAACGAAGCCTGGGCCGATCGGTCACTGCACGCTAGGCAGCTCACCGGGGCGGGGACGGACGGCACACGGCCCCGGGCCGCCGTTCTCACTCGAACGGGCGGCACCGGGGCCGGTGTGATCAGCTGATCGGACGCGTGCGGCTCAGAGCTTGGTCCACGCCTCGCTCAGCGTCCCGCGCAGGATCTGCTCGATCTCGTCGAAGGTCCCCTGGTCGGAGATCAGCGGCGGGGCGAGCTGGACGACCGGGTCGCCGCGGTCGTCGGCACGGCAGTACAGGCCGTTGTCGAACAGCGCCTTGGAGAGGAAGCCGTACAGGACGCGCTCGGTCTCCTCGTCGTTGAAGGACTCCTTGGTGTTCTTGTCCTTCACCAGCTCGATGCCGTAGAAGAAGCCGTTGCCGCGGACGTCGCCGACGATCGGCAGGTCGTGCAGCTTCTGGAGGGTCGACAGGAACGCGCCCTCGTTGTCCAGCACGTGCTGGTTGAGGCCCTCGCGCTCGAACAGGTCGAGGTTGGCGCAGCCCACCGCGGCCGACACCGGGTGGCCGCCGAAGGTGTAGCCGTGCAGGAAGGTGTTGTCGCCCTTGTAGAACGGCTCGGCGATCCGGTCGGAGACGATGCAGGCGCCGATCGGGGAGTAGCCCGAGGTCATGCCCTTGGCGCAGGTGATCATGTCCGGGACGTAGCCGAACTTGTCGCAGGCGAACATCGTGCCCAGGCGGCCGAAGGCGCAGATGACCTCGTCGGAGACGAGCAGCACGTCGTACTGGTCGCAGATCTCGCGGACCCGCTGGAAGTACCCGGGCGGCGGCGGGAAGCAGCCGCCGGCGTTCTGCACCGGCTCCAGGAACACCGCGGCGACGGTCTCCGGGCCCTCGAAGAGGATCTCCTGCTCGATCTGGTCGGCGGCCCAGCGGCCGAAGGCCTCGGGGTCGTCACCGTGGATCGGGGCGCGGTAGATGTTGGTGTTCGGCACCTTGTGGGCGCCCGGGACCAGCGGCTCGAAGGGGGCCTTCAGGGCCGGCAGGCCGGTGATGGACAGGGCGCCCTGCGGGGTGCCGTGGTAGGCGACCGCGCGCGAGATGACCTTGTACTTGGTCGGCTTGCCCTGGAGCTTGAAGTACTGCTTGGCCAGCTTCCAGGCGGTCTCGACGGCCTCGCCGCCACCGGTGGTGAAGAAGACCTTGTTCAGATCGCCCGGGGCGTAGTCGGCCAGCCGCTCGGCCAGCTCGACGGCCTTCGGGTGGGCGTAGGACCACACCGGGAAGAAGGCCAGCTCCTGGGCCTGCTTGAACGCGGTCTCGGCGAGTTCCGTACGGCCGTGACCGGCCTGGACCACGAACAGACCCGCGAGACCGTCGAGGTAGCGCTTGCCCTTGTCGTCGTAGATGTAGGTGCCCTCACCCCGGACGATGGTCGGGACGGGGGAGTTCTCGTACGAGGACATGCGGGTGAAGTGCATCCACAGGTGGTCGTACGCGGTGCGGCTGAGGTCCTTGGTGCTCACGGTTATCGGGTTCCCCACATGTAGGTCTGCTTCTTCAGCTTCAGGTAGACGAAGCTCTCGGTGGAGCGCACGCCGGGCAGGGCACGGATGCGTTTGTTGATGACGCCCAGCAGGTGGTCGTCGTCCTCGCAGACGATCTCGGCGAGGATGTCGAACGAGCCCGCGGTCATCACCACGTACTCGACCTCCGACATGTCCGTCAGCGCGTCCGCGATCGACTCGACATCGCCCTCGACGTTGATCCCGACCATCGCCTGCCGGCGGAAGCCCACGGTGAGCGGGTCCGTGACGGCGACGATCTGCATCACGCCCTGGTCCAGCAGCTTCTGCACGCGCTGGCGCACGGCCGCCTCCGACAGGCCCACGGCCTTGCCGATCGCGGCGTACGGCCGGCGGCCGTCCTCCTGGAGCTGCTGAATGATGGCGAGGGAGACGGCATCCAGCTGGGGAGTGCCGTTCCTGGACTCGCGGGACGAGTCCCTCTGGTCTGCGCTTCGACTGGCCACGACCTCACTGTGCACGACGTCTCGACAGTTTCGCAAGGTGCGAGCGATGAAATCCGTTGTTTATGCGACCGGACCTTGCGGATTTCGCAGAAGTGGTGGCGGTGGGGGTGTTGAAAACGTGGGTACGGCGACTAGGGTGGGGTCTCAGCGTTTGGACAGCCAGAACCAGATCAGGAGGCCGGCAGTGAGCACCGAGCTGCGTCGTCTGCGCAACTACATCGACGGTGAGTTCCGGGACGCCGCCGACGGACGGACCACCGAGGTGGTCAACCCCGCGACGGGCGAGGCGTACGCCACCGCGCCGCTGTCGGGGCAGGCGGACGTCGACGCCGCCATGGAGGCCGCCGCCCGCGCCTTCCCCGCCTGGCGCGACACCACGCCCGCCGAGCGGCAGAAGGCCCTCCTGAAGATCGCGGACGCGTTCGAGGAGCGGGCCGAGGAGCTGATCGCGGCCGAGGTCGAGAACACCGGCAAGCCGGTCGGGCTCACCCGCTCCGAGGAGATCCCGCCGATGGTCGACCAGATCCGCTTCTTCGCGGGCGCGGCGCGGATGCTGGAGGGCCGCTCGGCGGGCGAGTACATGGACGGCATGACCTCGATCGTCCGCCGCGAGCCGGTCGGCGTCTGCGCGCAGGTCGCGCCGTGGAACTACCCGATGATGATGGCCGTGTGGAAGTTCGCCCCGGCCATCGCGGCCGGCAACACGGTCGTCCTGAAGCCGTCGGACACCACCCCGGCCTCCACCGTCCTGATCGCCGACATCATCGGCTCGGTCCTGCCCAAGGGCGTCTTCAACGTCATCTGCGGCGACCGCGACACCGGCCGCCTGATGGTCGAGCACGAGACTCCGGCGATGGCCTCCATCACCGGTTCCGTGCGCGCCGGCATGTCCGTCGCCGAGTCCGCGTCCAAGGACCTCAAGCGGGTCCACCTGGAGCTGGGCGGCAAGGCCCCGGTCGTCGTCTTCGAGGACACCGACATCGCCAAGGCCGTCGAGGACATCTCCGTCGCGGGCTTCTTCAACGCCGGCCAGGACTGTACGGCCGCGACCCGCGTCCTCGTCCAGGAGTCCATCCACGACGAGTTCGTGGCCGCGCTCGCCAAGGCCGCGTCCGAGACGAAGACCGGGCAGCCCGACGACGAGGACGTCCTCTTCGGTCCGCTGAACAACCCCAACCAGCTCAAGCAGGTCGCCGGCTTCATCGACCGCCTCCCGGCGCACGCCAAGGTCGAGGCGGGCGGCGAGCGGGTCGGCGACAAGGGCTACTTCTTCGCCCCGACCGTCGTCTCCGGCCTGAAGCAGGACGACGAGATCGTGCAGAACGAGGTCTTCGGTCCGGTCATCACCGTCCAGTCCTTCACGGACGAGGAGCAGGCCCTCGCGTACGCCAACGGCGTCGAGTACGCCCTCGCGTCCTCGGTGTGGACCAAGGACCACGGTCGCGCGATGCGCATGTCGAAGAAGCTGGACTTCGGCTGCGTGTGGATCAACACGCACATCCCGCTGGTCGCGGAGATGCCGCACGGCGGCTTCAAGAAGTCCGGCTACGGCAAGGACCTGTCGGGGTACGGGTTCGAGGACTACACGCGGATCAAGCACGTGATGACGTCGCTGGACTGAGTCCTGACCGGCGCCGGCGGCGCGGCCCGCGGACGGGTCACCTCCCCGTCCGCGGACCGCGCCGCGTCATGTCGCCGGGCGGCTGACAAGCGGCCGGCGCACGCTTGATCGACAAGGTGTCGGCCCGGCGCCGTCCCGCTCGACGCAGCGTCGATTGTCCGGCCGCGGACCGGGGCGGCATGCTTCCGGGGTGCCCCAGACTTCTTCCCGTACGTCCGCGCCGTCCCGCCGTTCCCTCCTCGCCGCCCTCGGCGGCACCGCCGCGCTCGGCGCCCTGGCCGGCTGCGGGGTGCCCGCCGCCTACGTCCGGCCCGGTGACCGGTCCGTGACCGACGAGTCGGCGCGCGACCGGAAGCTGACCTGGGCGAACTGGCCCCTCTACATCGACACCGACGACGACAGCCCCAGCCGCCGGCCCACGCTGGAGGCGTTCGGGAGGCGCACCGGGATCTCCGTCGACTACGTGGAGGAGATCAACGACAACGACGAGTTCTTCGGCAAGATCAGCCCCGCGCTGATGAACCACCAGGCCACCGGCCGGGACCTGATCGTCATCAGCGACTGGATGTGCGCCCGGTACGTCCGGCTGGGCTGGGTCCAGGAGATGGACCGCGCCCGCCAGCCGCACGTGGCGAAGAACCTGGACCCGCTGCTCCGCTCGCCCGCCTTCGACCCGGGCCGCCGGTTCACCGTGCCCTGGCAGTCGGGCATCACCGGCATCGCCTACAACCACCGCAGGCTCGGCCGCGAGATCCGCCGTGTCTCCGACCTGTGGGCGAAGGACCTCAAGGGCCGGGTCACGCTCCTGTCCGGCCTGGACGAGGCGTTCGCGCTGCTCATGCAGGGCAACAGCGTGGACATCACGCGGTGGACCGCCGACGACTTCCACCGGATGTGCGACCAGGTGGAGCGGGAGGTCCGGCGGGGTCAGATCCGCCGCTTCACCGGCAACGACTACACCAAGGACCTGGTCAGCGGCGACGTCCTCGCCTGCCAGGCGTACTCCGGCGACGTCATCCAGCTCCAGGCCGACAACCCCGACATCCGCTTCGTCGTCCCCGAGGAGGGCGCCGAGCTGTGGTCGGACTCCCTGATGATCCCCGACCGGGCCCGCCACAAGGCCGGCGCCGAGCGCCTGATCGACTACTACTACGAACCCGGGCCCGCCGCGCGGCTCGCCGCCTGGGTGAACTACGTGTGCCCGGTCCCCGCCGCCCGCGAGGTCCTGGCCGCGTCCCGGGACAAGGAGACAGCCGCCCTCGCCGACAACCCGCTGATCTTCCCGGACCCCGGCATGCGCGAGCGCCTCGCCGTCGCCCGTGACATCACGTCCACGGAACGCGGGGAGTTCGCCCGGCGGTGGAACCGGATCGCGGGTCTGTGACGACGTCGGACCGCGCTGGACCGAGAGCGCGTTGAACGCGCTGTCCGTGCCCGAGTACCTGCCGGGGCTGGCGGCGTGGATCTCCCGGGTGCGGGACGGACCGGACGCCGTCGACGCCGACCACCCCTTCGTCCTCTACGGCACCGACTGGCCGGCCTTCGCGCACCTCGTCATCGCCGTCGCCTTCTACGGCCCGTACCGCGACCCCGTGCGCAACATCTGGGTCGTCGAGTTCGGGATGATCGCCTGCGCCGGGATCGTCCCGCTCGCCCTCGTCTGCGGTCCCGTCCGCGGGATCCCCTTCTGGTGGACCCTGATCGACATGTCGCTCGGCGTGTTCGGGGTGATCCCGCTGTACGTCGTCCGGAAGAAGATCGAACGGCTGGAGGCGTTCGGTGTGCCGCTCGCGCCCCCGGCCGTCACCGCGGCGGGCTGAACCCGGCGCGGTACCTCAGCGGTTGAACGCGGGGAACGCGAAACGCCGGGCGACGGTGAGGCCGTCGCCCTTCGCGTCCGTGGAGTTGACCGAGTAGACCAGGGTGCGGGACAGGTCCCGGGTCGCCGCGATCACCGTCGCGTATCCCGGGCGGGAGCCGGTCTTGCCCCAGATCACCCGGCCGTTCAGCTCGAACCGCTCCAGCCCCGCCCCGTACCGCGCCCCGGGCACGTCGGGCAGCGTGAACATCTCCGTCAGCTGCGGCTCGGGCACCACCCGGCCGCGGAACAGCCCCACCAGCAGCCGCTCCAGATCGGCGTTCGTCGAGATCAGGTCGCCGGCGGCGAAGCGGTCGGTCATGTTCCAGTCGGTCACGTCGACCAACTCGCCGTCGATCCAGTCGTAGCCGCGGTTGTGCGGTCCGTGGATGCGGGGATCCCCGCCGGCCGGGAAGGAGCTGTGCCGCATGCCGAGCGGCCGGAAGATCCGCACCTGGGCCTGGTGCGCGTACGTGTCACCGGTCACCTTCTCGATGAGCATGCCGAGCACGGTGTAGTGGATGTTGCCGTAGTCCTGCCGTGCGCCCGGCGCGTACGCCGGGCCCTGCGCGACGGAGGCCGCCACGACCTGCCGGGGCGTCAGCGTCTCGAAGCGGTGCGGGTAGCCGTCCTCGACCGTGTCGCCGAGCGACGCCCCCGGGCGCAGGCCGCTGGTGTAGTCGAGCAGCTGCCGCACGGTGATGGGGGCGAACTCGTCGGTGAGCAGGCCCGGAAGATACCGCTGCACGGTGCCGTCCAGGTCGATACGGCCCTCCGCGGCCAGCTGGAGCACGATCGACGCGGTGACCACCTTCGTCACCGACCCGGCCCGGAACCGCCCGTTCGCCAGCGCCGGGGCCCCGGTCCTGACGTCCCGTACGCCGGCCGTTCCGCGCCAGGTCCCGTCACCGCCGACGCGCAGCAGCGCGGCGGTGGCGTCCTGGTCGGGGAGGCCGGCGATCGCGGCGGAGAGTGCCTCGCTGTCCGGGCCGGCCGTGACACCGGCGGAGGCCGGTGCCACGGGGGCGGCGGACGCGGGTCCGGCCAGCGGGCCGGCGGCCAGCGCGGCGACGAGACCGGCGGCCAGGAGGAGGGAACGGCTGTTCCGGCGCATAGGAGGCTCCTTGAGGAGATCGGGAAGAGGACGCGAGATCATCCTCCGGCGCCGGGACGGGGGGCGGATCCTCACCGAGGAGGGCGTACGACCCCTGCTCGTCCCCGAGCAACCACCCCTGTCCACAAGGGAATTGCCGGGGATCACCCCTACGGGGACAGCTGGTCCCCCGGGGCCGGCGGGAACACCGGGGTACGCAGGGTGTGCAGGACGTCGATGCGGTTCGTCGTGATCGAGTCGACGCCGAGGTCCAGCAGCCGGCGCATGGCGCGGCGGGTGTCCGGGGTCCACACCGACAGCAGGCAGCCGTCGCGGTGGACCCGGGCGGCCAGCTCCCGGTCGACCAGCGGGAAACGGTAGTTGAGCCAGCGGGGGCGCACCGCCGCCAGCAGCGCGGGCCGGGGCGGGGCCAGGGACGTCCAGGTCAGGGCGATCTCGGCGGCCGGGTCGGCGGCCCGGACGGCGAGCATCGCCTCGGCGCCCGCACAGTAGTAGGCGCGGTCCCGGGCCCCGCTCTGCCCCACGACGTCCAGGACCCGCTCGACCGCGCGGCGCTCGACCCGTCCGCACAGGTCCACCATCACCCGGGCCTCACCCGTCGCGGACAACGCCTCCGCCAGCGTCGGCACCCCGCCCGCCGTGAGGCCGCGCACCTCCTCGGCGGACAGCGCGCGCAGCGGCCGCCGCACTCCCCACAACCGCTCGAGCGTGTCGTCGTGCAACAGCACGGGGACGCCGTCACGGGTGAGCCGTACGTCGATCTCGACGGCGTCCGCGCCGCGGTCGAGCGCGGAACGCAGCGAGTCGGTCGTGTTCTCACGGAAACGGTAGGGGTCGCCGCGGTGGGCCACGGCGGTCACGGTCTGCATGGCCCCATTGTGGTGGGCGTCAGGAGGCGAGCCGCCCGGCGGTGTACGTGTCGATCTCCGCGAGGATCCGCGCCTTGCCCTCCGCGTCCAGGAAGGAGGCCTCGACGGCGTTCTTCGCGAGGCCGGCGAGACCGTGCTCGTCCAGGCCGAGGAGGCGGGCGGCCACCGCGTACTCGTTGTTGAGGTCGGTGCCGAACATCGGCGGGTCGTCCGAGTTGATCGTGACCAGCACCCCGGCGCGCGCGAACTCCGCGAGCGGGTGCTCGTCCAGGGTGCGCACCGCGCGGGTGGCGATGTTGGAGGTCGGGCACACCTCCAGCGGGATGCGGTGCTCGGCGAGGTGGGCGAGCAGCCGGGGATCGCGCGCGGAGCTGGTGCCGTGCCCGATCCGCTCGGCACTCAGCTCGGTCAGCGCGTCCCACACCGTCTGCGGGCCGGTCGTCTCACCGGCGTGCGGAACGGAGTGCAGGCCGGCGGCCAGGGCCCGGTCGAAGTACGGCTTGAACTGCGGCCGGGGCACGCCGATCTCGGGGCCGCCGAGCCCGAACGACACCAGGCCCTCCGGACGGATGCGGTCGTCGGTGGCCAGCCGCGTGGTCTCCACGGCCGCCTCGAGACCGGCCTCGCCGGGTATGTCGAAGCACCAGCGCAGTACGGTCCCGAACTCGGCCTCGGCCGCCTTGCGGGCGTCCTCGATCGCGGCCATGAAGGACTGCTCCTCGATCCCGCGGCGGGTGGAGGAGAAGGGGGTGATGGTCAGCTCGGCGTACCGCACCTGCTGCCGGGCCAGGTCCCGGGCCACCTCGTAGGTGAGCAGCCGGACGTCCTCCGGGGTGCGGATGAGGTCCACGACCGACAGGTACACCTCGATGAAGTGCGCGAAGTCCGTGAAGGTGAAGTAGTCGGCCAGGGCCTCGGGGTCGGTGGGGACCTTGGAGTCGGGGTGGCGGGCGGCCAGTTCCGAGACGATCCGGGGGGAGGCGGAGCCGACGTGGTGCACGTGCAGTTCGGCCTTGGGCAGCCCGGCGATGAAGGCGTGCAGATCGCGGCCGGTGGTGCCGGCGGCGGGTACGGAGCTGTCGGTCAAGGGTCCTCCCCGGGACGGGCGCCCGCGGGACGGCGTCGGTCGTGCGGGCGCGGTGATCGGCTGATCGGTGACGCCGGATCATCGTAGGCCCCGGGCCGCGGTGTCCCGGCCTGCCCGTAGCATGACGGGACGTCCAGCAGAGGGGTCCTTCCACCATGTCCGACGAGGTGCCGCAGTCGACGCCGGGGGAGCAGGGCACCGGGCACGGGTCCGGGGCACCCCGGCTCTCCCTGGACAAGGACGCGGCCCGGGCCGCGTCGGAGGCACCGGTGCGGGACGCGGTCCCGGCCCCCGGTTCCGGCCCCGGTTCCGTCCACGACCGGCGGACGCCGACCTCATTCCCCACGGCCCCGGACGCGCCGGGCGGCGCCGCCCCCGCGCCATGGGCGAGCCCGGCCGCCGGCTCCGCCGCCACGACCGCGGCCCAGCACCCGAACCCGTTCGCCCCGCCGACTCCGGCCACGCAGGGCAACCCGTACGGGCCGCCGTCGTCACCCTCGGCCCAGCACCCGAACCCGTTCGCCCCGCCGGCCCCGGCCACACAGGGCAACCCGTACGCGCCGCCGTCGTCACCTTCGGCCCAGCACCCGAACCCGTTCGCCCCGCCGGCCCCGGCCACACAGGGCAACCCGTACGCGCCCCCGGCCTCTGCCTCAGCCCCGGCTCCGCAGCCGAACCCGTTCGCGCCGCCGGCCGGCATCCCGCAGCCGAGCCCCTACGCCCCGCCGGTGCCTCCTGCCGCCGGGCAGGGGGCGGCGGACCCGGTGCCGCCACCGCCCATCGCCCCCGGCGGCCCCGGTCAGGTGCCGTACGGCTACCCGGGGACGGCTCCGGCGTACGGCTACCCGGGCTCCTCGCCCGCGCCGTACGGCGGCGGCCCCGGCTACGCCTGGCCCGGAACGCAGCCGGTTCCGAGCAACGGCATGGGGACGGCCTCGCTGGTGCTGGGCATCATCGCGGCGGCCGGCTTCCTGCTGTGGCCGGTGGCGCTGGTGCTCGGCGTCCTGGCGGTGATCTTCGGCGCGGTGGGCAGGTCCAAGGTCCGCCACGGCGAGGCGACCAACCCGGGCGTGGCCCTGGCCGGCATCATCTGCGGAGCCGCGGGGATCGTCCTGGTGGCGGCCCTGTTCGGCTTCGCCGTCGCGATGTACACCTGAGGCCCCCAACTCCGGACACCGTCCCGCCCCGGCCCGGGTTTCCGCCTCGGCCCGGGCCGCCGTCCCGGCTCGGGGTCCCGCCCCCGGCTCGGGTTTCCGTCCGGCTCGGGCTCCCGCCCCTCCCCGCTCGGACATCCACTTCCGGCTTGGGGCCTCCGTACCCGCCCCCGTTCCGGCGCGCTTGCCTCCGCTCGGGCACCGGCCCGGCTCAGGTCCGCCTCCCCCCCCAGGCGCCGGCCCCCGCCTCGTGCGAGCCGCGCCCCCGCTCAGGCCCCGCCCACGCTCACGCCCGCCTCCCCAGGCGTCGGCCCCCGCTCAGGTGCCCGCGCCGCCCCCGCTCCCTCAGGCCCCCGCCCCCGCCAATCTCTCCCGGGCCTCCATCAGGGCGAAGCCCAGCAGGTTCCGGCCCTGCCAGCGTTGTGGGTCGGCGGTCGCGTCGTCGTCCGCCGCCAGGCCGATGCCCCACACGGGGTCGACGGGGCTGGCCTCCACCAGGACCCGGTCGCCGGTGCCGAGCAGGTACTGAAGCAGGTTCTCGTCGGCCGCGAACTTGTGCACGCTGCCCTCGACCACGATCCGGAAGCGATCCCGCTCCCAGGTCGCGTCGTCGAAGCCCCGGACCAGCCGGCCCGCCTTCTTCGCCTCGGCGGGATGCTCCGCGGCCAGCACCCGCCGCTCCGCCTCCGCGTCGCCGAACAGCCGGGCCTTGCCGGCCATCATCCAGTGCTCGGCCGTCGCGTACTCCGCACCGTCCACCACGAAGGGTGACGGCCACCACTGGCTGAGGCAGCTCGCGCCGATCCGCCCGTCGGGCCGCGGCCGGTGCCCCCAGAAGTGGAGGTACGTGATCCGGGAGCCGGCCCGGACCTCCCTGATCAGGGCTTCCAGCCCGTCGATCTTCCCCATGCACGCGAGTGTGGCACGCACCACTGACACTCCGTCCGCCCTTTTCCCTCCCGACTCGACACCTGGTCGACAGATTCCGTCGCGTAACCAAAAGGCAACAACGGAATCACTTGTTGACGACCACTCCCTCTGTCAGGATCGGCACTCAAATCGAGCTGGAGCTACGCCACCCGCCCACCGGGGCGGGGCGAACGGCGGAGGAGAGCGACATGCACAACCCGGGCACCGCCACCCCGGAACGATTCCCCGCAGAGGAACGCTTCGCCGCGCAGGACCGCTTCACTGACGGCGCGCAGTTCATCGCGGGCCGGCTGACCAGGGGCACCTCGGGTCACACCCACACCGTGGTCGACCCCGCGAGCGGCGAGGGGGTGTACACGTACGAACTGGCCGGCGCCGACGACGTCGACGCGGCCGTCGCCGCCGCGCGCGCGGCCTTCCCGGGCTGGGCCGCCACGACCCCGGGCGAGCGCTCGGACGCCCTGCACCGGTTCGCCGCCGTGCTCGCCGACCGCGCCGAGGACCTCGCCCGCGCCGAGTCCCTCCAGTGCGGCAAGCCGCTGAAGCTCACCCGCGAGTTCGACGTGCCGGGCACCATCGACAACACCGCGTTCTTCGCGGGCGCCGCCCGGCATCTCCAGGGGCAGTCCGCCGGTGAGTACTCCGGCGACCACACCTCGTACGTCCGGCGCGAGCCCATCGGGGTCGTCGGGTCGATCGCGCCCTGGAACTATCCCCTCCAGATGGCCGCCTGGAAGATCCTCCCGGCGATCGCCGCGGGCAACACGATCGTGCTGAAGCCCGCCGAGCTGACCCCGCTGACCTCGCTGCTGTTCGCCCAGGCCGCCACCGACGCCGGAATCCCGGACGGGGTGGTCAACATCGTCACCGGGACCGGGCGGGAGGCCGGGGAGCACCTGGTCGGCCACCCGGACGTGGCCATGACCTCCTTCACCGGCTCCACCGGTGTCGGCAAGCGGGTCGCCGAGGTCGCCACCGCGACCGTCAAGCGGCTGCATCTGGAGCTGGGCGGCAAGGCACCCTTCGTCGTCTTCGACGACGCCGACCTGGAGGCCGCGGTCCACGGCGCGGTCGCCGGCGCGCTCATCAACACCGGCCAGGACTGCACGGCCGCCACGCGCGCGTACGTGCAGCGACCGCTGTACGAGGCGTTCGTCGAGCGGACGGCCGCGCTGATGGAGACCGTGCGGCTCGGGGACCCCTTCGCGCCCGGTACCGACCTCGGGCCGCTGATCTCGCACGCCCAGCGCGACCGGGTCGCCGGCTTCGTGGACCGGGCGCGTGCCTACGCGCGCGTGGTGACCGGCGGGGAGGCCCCCGGGGGAGACCTCGGGAAGGGTGCCTACTACCGGCCCACCCTGATCGCCGGTGCCCCGCAGGACAGCGAGGTCGTCCGGTCCGAGATTTTCGGTCCCGTACTGGTCGTGCTGCCGTTCGACGGTGATGATGAGGGCATCCGGCTGGCCAACGACACACCGTACGGCCTCGCCGCCTCCGCGTGGAGCCGCGACGTCTACCGCGCCAACCGTGCCACCCGCGAGATCAAGGCGGGCTGCGTGTGGATCAACGACCACATCCCGATCATCAGCGAGATGCCGCACGGCGGCTACAAGGCCTCCGGCTTCGGCAAGGACATGTCCGTGTACTCGTTCGAGGAGTACACGCAGGTCAAGCACGTAATGTTCGACAACACGGCGGTGGCGCGGAAGGACTGGCACCGCACGATCTTCGGGGACCGCTAGCGACGACAGGCCAGTGACCAGGCCGATCCCTCCCGAAAGGGCACCACGCGCATGGAGCAGTACGAGCCCGACCGCCTGACCCCGCCGCAAGTCGCGGCCATGCGGCGCAGCCTCCGCAACGGCAGGGCCGGCCTGACCCGCCGGTCGCTGCTGCGGGCGTCCGCCGGCGGTGCGCTCGCGGCCGGCGGCCTCGGGGCGCTGAGCGCCTGCGGGATCCCCGCGGCCGGCAAGAGCCAGGGCGGCACCTCCGCCGAGGACCACTCGGCCAAGGAGAAGGTGGTGAACTTCTCCAACTGGACCGAGTACATCGACGTCGACGACAAGGGGAAGCGCCACCCCACGCTCGACACCTTCCGCAGGCGGACCGGGATCACGGTCAGGTACAGCGAGGACATCAACGACAACAACGAGTTCTTCGGCAAGCTCAAGCCGCAGCTCGCCGCGGGCCAGGACACCGGCCGCGACATCATCGTCCTCACCGACTGGCTGGCCGCCCGGCTCATCCGGCTCGGCTGGGTCCAGAAACTGGACCCGTCCAACCTGCCGCACGCCTACAGCAACCTCTCGGCCCAGTTCCGCAACCCGGACTGGGACCCGGGGCGGGCGTACTCCTACCCCTGGCAGGGCATCTCCACCGTCATCGCCTACAACAAGAAGGCACTCGACGGCATCGAGGTCACCTCGGTCTCCGACCTGCTGGACAACCCCCGGCTCAAGGGGCGCGTCGGCTTCCTGTCGGAGATGCGCGACTCCGTCGGCATGACCCTGCTCGACATGGGCAAGGACCCGGGGAAGTTCACCGACGACGACTTCGACGCGGCCATCGCCCGTCTCCAGAAGGCCGTCGACAAGGGCCAGATCCGCCGCTTCACCGGCAACGACTACACGTCCGACCTCACCAAGGGCGACTTCGCGGCCTGCGTGGCCTGGGCGGGCGACGTCGTCCAGCTCAAGGCGGACAGCCCGGACGTCGACTTCGTCGTCCCGGACAGCGGCTACATGACGTCGACCGACAACATGTGCGTACCGAACAGGGCGCGCCACAAGACGAACGCCGAGCGGCTCATCGACTTCTACTACGAGCCCCGGCAGGCCGCGGAGCTGGCCGCGTACATCAACTACGTGACGCCGGTCGACGGAGTGAAGCCGTACCTTGCGAAGATCGACAAAGACGCGGCGGACAACCCGCTGATCGTCCCCGACAAGGCCATGCAGGCGAAGTCCCATGCCTTCCGCTCCCTGAGCCAGAAGGAAGAGACGGCCTACGAAGAGAAGTTCGCGAAGCTCACAGGGGCGTGATGACGACGATGAAGACGACACCAGACAACAGCGGCGACGTCCGCCTCTCCGGTATCTCCAAGACCTACGGCTCCTTCACCGCCGTGCACCCGCTGGACCTGACCGTGCCCCAGGGCTCCTTCTTCGCCCTGCTCGGCGCGTCCGGCTGCGGCAAGACGACCACCCTGCGCATGATCGCCGGTCTGGAGGAGCCCACCTCGGGCACCGTCCGCCTCGGCGAGGAGGACGTCACCCACCTGCCGCCGTACAAGCGGCCCGTGAACACGGTCTTCCAGTCCTACGCCCTCTTCCCGCACCTGGACATCTTCGAGAACGTCGCCTTCGGCCTGCGCCGGCGCGGCGTGAAGAGCGTGAAGAAGCAGGTCGAGGAGATGCTGGACCTGGTCCAGCTGGGCGAGCAGGCGCGCAAGAAACCGCACCAGCTCTCCGGTGGCCAGCAGCAGCGCGTGGCCGTCGCCCGCGCCCTCATCAACCACCCGAACGTGCTCCTCCTCGACGAGCCCCTCGGCGCCCTCGACCTCAAGCTGCGCCGCCAGATGCAGCTGGAGCTGAAGCGGATCCAGACCGAGGTCGGCATCACCTTCGTCCACGTCACGCACGACCAGGAGGAGGCCATGACCATGGCCGACACGGTCGCCGTGATGAACGGCGGCCGGGTCGAGCAGCTGGGCTCGCCGGCCGACCTCTACGAGAACCCGCGGACCACCTTCGTCGCGAACTTCCTCGGCACCTCCAACCTCATCCGCGCCGAGGTCGACACCCGCAGCGGCGACGACCTGGTGCTCACGGCGGGCGGCGGGAAACTGGTGCTGCCCGAGGCGCGGTGCTCGGCCCCGACGACGGCCGGCGGCACGGTGCTGGTCGGCATCCGCCCGGAGAAGATCTCCCTCACGCACGCCGACGACGCCGGCTCCGTCCCCGCGGGCCGCAACCGCATCACCGGCCGAATCGCCGACGCGAGCTTCATCGGTGTCTCCACGCAGTACGTCATCGACAGCCCCGTCTGCGAGGAGCTGTCGGTGTACGTGCAGAACGTCGAGCGCGACGGCCGGCTCGTCCCCGGCGCCGAGGTGGTCCTGCACTGGAGCCCGGCGCACACCTTCGGCCTCGACGCGGCGCAGGACATCGACGCGGGCACCGAGGAAGAGGTCGCCGCCTGATGTCGACGCTCACCGAGGCGCCCCCGCCCCTCAGTCCGACCGCACCGGAGGAGAAGCCCCCGCGCAGACGCGGCCGGTTCACGCCGTACTGGCTGCTGCTGCCCGGCCTGCTGTGGCTGGTCGTCTTCTTCGCGCTGCCGATGCTCTACCAGGCCTCCACGTCCGTGCAGACCGGCTCCCTGGAACAGGGCTACAAGGTCACCTGGCACCTGGCGACGTACTGGGACGCCCTGTCGGAGTACTGGCCGCAGTTCCTGCGGTCCGTCCTCTACGCCGCCGCCGCGACCGTGCTCTGCCTGCTCCTCGGCTACCCGCTCGCCTATCTGATCGCCTTCCGCGCGGGCCGCTGGCGGAACCTGATCATGATCCTGGTGATCGCGCCGTTCTTCACCAGCTTCCTGATCCGGACCCTGGCCTGGAAGACGATCCTCGCCGACAACGGCCCGGTCGTGCACACGCTGAACTCGCTGCACATCCTCAGCCTGACCGACTGGCTCGGCTGGACGGCCGGCGACCGGGTGCTGGCCACCCCGCTGGCGGTCGTCTGCGGACTGACGTACAACTTCCTGCCGTTCATGATCCTGCCGCTGTACAGCTCGCTGGAGCGGATCGACGGGCGGCTGCACGAGGCGGCCGGCGACCTGTACGCCAAGCCCTGGACCACCTTCCGCAAGGTGACCTTCCCGCTGTCGATGCCGGGCGTGGTCTCCGGGACCCTGCTGACGTTCATCCCGGCGGCCGGCGACTACGTCAACGCCGAACTCCTCGGCTCCACCGACACCCGCATGATCGGCAACGTCATCCAGACGCAGTTCCTGCGCATCCTGGACTACCCGACGGCGGCGGCGCTCTCCTTCATCCTCATGGCCGCGATCCTGGCCATGGTCACGCTCTACATCCGCCGGTCGGGGACGGAGGACCTGGTCTAAATGCTCCTCGTCAACTGGCTCAAGCGCCGTCTCGTCGTCATCGCGGGACTGCTGACGCTCGCCTATCTGCTGCTGCCGAACGTCATCGTCACGGTGTTCTCCTTCAACCGGCCGAAGGGCCGCTTCAACTACGAGTGGCAGCAGTTCTCCACGGACGCCTGGCGGGACCCGTGCGGGGTCGCCGGCATGTGCGGCTCGCTGTCCCTCAGCCTCCAGATCGCCGTGTGGGCGACGGTCGGCGCCACCGTCCTCGGCACGATGATCTCCTTCGCGCTGGTCCGCTACCGCTTCCGCGCCCGCGGCGCCGTCAACTCGCTGATCTTCCTGCCGATGGCCATGCCCGAGGTCGTCATGGCCGCCTCGCTGCTCACCCTGTTCCTCAACATGGGCGCTCAGCTGGGCTTCTGGACGATCCTCATCGCGCACATCATGTTCTGCCTGAGCTTCGTCGTCACCGCCGTCAAGGCGCGCGTGATGTCGATGGACCCGCGTCTGGAGGAGGCCGCCCGGGACCTGTACGCCGGTCCCGTGCAGACCTTCGTGCGGGTCACCCTGCCCATCGCGGCACCCGGGATCGCCGCGGGCGCGCTGCTCTCCTTCGCGCTGTCCTTCGACGATTTCATCATCACCAACTTCAACGCCGGTTCGACCGTCACCTTCCCCATGTTCGTGTGGGGATCGGCGCAGCGCGGCACACCCGTGCAGATCAACGTGATCGGCACGGCCATGTTCCTGGTCGCCGTGCTGTTCGTGCTGACGTCGATGGCCGTCACCGGTCGCCGTGACAAACACAAGGCATAAGCCCCTGTAGGGAGTTGAAATCATGGCCCCGAGCGCCATGAGCCGTGGCAGAGACAACTGGACCGCCTCTCTCTCCGAGGCACGACCGGTGCCGTACTGGCTGGAGGACCCCGGCAAGCCGCCCGCCGAACCCGCCCTCACCGGCACCGAGACCTGCGACCTGCTGGTCGTGGGCGGCGGCTACAGCGGACTGTGGACCGCGCTCAACGCCAAGGAGCGCGACCCGCAGCGCGACGTGGTGCTGCTGGAGGGCCGCGAGGTGGGCTGGGCCGCCTCCGGCCGCAACGGCGGCTTCTGCGCCGCCTCCCTCACCCACGGCCTGCCCAACGGGCTCGCCCGCTGGCCCGGCGAGATCCAGCGGCTCCAGGAGCTGGGCCTGCGCAACCTCGACGAGATCGAGGCCGCCGTCGCCCGGCACGGCATCGACTGCGACTTCGAACGCACCGGCGAGATCGACGTCGCCACCGAGACCTACCAGGCCTGGGAACTGCGCGACTGGCACCGGGAACTGGAGGAGAAGGGGCTCGCCGACGGCGTCGAGTTCCTGGACGCCGACGCGGTGCGCGAACAGGTGAACTCGCCGACCTTCGAGGCCGGCCTGTGGGACCGCAGGGGCGTGGCCATGCTGCACCCGGCGAAACTGGCGTGGGGCCTGAAGCAGGCATGCGTCAGGCTCGGCGTCCGGGTCTACGAACACACGCCCGCGCTGACGCTGAAGCAGTACGGCGGCGGCATGGCCGTACGCACCCCGTACGGCGCGGTCCGCGCCCGCAGGGTGGCGCTCGGCACGAACATCTTCCCGAGCCTGCTGCGCCGCGTGCGGTCGTACACCGTCCCCGTCTACGACTACGCGCTGATGACCGAGCCGCTCACGCCCGACCAGCTGGCGGAGATCGGCTGGAAGAACCGGCAGGGGCTGGGGGACAGCGCCAACCAGTTCCACTACTTCCGGCTGTCCGCCGACAACCGTGTCCTGTGGGGCGGCTACGACGCGATCTACCCGTACGGCGGCCGGGTCCGCGCCGAGTACGACGACCGGCCCGAGACGTACGCCAAGCTCGCCGGCCACTTCTTCACCTGCTTCCCGCAGCTGGAAGGCGTCCGCTTCACCCACGCCTGGGGCGGCGCGATCGACACCTGCTCCCGCTTCTCGGCGTTCTTCGGCACCGCCCACCAGGGCCGCGTGGCCTACGCGGCCGGCTACACGGGCCTCGGTGTCGGCGCGACCCGCTTCGGCGCGGACGTCATGCTGGACCTGCTGGACGGGGAGCGCACCGAGCGGACCGAGCTGGAGATGGTCCGCAAGAAGCCGCTGCCGTTCCCGCCGGAACCCTTCGCCTGGACCGGGATCGCCCTCACCAAGTGGTCCCTGGCCCGCGCGGACGCCCACGGCGGCCGCCGGAACCTGTGGCTGCGGACCATGGACCGGCTCGGCCTGGGCTTCGACAGCTAGGGCCTCTCGTTCGGATCATGCCGGGCTCGCGGGGTCCGGCCTGATCCGAACGAAAGACTCCGGCCACCACCCGGACCGCGGGACGAAGGCCGGGAAACCCGCGTAATGCTCGGGCCGGACCTCCCTCTCTCTCCCTGTGACGCGACCGCGTCGGACGAGAGAGGGAGGTTCTTCGATGACTGGGCCGAAGACGGCGGTCGAATGGCTGGCATCCGTCGCACCGGACCCCGGAGCCTGCCGCTGGGAGTGGGAACGCAACCCCCTCGGGGTCGCCCTGCTGCCCGCGGGCAAGGCGTGGGACGTCCTCATCCTGCCGGGCGACCTCGGCTACCCGACCCTGGACGTGCTCACCCGCATGCTCGACCGGCCCGGCCCGGTGCTCGCCGACTTCGGCGACAGCCGGGTCGGGTTCTTCGTGCCGCCGGGCACCGCGGCCCGCTGGCTCGGCACCGGCATCCGTACCGCCGGGTCCGGCACCTGGATCGTCGTGCCGTATCCGGGCCGGATGTCCCGGGGGGTGCGCTGGCTGGTGCCGCCGGACGGCTCGGGCACGCTGACCGACCCGGCGCTGCTGGAGCTGGCGATGCACGAGGCGGTGGCGGGGCCGGCCCGGGAGAGGAACGCGGACGGGTGACGCCCGGACACCTTGACAACAGGATTGGTCTGGACCAAGTTGTGTCCGCTCGGCCCCGTCAACTCCCCTGACCCCGGAGGCCCTTGTGGATCGCCCCAGACGTCCCGGCACCGTCCTCACCGTGCTCACGGCCGCGCTGCTGGCCGTGCCCGGCATCACCGCGCTCTCCTCGCCCGCCGACGCGGCCGTCGGGGCCGACGTGGACGCAGTCGTCAACGGCGGCTTCGAGTCCGGCCTGACCGGCTGGACCTGCACGGCCGGTACGATCGTCGGCTCGCCCGTGCACAGCGGGAAGGCCGCCCTCCAGGCGACCCCCGCGGGCGGCGACAACGCCCAGTGCGGCCAGACCGTGAGCGTCCAGCCCGACGCGCAGTACACCCTGTCCGGTTACGTCCGCGGCTCCTACGTCTACCTCGCCGCGGCCGGCACCGGCACCACCGACGTCTCCGCCTGGACCCAGTCCGCCCCCGACTGGCAGAAGCTGAGCACCACCTTCCGCACCGGACCCACGACCACCAAGGTCACGATCAACACCCACGGCTGGTACGGCACCGGCGCCTACGACGCCGACGACATCACCCTCGTCGGCCCCGGCGGCAGCGGCACCGGGCAGCCGCCCGCCGCGCCCGCCGGCCTGAGGGCCACCTCCGTGACGCAGTCCTCCGTCGGCCTGTCCTGGTCGGCGGTGACCGGCGCCACCGGCTACACCGTCTACCGCGACGGCGCCAAGGTCCAGACCGTGACCGGCACGTCGGCGACCGTCTCCGGACTCGCGGCCTCCACCGCCTACAGCTTCCAGGTCACCGCGGTCAACGACGCCGGCGAGTCCGCGAAGTCCACGGCCGTGACCGCCACGACCGGCGCGGGCACCGGCGGCGGCCCGGCCGACCTGCCCGCCCACGCCCTCGTCGGCTACCTCCACGCCAGCTTCGCCAACGGCGCCGGCTACACCCGCCTCGCGGACGTCCCCGACAGCTGGGACGTCATCGACCTGTCCTTCGGCGAGCCCACCTCGGCCACCTCCGGCGACATCCGCTTCAACCGCTGCCCGGTCACCGAGTGCCCGAACGTGGAGAGCGACGCCGACTTCAAGGCCGCGGTCAAGGCCAAGCAGGCGGCCGGCAAGAAGGTGCTGATCTCGATCGGCGGCCAGAACGGCCAGGTCCAGCTGACCACGACGGCCGCCCGCGACACCTTCGTCTCCTCCGTCTCGAAGATCATCGACACCTACGGCCTCGACGGACTCGACGTCGACTTCGAGGGCCACTCGCTGTCCCTGAACACCGGCGACACCGACTTCCGGAACCCGACCACCCCCGTGATCGTCAACCTGATCTCGGCACTGAAGACCCTCAAGGCCAAGTACGGCGCCAAGTTCGTCCTGACCATGGCTCCCGAGACCTTCTTCGTGCAGAACGGCTACCAGTACTACGGCACCGGCAAGTGGGGCGGCCAGGACCCGCGCTGCGGCGCCTACCTCCCGGTGATCCACGCCCTGCGCGACGACCTGACCCTGCTCCACGTCCAGGACTACAACTCGGGCCCGATCATGGGCCTGGACAACCAGTACCACTCCATGGGCGGCGCCGACTTCCACGTCGCCATGACCGACATGCTCCTCACCGGCTTCCCGGTCGCCGGCGACGCGAACAACGTCTTCCCGCCGCTGCGCCCCGACCAGGTCGCCATCGGCATGCCGGCGTCGACGAACGCGGGCAACGGCTACGTCTCCCCGTCCGAGGTCACCAAGGCCCTGGACTGCCTCACGAAGAAGACGAACTGCGGCTCGTACGCGCCCCACGGGACCTGGCCCGCCCTGCGCGGTCTGATGACGTGGTCGGTGAACTGGGACCGCTACGCGAACTGGGAGTTCCAGAAGAACTTCGACGCCTACTTCGGCTGACCGCCAGGACGAGGGCGGTCAGCAGCACCGTGCCCAGGCACCAGCCGGCCACCACGTCCAGCGGCCAGTGCCAGCCCCGGCGGACCAGGCCGTACGACACCCCGAGGACGAGCGCCGCACAGCCGGCGACCAGCAGGCGGCGGGCGGCGGGCGAACGCAGCCCGGGCAGCAGGAGCAGGGTCGCGGAACCGTACGCGACCACCGCCGTCACCGTGTGACCCGACGGGAAGTAGCCGGTCGCCGGGGGCACCACAGGGGTCCCCGGCCGGCCGGTGAGGTCCTTCAGCGGCACGACGACCGCCGGGACCAGCGCCATCAGCACGGCCGCGGCGAGCGGCGGCAGCCACCACCGGTCCACGCCGCTGGCACGGCCCCGCCGGGCCGCGTACGCGAGGGCCGCGGCGAGCGCGGGGACGGCGACCTGGACGTTGCCGAGGTCGGAGAGGAGCTCGGAGAACCGGTCCGGGCGGATCAGGGCCCGACTCAGCCGGGCGTCCGGTCCCAGCAGCGGGCCGTGCGCCAGGACCTGCCAGGTGATCAGGAGGAAGAGGACGGCCGCGACGGCCGGGACGCCGGCGAGCAGGGCGCGGCGGACTGAGGTCGACACGGCGACCAGCTTGGCAGACATCGCGGAGAAGGAGGCCGGCCGCCCCGGAACAAGGGGGGGTCGTTCCGGGGCGGCCGCCCGGACCGGAACGTCGCGCGCCCCGGGGGGTTTGGGGCGGCGACCGTCCGATCGGTGAGGAGATCCCGGAGCCGTCAGGCGCCGGATCTGTGCGCGAGGGCACGACCAGGTCGAAGCTGGGGAGGCCTCGGCCCGGCGCCGCCCACAGTCCCCTGTGGGCGGGGTGTATCTCTCATCTGGAGGAAACCTACGGCAGGCCGGGGCGCTTGGGCAGACGGAATCGGCTCCCGTCATCCACCCCGCACACCTTCTTCACACGGCCTGCCGCAGGCGTCCTACAGAGGTGCGAACCAGTCGCTCGGATGTGCGGCTCAGACGCCCGCGAAGGCCTGCTCGATGATGTCGAGGCCCTCGTTCAGCAGGTCCTCGCCGATGACGAGCGGGGGCAGGAAGCGCAGCACGTTGCCGTAGGTGCCGCAGGTCAGGACCAGCAGCCCCTCGGCGTGGCAGGCCTTGGCCAGCGCGGCGGTGGCCTCCGGGTTCGGCTCCTTGGTGGCGCGGTCCTTGACCAGCTCGACGGCGATCATCGCGCCACGGCCACGGATGTCGCCGATGACGTCGAACTTCTCGGCCATGGCGGTGAGGCGACCCTTCATGATCTCCTCGATGCGCTTGGCCTTGCCGTTGAGGTCCAGCTCGCGCATGGTCTCGATGGCGCCGAGCGCACCCGCGCAGGCGACGGGGTTACCGCCGTACGTACCACCGAGGCCGCCCGCGTGCGCGGCGTCCATGATCTCCGCGCGGCCGGTGACGGCGGCCAGCGGCAGACCGCCGGCGATGCCCTTGGCGGTGGTGATCAGGTCCGGGACGATGCCCTCGTCCTCGCACGCGAACCACTGGCCGGTACGGCAGAAACCGGACTGGATCTCGTCGGCGACGAACACGATGCCGTTGTCGTTGGCGAACTTCACGATCTCCGGCAGGAAGCCCTTGGCCGGCTCGATGAAGCCGCCCTCGCCGAGCACCGGCTCGATGATGATCGCGGCGACGTTGTCCGGGCCGACCTGCTTGGTGATCTGGTCGATGGCCTGCGCGGCGGCCTCCGGGCCGGCGTTCTCCGCACCGGTCGGCCAGCGGTAGCCGTACGCCACCGGCACGCGGTACACCTCCGGCGCGAACGGCCCGAAGCCGTGCTTGTACGGCATGTTCTTCGCCGTCAGCGCCATCGTGAGGTTGGTCCGGCCGTGGTAACCGTGGTCGAACACGACCACGGCCTGCCGCTTGGTGTACGCGCGAGCGATCTTGACGGCGTTCTCGACGGCCTCGGCGCCGGAGTTGAACAGCGCCGACTTCTTGGCGTGGTCGCCCGGGGTCAGCTCGGCCAGCGCCTCGGCGACCTCCACGTAGCCCTCGTACGGGGTGACCATGAAACAGGTGTGGGTGAAGTCGGCGAGCTGGGCCGAGGCCCGGCGCACGACGGCCTCGGCGGACGCGCCGACGCTCGTCACCGCGATACCGGAACCGAAGTCGATGAGCCGGTTGCCGTCGACGTCCTCGATGATGCCGCCGCCCGCGCGGGTGGTGAACACGGGCAGCACGGAGCCCACGCCCTGCGCGACCGCGGCGGTACGGCGGGCCTGAAGCTCCTGCGACTTCGGGCCGGGGATGGCGGTGACGACGCGGCGCTCCTGCGGAAGTGCGGTCATGGGGGGCTCCCTGATGATCTTGCGTTCCGGGCAGTCCCGGGCGGTTCCGGGTGGTGCGTTTTCGGACGCATACCTTCTTTTCTCGCAGGCTAAGACCGCTTCCGCGGGGTGGGCATGCTCCATGTGGGCGTTGTCGGCGGGACCCGTTGTCCGCGGTGGACATAGCCCACCCGGACGGGTACGGCGCCTTACGGCCACGTAAGCGGTGAACTCCCCAGGCCGGGGCGTTAGATTGACTCGCTGATGGCGGACGGAACGGCTGGTCAGGGGGCAGGGCGGATGGACAGCGACGGCACACACGACACACGCGGCACCCACACCACACCGGTACCGCATCCGGGGGGTCCGCCGGACGCCTTCGGGGTGCCGGCCATGCCCTCGATGCCGCCCGGCGTGCCGCCCCGGCCGGACGGCTCGGCGTTCCTGGCCTGGCTGCGGACCCCCCGCCCGGAGGCGGCGCCCGGCGTCTGGCGCTTCGGGCACCGGCCCCGGCCCGAACAGGAGCCCCAGCAGATCCCGGCCCGGCAGTTGCTCAGCGGCGCGGTGATCGCCTTCCTGGTGGGGTGGCTGGTGTGGTCCCTGCTGTGGAACAACTACCTCGGCGGCTGGTGGGTGCTGCCGCTGGAGCTGTTCACCCCCGACTCCTGGCGCCAGGGCAACGACCGCGTCGGCAACGCGATCCTCTGGTACTCGTACTACACCGTCATCGCCCTCGCCATCCTGCTGGTCGTCGGCCGCCTCGGCCGCTGGGGCGAGATCTGGCGCCGGTACGGCCCCCCCGCCTGGAACTCCGCCGCGCCCGAGGCGGCACAGCCGTCCACCCCCGACCACGACCCCGCCGCATGGCCCCAGCTGCGGCAGGCCGGGGCGTACGAGGCTGCTGAGCGGCTGGCCGGTGAGGCGCGGGCCGGGCTGATGCGGGACGTGGACCACGCGCGGATCAGCAGGGCCTGGCAGAGCGTACGGTCCGGGCGGCACGCCCTGGCCGCCTTCACCGGTGCCGTGCTCAAGGACGGCGCCGCCGCCTGTCCGCACCCGTCCGGCGACCGGGACCTGCCCGTCCGGCAGGCCCGGCACGACCTGCTCACCGGCCAGGTCCGGCTCGGAACCGCCGCCGACGACCCCCGCAACCCCTATCACTACCGCGGCGCCGGCCTGGCCCTCGGGCCCGACCTGCTCGGCACCTCGCTGCTCGCCGTCGGCCCGGCCGGATCCGGCAAGACCGGCGCCGTCGTGCGGCCGCTCGCCGAGTCCCTGTGTCTGCACGCCCTCGCCGGCCGGGCGGCGGTCGTGGTGGCCGGCGCGGCGGGCGCCGGACTCGGCCCGGCCGAGGCCTACGACGTCGTCGTACGCGTCGGCCACCCCGAATCCGCCCACGACCTCGACCTCTACGGCGGCACCACCGATCCCGACGAAGCGGCCGCCATACTCGCCGAGGCCCTCGTCGGCGACCTCACCGACCCGCACCCGGGCAGTGACACCCGCCGCTCCACCACCGTCCTCGCCCAGCTGCTCGGCCCCTTCCGGGCCGTCCACGACCGCTTTCCCTCCGTGCCGGAACTGCGGCAGCTCCTCGACGGCGCGCCCGGCCCGCTGGCCGCGCTGCGCAAGGCGCTGACCAATGCCGGGCACTCCTCGCTGCTGCGCGAACTGGACGCCCGTGAGCGGCAGATGGCCCACCCGGGCGATGTCGGCACGGTTCTCGCCGACCGGATCGCGCTGCTCGACCGGCCCGCGTTCGCCGCCTTCTTCGACACCTCCGGGCAGAGCCGGCCGTTCTCGCTGCGGGCCCTCGACCACCCGGTCCGGGTCCGCATCGACCTGCCCCAGCGCGGCCACGCCGACGCCTCCCGGATCCTGGCCCGGCTGGTGCTCGCCCAGTTCACGGCCGCCGTGACGGTACGCGAGGACCGCTCGCTCTTCGCCTGCCTGCTGCTCGACGACGCCACGGGCGTCGTCACCCCGGAGGCCGTGCGCGGCATCCAGCGGCTGCGCAGCGTCAACGCCGGGACCGTGCTCACGCTGCGCACCCTGGACGACGCACCCCGGCCGGTGCGCGGCCCGCTGCTCGGTGCCACCGGCTGCCGGATGGCGCTGTCCGGGCTCACGCCCTGGGACGGGCAGGACTTCGCCGAGGTGTGGGGCAAGGAGTGGACCGAGACCCGGGACGTCACCGACCGGCAGATCATCGCCGAGACCCCGGCCGGCAAGGCCGTGCACATGCTGCGCCGGATCATCACGGGTCAGGCGCCGACGGCGCGCGCCGTCACCGTTCGGCAGGTGGAGCGGGAGCGGTGGTCTGCTTCCGAGTTGGCTCATGGGGTGCCGGCGGGGCACGCGGTGCTGTCGTTGACCACCGTGCAGGGGGAGCACGCGCCGCCGTTGCTGGTGGATCTGCGGGGGTGACGGCCAGCGGGTGATCGTACGGTGAGGCAGAATCGGCGTAGGCCGTTCATACACCGTGGCCAAAAGATCACCCCTCCCTCACCGTGAAGGCGCCATGCCCCCGACTCTCGCCTCGCTCGTCCACCACTCCGCGCTCAAGCTGACCGTGCGCGCGGGCGAGGACCGTCTCGACGTGCCCGTCCGCTGGGCGCACGTCAGCGAGCTGGCCGACCCCGTGCCCTACATGGAGGGCGGCGAGCTGCTGCTGGTCACCGCGCTGAAACTGGACGCCGAGAACCCGGAGGCCATGCGGCGGTACGTGCGGCGGCTGTCCGGCGCGGGCGTGGTCGGCCTGGGGTTCGCCGTGGGCGTCAACTACGAGCAGGTACCCGAGCCGCTCGTCGACGCCTGCGCGCAGGAGGGGCTGCCGCTGCTGGAGGTGCCCCGCCGCACCCCGTTCCTCGCCATCAGCAAGGCGGTGTCCGCGGCGATCGCCGCCGACCAGTACCGCGCGGTCACGGCAGGCTTCGCCGCCCAGCGGGAGCTGACCCGGCAGGCGCTGAACTCCGGCCCCGAGGGTGTGCTCGGCGTGCTCGCCACGCAGGTCGACGGCTGGGCCGCGCTGTACGACGCCTCGGGTGCCGTCGTCGCCGCCGCCCCGGACTGGGCCGGCCGGCGGGCCGCCCGGATCACCGCGGAGGTCGAACGGCTGCGGGAGCGGCCCGCCCCCGCGTCCTCCGTCGTCGGCGGACCGGACCACGAGGACCGGGTGGAACTGCACAGTCTCGGCACCGGCCGCCGCCCGCGGGCGGCGCTCGCCGTCGGCACGGCCGCGCCCCTCGGCACCGCCGAGCGGTACGCCGTCCACTCGGCCATCGCCCTGCTCACCCTCACCACCGAACGCTCCCGCTCCCTGCACGCGGCCGAGCAGCGGATCGGTACGGCGGTGCTGCGCATGCTGCTCGCAGGCGAGCCCGATCACGCCCGGGCCGTCGCCGGGGACCTGTACGGCGGACTGCTCGACGCGCCGTTCCGGATCATCGTGGCCGAGTCCCCGGCCGGCACGGCGGGGGAGTCGCTGGGTGAGCTCGCGGAGGCCGTGGAGTCCGCCGCGGCGCGTTCCGGGGAGGCCGTGCTGGTCGTGCCGGAGGGGGAGCGGCTGGTGGTGCTGGCCGCCGACGAGGGTACGGCGGTGGCCGCGTGTGCCACGTACGCGGCGGCGCGCGAGAGCGCGCGGGCCGTGCCCGAGCAGGGGCGTGCGGACGAGAACGACCTGGTCGTCGGCCTGTCGGCGCCCGCCGGGCCGACCGCGGCGGCAGCGGCGTACAAGCAGGCCGGGCAGGCGCTGTCGGTGGCGCGGCGGCGGGGGCGGGTGTTCGTGGAGCACGAGCAGCTGGCCGCGGGCTCCGTGCTGCCGCTGCTGGCCGACGACGCGGTGAAGGCGTTCGCCGACGGGCTGCTGCGGGCGTTGCACGACCACGACGCGACGGGCCGGGGCGATCTGGTGGCCTCGTTGCGGGCGTGGCTGTCCCGGCACGGGCAGTGGGACGCGGCCGCGGCCGACCTCGGCGTCCACCGGCACACGCTGCGGTACCGGATGCGCCGGGTCGAGGAGATCCTGGGGCGCAGCCTGGACGACCCGGACGTACGCATGGAGCTGTGGCTGGCCCTGAAGGCGACGTCGACCGAGTGACCGCCCCGGGGGAGACGGTCTCCGCGGGCATCCCCGGCCCACCGGGTGCCGTCCACCCCGCCAAACCGGCGTACCCCCCGTCCCGAGTGGTACGGCACGGACAAGCGACCCTCCGGCGGCGCCGTCCTACCGTGGAGCACGCAAGCCAAGTACACCCCCAACGCGGAAGGGCCGGGACTCGTACATGACTTCCACCCATGCCTTCTGGCTCGCCGGCCGCCAGGTCACCGGCGAGGACACCTTCGACGTCACCTCCCCGTGGGACGGCCGGCTCGTGGGGAAGGTCGGCGTGCCGACCGACGCCCAGGTCGAGGAGGCCGTGGCCGCCGCGTACGCCGTGCGGGACGAGTTCGCCGCCACCCCGGCGCACGTGCGCGCCGCCGCGCTCGACCACGTCAGCAGGCGGCTGGCCGAGCGCACCGAGGAGATCGCCCAGCTGATCTCCGCCGAGAACGGCAAGCCGATCAAGTGGGCCCGGGGTGAGGTCGGCCGCGCGGTGTCCGTGTTCCGGTTCGCCGCCGAGGAGGCCCGCCGGTTCAACGGCGGCGAGGCCCAGCGGCTCGACACCGACGCCGGCGGCCAGGGCCGGCTGGGGCTCACCCGCCGCTTCCCGAAGGGTGTCGTGCTCGGCATCGCGCCGTTCAACTTCCCGCTGAACCTGTGCGCCCACAAGGTCGCCCCGGCGATCGCCGCCGGCGCGCCGATCATCCTGAAGCCGGCCCCGGCCACGCCGCTGTCCGGGCTGATCCTGGGTGACCTGCTGGCCGAGACCGACCTGCCCGCCGGTTCCTGGTCGATCCTCCCGGTCGCCAACGACCGCATGCCCGCCCTCGTCCAGGACGAGCGCCTGCCGGTGATCTCCTTCACCGGTTCCGAGAAGGTCGGCTACGCGATCATGGACTCGGTGCCGCGCAAGCACTGCACGCTGGAGCTGGGCGGCAACGGCGCGGCGGTCGTCCTCGGCGACTACGCCTCCGACGCCGACCTGGACTGGGCCGCGACCCGCATCGCGACCTTCTCCAACTACCAGGGCGGCCAGTCCTGCATCTCGGTGCAGCGGGTGATCGCCGACGCGTCCGTGTACGACCGGCTGTTGCCGCGCATCGTCGCCGCCGTCGAGGCCCAGGTCACCGGTGACCCCACCGACGACACGACGGACGTCGGCCCGCTGGTCAGCGAGGACGCCGCCAAGCGCGTGGAGTCGTGGGTGGACGAGGCCGTCGCGGCGGGGGCGCAGCTCCTCACCGGCGGCAAGCGCGACGGCGCCTCCTACGCGCCGACCGTCCTCACCGACGTACCGGCCGACACCAAGATCGCCTGCGAGGAGGTCTTCGGGCCCGTCCTCACCGTGCGGAAGGTGGACGGCGAGGCCGAGGCGTTCGCCGCGGTCAACGACTCCAAGTACGGCCTCCAGGCGGGCGTGTTCACCCACGACCTCCAGGTCGCCTTCCGTGCCCACCGCGCCCTCGAGGTCGGCGGTGTGGTGATCGGCGACGTCCCGTCCTACCGTGCCGACCAGATGCCGTACGGCGGCGCCAAGCAGTCCGGTGTGGGCCGCGAGGGCGTCCGGTTCGCGATGGAGGACTACACCTACGAGCGCGTGCTGGTTCTCACCGGTCTCGCGCTCTGACCTGCCACGGACAGGTCGGAAGAGGAACGGCCGCAGCCCACTGTGCGGGGGCTGCGGCCGTTTCGTGTGTCCGTCGCTTCCCCGCGCCCCCTCAGCCGGGGAAACCGACGTGCGCCAGCCGCAGGGGGCCGCGCAGCGTGAGGCGGACGTCGTGGACGCCCGCGGTGACGAGCCCGGCGGTGCGGGTGGTGTAGGCGTACGGGCCGGCCGTGGGGGTGTCCAGGGTGAGGGCGGCCAGTACCGGGCCGCCGTCCAGGGACAGTTCCAGGGTGCCCTCGCCCGCCAGCTGTGCGGTCACCTCGGTCACCCCGGCGCCGAAGTCGCAGGCACGATAGAGGAGTTCGGCGCTCCGGTCGTGGGCCGGGGTCACCGCGTCGCCCGCCGTCCTCGTCCGGTCCACGATCGCGACGCCGGACTGCTCGTCGAAGTCGGCGGCCGGAAGGCCCCGCTCCAGCACCGGCCGCGCGGTGGCAGGCCGGCCCCCGGGGCGGACGGTCGCGCGCAGCCGTACGTCCTCGCTCGACGCCCCCACCAGCAGCTCGTACGGGCCGTCCGCCAGCCGCCGGACGCCGTGGGCCACGTCCCAGAACTCCAGGGCTGACAGCGGGACTTCGAACGCGACCTCGGCCGTCTCGCTGGGGACGAGCGTGAGCCGGCGGTGGGCCAGCAGTTCGCGGCGCGGGCGGGGCACCGACGGGTCCACGGCCCGGCCGTAGAGCTGGACCACCTCGTCCGCCGGCCGGTCCCCGGTGTTGCCGACGGTGCAGCTCACGAGGACCGCGCCCGCCCGCACGCGGGCCGTCAGGCCGTCGTACGCGAACGAGGCGTACGACAGGCCGTGGCCGAAGGGGAAGAGCGGGCTGCCGTCGAAGTAGAGGTAGGTCTGCCGGCCGCCGATCACGTCGTAGTCGAGGAGGCCGGGCAGGTCGGCGTTGTCGGCGTACCAGGTCTGGGGGAGGCGGCCGGCCGGGGAGACGTCGCCGGCCAGCACCCGGGCCAGCGCCGTGCCCGCCGCCTGGCCGCCGTGCGCCGTCCACAGAACGGCCGGCAGCGGGGCCGCGTCCACCGCGTACGGGTACGCCGACACGAGCGCCAGCACGGTGCGCGGGTTGGCCGCCCGGGCCGCGCGCAGCAGCCGCTGCTGGTGCTCCGGCAGCAGCAGCGTCGTACGGTCCTCGGTCTCGCGGCCGTTGATGTGCGGATCGTTGCCGGCCACCACCACGACGACGTCGGCCTCTCCCGCCACCCGGGCCACCGCGTCCTCGCCCCGTTCGACCGTGACCACCTGAAAGACGTCGCCCGTGTCGGCAACCCGCACGCCGTCGGCGGCGACACGGAGATGACGACCCGTGCCCAGGTGCTCGAGGAGGTGACCGCCGTCGTGCGGTTCCAGGCGGAACGTCTCCTGGACGACCCAGCCGCCGGGCTGGTCGGCACAGGCCCGGACGCGGCCGTCCTCGGCGACCGAGAGGTAGCGGCCGTCGGGGGCGCGCAGGGTCAACACCCCCTCGCCCCAGTCGGCCAGCGCGAACACGGTGCCGGTGGCGTCGGTGGTGAGCGGCGGCAGGTCGGTGCGTCCGGACAGCAGCGCCGGGTCCAGGGCGCCCTCGGCGCCGCGCGCCTCGTCGGGGGCGTCCGCCACGGGCACGGCGAGGAAGGCGCCGTCCGCCGTCCGCAGCCGGATCCGGTCCACGCCCTCCGCGAACCGCACCCGCTGCGCGCCGAACCGCTCGTACAGGCCCTCCAGCGGGGTGGAGCGGTGCAGGAGGCTGCCGCTGTACCAGTCCAGTTTGCACTCGTCGGCGAGCAGGCCGACGACCGCGAGCCGGGTGTCCGGGGCGAGCGGCAGCAGGTCCGCGTCGTTCTTCAGCAGTACGACCGCCTGCTCGGCCGTCTCCTGCGCGAGCGCCCGGTGCGCCGGGGTGTCGAACGCGCCGGTGCCCGCGTGCGGGTCGAGGAGCGGGTCGAACTCGCCGAGCCGGAACCGGACGGAGAGCTGGCGGCGCACGGCGGTGTCGATGTCCGCCTCCGTCAACAGGCCCCGTGCGAGAGCACCTTCGACCCGCTCGGTGATCAGCGTGCCGTCGGTGCCGTGGTCGGTGAAGCTGTCCACGCCGGCCAGCAGGGCCGCCGCGACGGCTTCCTCGTGGGTGTCGAAGTAGTGCTCGCTGTCGACCAGGTTGGAGGGCGCGCCCGCGTCCGAGCAGACCAGCAGCTCCTCGTCGGTCCAGGTGCGCAGGTGCTCGCGCAGGTACGGGGAGACGTGGTTGGGGCGGCCGTTGACCAGGTTGTAGGCCGGCATCACCCCGGCCACCGCGCCCGCCCCGACCGTGTCCCGGAAGGCGCGCAGGTCGTACTCGTGCAGCACGCGCGGACGCACCGAGGACGACGAGGTGTCCCGGTCCTGCTCGTTGTTGTGTGCCAGCCAGTGCTTCAGCACCGGCGCGGTGCGCCAGTACAAGGGGTGGTCGCCGCGCAGGCCGCGGGTGTACGCCGTGGCGATGGCCGAGGTCAGCTTCGGGTCCTCCGCGTAACCCTCCTCGTTACGGCCCCACAGCGGGTGGCGCAGCAGGTTGACCGTCGGGGCCCAGACGTTCAGGCCGACCCGCTCGTCGCGGGCGCGCATCGCCCGGACCTCCCGGGACACCGCCTCGCCGACCCGCCGTACGAGGTCCGGGTTCCAGGTCGCGCCGAGCCCGACGGCCTGCGGGAACACCGTCGCCGGTCCCATCCAGGCCACGCCGTGCAGTGCCTCCTGGCCGGTCCGCCAGGCGGCGATGCCCAGGCGTTCCACGGCGGGCGTGAACTGGTGCAGGAAGGAGATCTTCTCCGCACGGGTGAGCCGGGCCAGCAGGTCCTCGACGCGCTTCGCGAACGGCAGACACGGATCGCGGAAGGGCGGGGTGGACGGCGAGTCGACGGTCACGAGTGGTCCCCTTGCGAATGGAGCGGCACGACGCTTTCGAAGCGCTTCGATGCTCAGTCGCCCGAGGCCGGGTGTCAAGGTGCAGGGGCGAAACACCCACCGACTTCTCCATGGTGCCACCGGCGTAGCCGACTTCCGGCGCGGTCACCGGAGTTCGCAGGAATCTTGGCGACGACCCTTGTGCGCCCCCAGGCGTTCACTTAACCTCGCTGCAACATCGAAGCGCTTCGACTCACGTGCCCCGCCGAAGAACGCTTCCGCTCGGCCAGATCCACTCGAGACACCGCAGCCGACGGCCACCGCCGGGTGTCCTGGTGCGCCACGAAGGGTTGACGCAATGACGCCGAACGCCGCCTCCTCCGCTCCCAGCAGGAGAGGCTTCCTCGCCTCCACCGCGGTCGCCGCCGCCGCGGTGGCCGGGGGGATGCCGCTGCTCACCGCCTGCGGAAGCGCGGACAGCGGTGCCCGAGGGGGTACCTCGGCCGGCAGGAACGCCAGGAAACTGCTCCCGGCGTACGTGGCGGGGAACGTGGTGACACCGGACATCCCCGCCAAGAACGGCTCGGCCGCCGGGTTCACCCGCAGGCTCGATCTCACGGACCTGAAGACGTCCGTGCCCCGGAAGCTCGGCAAGGGCAACGAGGTCACCGTCATGTCGCCGTTCTGGGGCTCACCGCCCAAACAGGACAACGCCTACTACCGGGCCATGAACGACCTCGTCGGCGTCGACGTCCGGTGGCGGAACCAGGACGGCAACACCTACGAGCAGAAGCTCGGCGCGGTCCTCGCCTCCAGCGAGGTGCCCGACGTGGTGGTCATCCCCGGCTGGAACATGAACGGCAAGATCCCCAGCGCCGTCATCTCCAAGTTCGCCGACCTCGGCCCCTACCTCTCCGGCGACGCCGTCAAGGACTACCCGAACCTGGCCGCGATCCCGACGGACGCCTGGCAGCGCTCCATCTTCGGCGGCAAGCTGCGCGGCCTGCCCCAACCCGCCCCGTACGTCACCGGCATCGTGCCCCTCTACCGCAAGGACGTCTTCGACAAGGAGGGCTACCGGGTACCGCGCTCGGCGGACGAGTTCATGGCCCTCGCCAAGGACATCACCGACGCCAAGGCCAAGCGGTGGGCCTGCCTCGACATGAAGTGGACCGCCTTCCAGATGTTCGGCGTGCTCTCCGGCAGCGAGAAGCCGCTCGGCTGGAACCTGGCCGACGGCAAGCTCGTCAACCGCATCGAGACCGACCAGTACCTCGAGGCGCTGGAGTGGACCCGCAAGCTCTTCGCCGCCGGCGTCGTGCACCCCGACGCCGAGCTCGGCAAGAGCCAGGCCACCGACCCCGGCCCCAAGTTCGCGGCCGGCGAGTTCCTCATCTACGCCAACAACATCTCGCAGTGGTGGGGCCGTACCGCCGAACAGGCCACCCACAACCCCGAGTTCAAGATCTGGGGCATGGACGTCTTCGGCCACGACGGCGGTGACCCCCGGCTCTACGCCGAACAGCCCGCCGGGATCTTCGCCTTCGTCAACAAGAAGGCCTCCGAGGCGGTGATCCGGGACGTGCTCGCCGTCGCCGACGCCACCGCCGCGCCGTACGGCACCAAGGAGTACATGCTCACCAACTACGGCGTCGAGGGCACCCACTACACCGTCAAGAAGGGCGTCCCCACCAAGACCGACCAGGGCAACCTCGACGTGCTCAACGCCTACGTCATGATCGCGAGCCCCGCCCCGACCATCGCCCACCCCGACTTCCCCGAGGTCGCCAGGGGCCAGGTCGAGTGGCAGCAGCGGATGGGCGCCTTCACCACCAAGTCCTCCTTCTACGGCATGCAGATCACCGAGCCCAGCCGCTACACCGACCTCGGCAACGACTTCGAGCAGCTGGAGGACGACATCGTGCGCGGCCGCAAGAAGATCGGCGACATGCAGCAGGCCGTCTCCGACTGGCGCAGCAGGGGCGGCGACAAGCTGCGCGACTGGTACAAGAAGATCCTCGACGAGAACGGCCCGGCGGCCGGCTGACCCGAGGCACGAGGCAAGGAGAAGTCCGTGTCCCACAGCACGGTGCCTCGGAGCAGGGCCGAGGCCGACATGACGGCGACCGCCCCGGCGGCGCCCGGCGACACCACCGGTTCCCGTGACGGACGACGCGCGGCCAGGCCCAGCCTGCGCCTGAGGTTCGGACGCGACCGCGTCCTGCTCCTGATGACGCTCCCGGCCGTCGCCCTGCTCCTGCTCTTCGACTACCTGCCGATCCTCGGCAACATCGTCGCCTTCGAGGACTACGACCCTTACATCAGCGACAACGGCGTCGTCTCCATCCTGCACAGTCCCTGGGTCGGCCTGGCCAACTTCCAGCAGATCTTCCAGGACTCCGCGTTCTGGAACGCGATGTCGAACACGCTGGTGCTGTTCGTCCTCCAGCTGGTCCTCTACTTCCCGATCCCGATCCTCCTCGCGCTGCTCATCAACAGCGTCGTCAGGCCCCGGATCCGGGCCGTCGCCCAGGCCGTGCTCTACCTGCCGCACTTCTTCTCCTGGGTGCTGGTCATCGCCGTGTTCCAGCAACTCCTGGGCGGCGCCGGACTGTTCTCCCAGCTGATGCGGCAGCACGGCTTCGACGGCCTCGACATCATGACCGACCCCGACACCTTCAAGTTCCTCGTCACCGCGCAGAGCGTGTGGAAGGACGCCGGCTGGGGGATCATCGTCTTCCTCGCCGCCCTGGCCTCCGTCAGCCCCGACCTGTACGAGGCCGCCGCGATGGACGGCGCCGGCCGCCGGCGCCGCATGTGGCACGTCACGCTGCCCGCGCTGCGCCCGGTGATCGCGCTGCTGCTGGTGCTGCGCGTGGGTGACGCGCTGACCGTCGGCTTCGAACAGATCCTGCTCCAGCGCGACGCCGTCGGACCGGGAGCCTCGGAGGTCCTGGACACCTTCGTGTGGTGGAACGGCGTCCGCAACCAGGACTTCGGCTACGCGGCTGCCGCCGGTCTCGTCAAGGGCGTGGTCAGCATCGGCCTGGTCCTCGCCGCCAACAAGGTGGCCCATCTCATGGGCGAGCAGGGGGTGTACCAGAAGTGACAACCGTCCTCGGCCGACCGGCGGACCCGGTGGTGGACAGGCCGCGCCGGTGGGCCGCCCCGCCCCGCCCGGTGTGGGAGGAGAAGCCGGGCCGGGCGGGCCTCGCGGCCAAGAGCCTCGTGCTCACCCTCGCCTGCCTGGGCGTCCTCTTCCCGCTGTGGATCGTCCTCGTCACCAGCCTGTCCTCGCGGCGGACCGTCGACGAGGCCGGCGGCCTGGTCATGATCCCCAAGGGCATCACCTTCGTCGCCTACCGGGAACTGCTCGGCGGCGGCCAGGTCACCCGGGCCGCGCTCATCAGCGTCCTCGTCACGCTGGTCGGCACGGTGTTCTCGATGACGGTGTCCGTCCTGTGCGCCTACGGCCTCTCGCGCAGCGGGTCGCTGGGGCACCGGTGGATCCTGATGCTGCTGATGGCCACCATGTTCTTCAGCGCCGGGCTCATCCCGACGTACCTGCTGGTGCAGTCCCTCGGGCTGACCGACACCTACCTCGCGCTGATCCTGCCCAGCGCGATCAGCGTCTTCAACATCCTCGTCCTGCGCGGTTTCTTCATGGGCATCTCGCCGGAACTGACCGACAGCGCGCGCATCGACGGGGCGGGAGACATCCGCATCCTGTTCCAGATCGTGATGCCGCTCTCCCGGGCGGTCCTCGCGGTGATCACGCTGTTCTACGCGGTCGGGTACTGGAGCGCCTGGTTCAACGCCTCGCTGTACCTCAACGACCAGGACATGATGCCGCTCCAGAACGTCATGATCCAGCTCGTGCAGAAGCAGGAGGCCCCCGTGGGGCTGGGTCAGGCCATCAAGACGGGTGAACTGTCCGGGCTGGCCGTGCAGATGGCGGTCATGGTGATGGCCCTGCTGCCGGTGGCCGTGCTGTCGCCGTTCGTCCAGAAGCATTTCAGGAAGGGGATGCTGACGGGGGCGGTGAAGGGCTGACCGGCGCCCCGGGGCGGGCGGTGCGGCTCGCCGGTGACCTGGGGCCCGCCCCGCGGGCGGCACCGCAGGGCCGCGGGCCGCCCGGCGGACCCGACCGCGCGGGCCCCCACCGCTCCGCGCCCCACCGCTCCGCGCCCCACCCCTCCGGCCCCCACCGCCCCGCGCTCCCGTGCCCCCGAAGTTCTGTGCCCCCGCAGTTCCTGCATCCCTCAAGCCCTGCGGCCCCCATCTCCGCCGCCCGCACCCCGGCACCCCGGCTCCGTCGCCCGACGAACCGCCCCGCCCCCGTACCCGCCCCGGATCCCCACCCGGCCCACGCCCCCCACCCGCCCCCGTCCAGTGAGGTACCTCATGCCCGACCCGAGCCGCAGAACCGTACTCGCCGGAACCGCCGCGGCCGCCACGCTCGCCGGTCTGCCCACGCAGGGACACGCGGCCGAGGCCCGGCACCCGGCGTACCGCTGGCGCACGGCGGTGATCGGCGGCACCGGGTTCGTCACCGGCATCCTCTTCCACCCCGCCGTTCCCGGCCTCGCCTACGCCCGCACGGACATCGGCGGCGCCTACCGCTGGGACCGGGAGACCGCCCGCTGGACCCCGCTCACCGACCACTTCGGCTGGGACGACTGGAACCTCCTCGGGGTGGAGGCCCTGGCCGTCGATCCCGCCCACCCGGACCGGCTGTATCTCGCCCTCGGCACGTACACCCAGCCCTGGGCCGGCGACGGCGCGTTCCTGCGCTCCGACGACCGCGGCGCCACCTGGCACCGCACCGGTCTGCCCGCGCGGCTCGGCGCCAACGAGGACGGCCGGGGCACCGGCGAACGGCTCCTCGTCGACCCCCGTGACAGCGACACCCTCTGGCTCGGCACCCGCCACGACGGGTTGCTCAGGTCGACGGACCGGGGCGCCACCTGGTCGGCGGCGACGGGCTTCCCGGCCACGCCGGCCGACACCGGCCAGGGCGTCACCCTCCTCGTCGCCGCCGGCCGCACCGTGTACGCCGGCTGGGGCGACGCCGACGGCACCTCCGCGCGGCCCAACCTGTACCGCACCGCGGACGGCACCGCCTGGGAGCCCGTCCCCGGGCAGCCGGCCGGCGCCTCCGCCCGGGTCCCGGTCCGTGCCGCCCACGACCACCACACCCGCGAGCTGTACGTCACGTACGCCGACGCACCGGGCCCCAACGGCCAGTCCACCGGCAGCGTGCACAAGCTGGACACCGCCACCGGCGCCTGGACCGACGTCACCCCGGCCGTCCCGGGCGGCACCGACACCTTCGGGTACGGCGGGGTCGCCGTCGCCGCCCGCCGTCCCGGCACGGTGGTCGTCTCCACCAACAACCGCTGGTCGGCCGTCGACACCCTGTACCGGACCACCGACGGGGGCCGCAGCTGGGTGTCCCTCGAGGACACCGCCGTCCTCGACGTCTCCGAGACCCCCTACCTCCGCTGGGGCCGGGACGAGCCCACGTTCGGCTGGTGGATCCAGGCCGTCGCCGTCGACCCGTACGACCCGGAGCACGTCCTGTACGGCACCGGCGCCACGCTCTACGGCACCCGCGACCTCGTCCACTGGGCGCCCCGCGTCCGCGGCCTGGAGGAGACCTCCGTACGGCAGCTGCTCTCGCCGCCCACCGGAGCGGCCCATCTGATCAGCGGGAACGGCGACGTCGGCGTGCTGTACCACGAGCGGCTCACCGCCTCCCCGGCGCGCGGCATGGCGACCAACCCCGTGTTCGGCACGGCGACCGGTCTCGCACTGGCCGCGGCGAAACCGTCGTACGTCGTGCGGACCGGGTGGGGCGACCACGGCAACGGCGCCTTCTCCGAGGACGGCGGACGCACCTGGGCCCCCTTCCCGGCCCAGCCCGCCCACGCCGGTGACGGCCCCGGCCCGATCGCCGTCAGCGCCGACGGCGGTGTGCTGCTGTGGGCTCCCACGAACGGGCCCGCCCACCGGTCGGCCGACGGCGGTGCCTCCTGGCAGGAGGTGCCCTCCTTCCCGCAGGGAGCCACCCCGCTGGCCGACCCGGCCGACCCGGCCGCCTTCTACGCCTACGACACCGCCACCGGCACGCTGTACGCCGGCACCGGCCACGGCCGTACGTTCACCGCCCGCGCCACCGGACTGCCCGCCGGCGACAGCCAGTTCCAGCTCGCCGTGGCACCCGGGCGCACCGGAGACCTGTGGCTGAGCGCCAAGGAGCACGGGCTGTACCGGTCCACCGACGGCGGGGTGAGCTTCACCGCGGTCGGCGGTGTCCGGGCCGCCTACACCCTCGGCTTCGGCAAGGCCGCACCAGGCGCCCGGTACCCGGCGCTCTACCTGGTCGGCGCCACGGACTCCGGCCCCGCCGTCCTGTGCTCCGACGACCGGGCCAGGACCTGGACCCGGATCAACGACGACGCCCACCAGTGGGGCTGGACCGGGCAGGCGATCACCGGTGACCCACGCGTCCACGGCCGGGTCTACCTCGCCACCAACGGGCGGGGCATCCAGTACGGGGAACGCATATGAGACCGGCCCTCGGCGACGCCACCCGGGGCCGCATCCTCTTCGGCGGCGACTACAACCCCGAGCAGTGGCCGGAGGAGACCTGGCAGGACGACGTCCGGCTGATGACGCGGGCCCGGGTCAACTCCGTCACCCTCGGCGTCTTCTCCTGGTCCCGGCTCGAACCCGAGCCGGGGGCACGCGAGTTCGGCTGGCTCGACCGGCTCATGGACCTCCTGCACGCCAACGGCATCGGCGTCGTCCTCGCCACGCCCACCTCCTCCCCGCCCCCCTGGATGGGCCGGCTGCACCCGGACACCCTGCCCCGGGACGCCGACGGCCACACCGAGTGGTGGGGCGGACGGCAGCACTTCTCGCACTCCAGCGCCACCTACCGCCGGTACGCCGCCGCCATCACCGAGGACCTCGCCGCCCGCTACGGCACCCACCCGGCCCTCACCATGTGGCACATCAACAACGAGTACTGCACCGCCGACCACGGCGACGAGGCCGCCGCCGCCTTCCGCCGCTGGCTCCGGCAGCGGTACACGACCCTGGACGCGCTCAACTCCGCCTGGGGGACCGCCTTCTGGAGCCAGGGATACGACACCTGGGACGGCATCCTGCCCCCGCGCCGAGCCCACTACCTGAAGAACCCCGCCCAGGTGCTGGACTTCCGCCGGTTCACCTCCGACATGCTCCTGGAGTGCTGCACCGCCGAACGGGACATCGTCCGCCGGTACACCCCGCACCTCCCCGTGACCACCAACTTCATGCCGCTGTGGATCGGGCAGGACGCCTGGCGCTGGGCCCGGGAGGAGGACGTCGTCTCCGTCGACCTCTACCCCGACCCGCGCGATCCGCTGGGCGCACAGCACGGGGCGCTCGTGCAGGACCTCACCCGTTCCCAGGCCCGCGGGCCGTGGATGCTCATGGAACAGGCGGCCGGCCCGGTCAACTGGCGGGGCGTGAACCATCCCAAACCGCGCGGCCTCAACCGCCTGTGGTCGCTCCAGGCCGTCGCCCGCGGTGCCGACGCCGTCTGCTACTTCCAGTGGCGCCAGTCCCGGCAGGGCGCCGAGAAGTTCCACTCCGGGATGGTCGGCCACGCGGGGGAGCAGGGACGCACGTACCAGGAGATCCGGCAGCTCGGGGCCGAGCTGGAGCGGATCTCGGGCGACGTGAGCGGCGGCCGGATCGACGCGGACGTCGCCGTCCTGCACGACTGGCACTCCTGGTGGGCCGGCGCGCACGAGGGACGGCTCTCGACGCTCGTGGACCTCCCGGAGGTGCTCACCGCCTGGCACCGGGCCCTGTGGGAGGCCCACCTGACCACCGACTTCGCCCACCCGGAGCACGACCTGTCCGGCTACCGGCTCGTCGTCGTCCCACAGCTGTACCTCCTCACCGACAGCGCCGTCGACAACCTCCTCGCGTACGTCCGCGGTGGCGGCACCCTCGTCTGCGGTTTCCTCACCGGTGTCGCCGACGAGGACGACCGGGTCCGGACCGGCGGCATGGACGCCCGGCTGCGCGAGCTGTTCGGCATCCGCACCCTGCACGAGTGGTGGCCGCTGGAGGCGGGGGAGACCGTGGAGTGCGAAGGTTTCCGCGGCACGCTGTGGTCGGAGGAGCTCGAACCGGAGCCGGGCGCCGCCGAGACCGTGCCGTACCGGGGCGGTGAACTCGACGGGCTGCCCGCCGTGCTGCGCCGGGGCCGCGCCTGGTACGTCTCCACCCTCCCCGAGCCGGACGCGCTGCGCTCCCTGCTGGCCGGCATCGCCGCCGGGGCGGGGGTGCGGCCGGTGCTCGACGGGCTCCCGGCGGGAGTGGAGGCGGTGCGCCGCGGGGAACTGCTGTTCCTGCTCAACCACGGGCGCGAACAGGTCACCGTCCAGGTGCCCGGCAGGCATCACGAGCTGCTCGCCGGTACGGACGTCACGGACGCGGTCACCCTCGGCCGCCACGGCGTGGCGGTGCTGCGGTCATGAGCCACACCCCGGTCCACGGCACCTGGGAACCGGCCCCGGCCACCCGCTGGGAGGACGCCTTCCTGAGCGGCAACGGCCACCACGGCGTCCTCGTGTCCGGTGACCCGAACGACGAGCGGGTCGTCGTCACCCATCACACCCTGGTGCGGCCCAACGGCGCAGAGCACGCCCGGCCGCCGCGGCTCGCCGCCGGACTCCCCGCCGTCCAGGACCGGTTGCTCGCCGGGGACCTCACCGCGGCCGACGGCTTCACCGACGGCCGGCCGTTGCAGTGGGTGCAGCCCTTCCACCCGGCCTTCCGGATACGGCTGCGCGGACCGGCGGGCAGCGGACCCGACGGCCACCACCGTGCCGTCGACTTCACCACCGGCGAGGTCACCGCGGTCCGCGCCGGCACCGGCAGCCGCGTCTTCGTCTCCCGCGCCGACGACGTCATCGTGCACGAGGTCACCGCCGGAGATCTCGAGGTCTGCCTGGACCACCGGCTGCCGGGCGCCCCCACCGGACTGCGGGTCGGCCAGGGCACTCTGCTCACTCCCGAGGGTGCCCTGCTCAGCCTGCGCGCCCGCTACCCGGACAGCGACCGCGCCTACACCGGCGTGACCCTCGTCGCCGTCCTCGGCGGCCGTACCGAACTCGTCCCGCCGGGCGTCCGCGTCACCGGCGCCCGCTCGGTGCTGTTGCTCACCCGGGTGCGCCGGCACACCGGCGAGGCGGACGTGGTCGCCGAGGCCCGCCGGCTCCAGGACCTGCTCGACGGCACCGAGCGGCCGTACGACGGCCTGCTCGCCCGCCATCTGGCCCGGCACCGCACCGCCTACCTGCGGGTCACCCTCGATCTCGGCGCCGACCCGGCCGAGCGCGCCCTGCCCGGCTCCGAGCTGCTGCGGCGCCCGCACAGCCCGGCCCTGCTGGAGAGGCTCTTCGCGGCGGGCCGCTACCACCTGCTCTCCGCCAGCGGCCTGCTCCCGCCCCGGCTCACCGGACTGTGGACCGGCGACTGGGACACCGCCTGGTCGGGGGCGTTCACCACGAACGCCAACCTCAACCTCCAGACCGCCGCCGCACCCGCCGCCGCCCTGCCCGAGGTCACCGAATCCCTGGCCGCGCTCGTCGAGCGGCAGCTGCCGGACTGGCGGGCCAACGCGCGCGCCGTCTTCGGCGCCCGGGGCGCCCTCGCGCCCTCGCACACCGACGGCGAGTCCGGGCTGACGTACCACTTCAGCCGCGACTACCCGCTGCACCTGTGGACCGCCGGCGCGGACTGGCTGCTCAAACCGCTGGTGGACCACGACGAGATCCGCGGCGCCCAGGATCCGCGCACCGCCGCCGCCCTCGCCGAGGCGGCCGTCTTCTACGAGGACTTCCTCACCCGCACCGACACCGACGGCCACCTCGTCGTCGTGCCCTCCTACTCGCCCGAGAACCGCCCCGCGAACGGCGGCTGCGGCGCGGTCAACGCGGCCATGGACCTCTCCGCCGCCCGGCACGCCCTGCGCACCGCCGCCCGCTACCACCCCCGACGCGCCGCGACCTGGCGGGCGTTGGCGGACCGGCTGCCCCCGCACCGGATCAACGCCGACGGCGCCCTCGCCGAATGGGCCTGGCCGGGGCTCGACGACACGTACGACCACCGCCACCTCAGCCACCTGTACGGCGTCTGGCCGCTGGAGGAGATCACCCCGTACGACACCCCGCGCCTGGCCGCCGCCGCCCACCGGGCGCTCGCCCTGCGCGGCACCGGGAACGACTCTGCCCACGGCCACCTGCACCACGCCCTGATCGCCGCCCGGCTCGGGGACACCGTCCGGGCCGCCGGGGCCCTGCGCCGGGTCCTGGACGGTGACTTCTTCCACGCCTCCCTGATGAGCGCCCACTACCCGCACCGCGACGTCTACAACGCGGACGCCGCGCACACCCTGCCCGGCGTGCTGATCGAGATGCTCGTCCAGTCCACCCCCCACCGGCTGGTCCTGCTGCCCGCCGTGCCGGAGACGTGCCCCAGCGGCGAACTGCGCGGCATACGCACCCGGTTCGGCGCGGAACTCGACCTCGGCTGGAGCCCCGACGGTGCCCGAGCCGTCCTGCGGCCCCACCGCACCCACCGCATCGAACTGCGGACTTCCTCCGGCACCGAGCCGCTCGACCTGGTCGCCGGAGAAGAACGCGTCCTCACCCTGAGGGCGCGGCGATCAGCACCACCCTCCCCACCTCCCCCACCCATGGAAGGGACACCATGGCAACAGGCACACTGACCAGGGTCGCCAAGGCCCTGATCGCCCCCGCGCTCGCCCTCGGCGCCACCGTCGGCCTCGCCTCGGCACCCGCCTCCGCCGCCGTCTGGAACTCCTGCGACCAGTGGGGCAACACCACCCTGAACGGCTACACCCTCTACAACGACATCTGGGGCTCCGGCGCCGGCAGCCAGTGCATCTGGGCCAACTCCGGCACCAACTGGGGCGTGTGGGCGAACCACCCGAACACCGGCGGCATCAAGTCCTACCCCAACGCCAAGAAGGTCATCAACAAGCCGATCGGCTCCCTGACCTCGCTCACCAGCAGCTACAACGTCACCGTCCCGTCGTCCGGCGCGTACAACACGTCGTACGACATCTGGGACACGGCCCACCACTACGAGATCATGCTCTGGGTCAACAGGACCGGCGCGGTCGGCCCGCTCGGCACCTCGCAGGGCACGGTCACCCTCGGCGGCTCCACCTGGACCGTCTACAAGGGCGACAACGGCGCCAACGCGGTGTTCTCCTTCGTCCGCAGCTCCAACTCCGGCTCCGGCACGGTCGACGTCCTGCCGATCCTGAAGTGGATCAGGGACACCAAGGGCTGGTTCGGCAACGTGACCATCGGCGACGTCCAGTTCGGCTACGAGATCACGTCCTCCTCCGGCGGACTGGACTTCATCACCAACAGCCTCAGCGTCAGCAGCAGCTGAGCCGCCGGGGCCGGCTCCCTCCCCGGGGGCCGGCCCCTTGTGGTCCTACTCCGCGACCGGCAGCCGCGCCCCGTCCCGCAGGAACAGCGGAATCCGGTCCAGCGGCGCGTCCACCGTCACGGCGGCGCCCCCCTCGTACGTCACGCCCGTCCACGCGTCCGTCCAGCGCGCGCCCGCCGGGAGGTACGCCGTCCGGGCCGTCGCCCCCGCCGTCAGCACCGGGGCGACGAGCAGGTCCCGGCCGAAGAGATAGGCGTCGTCCACCCCCCAGGCCGCCTGGTCCGCGGGGAACTCCAGGAACAGCGGGCGCATCACCGGCAGGCCCTCCTCGTGCGCCTCCCGCATGACCGTCAGGATGTACGGCCTCAGCCGCTCGCGCAGCCGCAGGAAGCGCTCCAGGATCGCGCCGGCCTCCTCGCCGTACGACCACACCTCGTTCGGGCCGCCCGTCATCTCCGGGCCCAGCGGCATGCCCGGGTCCCGGAAACCGTGCAGCCGCATCAGCGGGGACAGCGCGCCGAACTGGAACCAGCGGACCAGCACCTCCCGGTACGCCGGGTCGTCCGGGTCGCCGCCGTGGAAGCCGCCGATGTCGGTGTTCCACCACGGGATGCCGGACAGGGCGGTGTTCAGCCCGGCCGCTATCTGCCGGCGCAGGGTCGCGAAGTCGGTGCCGATGTCACCGGACCACAGCGCGGCGCCGTAGCGCTGACTGCCCGCCCACGCAGATCGGTTGAGGGTGATCACCTCCTGCTCGCCGGACGCGCGCAGGCCCTCGTGGAAGGTGCGGGCGTTCTCGGCCGGATAGAGGTTGCCGACCTCCAGGCCCGGCCCCGCCCAGTACCGCAGGTTCTCCTGGAAGCCGGGCTTCAGCTCGGGTTCGCACGCGTCCAGCCAGAAGGCGGTGATGCCGTACGGGATCAGGTAGTTGTCGCGGACCCGCGACCACACGAACTCCCGGGCCTCGGGATTCGTGGCGTCGTAGAACGCGACCTGGACGGTGGAGTCGACGCCCTTGTCCGGCCAGTCGGCGTGCGCGAGCGGGCCGTACTGCGTGCCGACGAAGTGGCCGCGCTGCTCCATCAACGGGTGGTTCTCCGACAGCGGGGACACCGACGGCCAGACGGAGACGACCAGCTTGACGCCGAGTTCCTCCAGCTCCCGCACCATCGCCGCCGGGTCGGGCCACTCCTTCGGGTCGAACTTCCACTCGCCCAGGTGCGTCCAGTGGAAGAAGTCGCAGACGATCGCCGCGAGGGGCAGCTCCCGGCGCTTGTACTCCCGGGCCACGGCGAGGAGTTCGTCCTGCGTGCGGTAGCGCAGCTTGCACTGCCAGAAGCCCGCCGCCCACTCCGGCAGCATCGGCGAACGCCCGGTCACCGCGCTGTAGGCGCGCTGTCCCTCGGCCGGTGTGCCCGCCGTGATCCAGTAGTCGATCTGCCGGGCGGAGTCCGCCACCCACCGGGTGCCGTTGCCGGCCAGCTCCACCCGGCCGATCGCCGGGTTGTTCCACAGCAGGGTGTAGCCACGGCTGGAGACCAGCACCGGCACGCTGACCTCGGCGTTGCGCTGCACCAGGTCCAGCACCAGCCCCTTCTGGTCGAGGCGGCCGTGCTGGTGCTGGCCCAGGCCGTACAGCCTCTCGCCCTCGTAGGCGGCGAACCGCTGCTCCAGCCGGTGGTGGCCGTTGCCGGCCGGCGTGTACAGACGGGGGCCCGGCCACCAGAAGTGGGCGCGCTCCTCGGCGAGCAGCTCGGTACCGCCGTCGGTGCGCAGGAAGCGGATCAGTCCCTCGGCGGACACCTCGACGGTGAGGGCGCCGACGGTCAGCCGACCCACGCCGTCACCGGTGACGACCGTGCCGTCCCGGGCCGGCGGCGGTTCGAGGAGCGCCCCGGGCAGCCCCTGGAGCACCGGGCCGCCGAGCCGGGCCCGCACCCGGACCGCGTCCGGACCCCACGGCTCGATCCGCACCGTCTCCTGACGGCCGCTCCACTCCAGCGCCCCGTCCCGTTCCCGGAGCGTGCCGACGGTGGGGGAGGACTGGGCGAGGCTGATCGCGGGCTGCGCGACGGCAGGCTGGTTCACGGCGGCTCCCGAGGAGAGGCGTGCGGACAGGTACGGGACAGGCGACGGGCGTACCCCGCCGGTGCGGGGCGCGGTGCGGACGGTGCGGGCGAATGGTGCGGGGGCAGGGGCGGGGCCGGGATGCGGTGGGTCAGCGGCGACGGGCCGGGACACGGCGGGCCGAAGGCGGTGGGGGCCGGGAAATGGCGGGAGAACGGTGCTGGGCCGGGAAGTGGCGGAAGTACGGTGCTGGGCCGGGAAGTGGGCGGGGAAAAGCGCCGGGCCGGGACCCGGTGGGTCAGGACGTCGCGGGTGCCGGTCCCGAACTCGCCCGTACCGTCAGCTCGGGCGCGAGCAGCTCGACCTCGTCGCCGCCCCGCCCCTCCAGCTTGGCGACCAGGTGCTCCACGGCGTGCCGGCCCAGCTCCTGGGCGGGGACGGCGACCGAGGTCAGCCGCACCGAGGCCTGGACGGCGACCTGGTCCGGGCAGACCGCGACCACGGACACGTCCTCGGGCACGGCCCGGCCCTGCTGGCGCAGCAGCGCCAGCAGCGGTTCCACCGCCGACTCGTTCTGCACCACGAACCCGGTCGTCCCCGGCCGCTCGTCGAAGATCCGGGCCAGTGTGAGGGCCATCGCGTCGTACCCCCCCTCGCAGGGCCGGTGCAGCACGCGCAGCCCCGTCTCCCGGGCCCGGGAGCGCAGCCCGTCGAGCGTGCGCTCGGCGAAGCCGGTGTGCCGTTCGTAGACCGCCGGGGCCTCGCCGATGACAGCGATGTCACGGTGGCCGAGCCCGGCCAGGTGCTCCACACAGAGCGCGCCCGTCGCGCTCCAGTCGAGGTCCACGCAGGTCAGACCGGTGGTGTCGGCGGGCAGTCCGATCAGCACCGACGGCTGGTCGGTTTCCCGCAGCAGCGGCAGCCGCTCGTCGTCCAGCTCCACGTCCATCAGGATCATGGCGTCGGCGAGCCCGCTGCCGGTCACCCGGCGAACCGCGTCGGACCCCTCCTCACCGGTGAGCAGCAGGACGTCGTACCCGTGTGTGCGGGCCGTGGTGGCCACCGCGATGGCGATCTCCATCATCACCGGTACGTACATGTCGGTGCGCAGCGGGACCATCAGGGCGATGATGTTGGAACGGCTGCTCGCCAGGGCGCGGGCGCCCGCGTTCGGGTGGTATCCCAGTTCCCGGATGCTCTGCTCGACGCGATGCCGGGTGCTGGTGGAGATGGACCGCTTGCCGCTGAGGACATAGCTCACCGTGCTCGCCGATACTCCGGCGTGCCGGGCGACCTCGGCGAGGGTGACCATCCAGCTCTCCCAACCTGGTGAAGCGCTTCGACAACGCTCGCTGTCGATACGACGAGTGACGATGAGAAGGAGACTAGCTCCAGCCGAGGCAGGGTGTCCAGAGGTTGTCGAAGCGCTTCGACAACGTCCCCGCTGCCTTCCGGCTGTCTTCCGGCTGCCTCCCGCGGTCTCCCCTAGTTTCCCCGGCCCACCCCCAGCGGCCATCGGCGGGCCTTTCGGCCGTTCGGACGCGCGAGGGGTGGTGGGGCGGGTGCGTTTCGGGTACCAACGATCCAGTAGCACCGATCGGTCGTGAACCATCCCCCTCATCCCTTTTCGCGGCGAGGTGAGCCTCCATGTCCGCCCCCTCCACCCCACGCACCACCGTCACCGAGCGCGAGGCCCGACAGGTGGCGGAGGCCGCCCGGGAACAGGACTGGCGCAAGCCCAGCTTCGCCAAGGAACTCTTCCTCGGACGCTTCCGGCTCGACCTCATCCACCCCCACCCGCTCCCCGCCGACGAGTCCGTCCGGCGCGGCGAGGAGTTCCTGGCGAAGCTGCGCGCCTTCTGCGAGTCGGGCATCGACCCCGCCCGCATCGAGCGCGAGGCCCGCATCCCCGACGAGGTCGTGGCCGGCCTGAAGGAACTCGGCGCCCTCGGCATGAAGATCGACCCCCGGTACGGCGGTCTCGGCCTCAGCCAGCTCTACTACAACAAGGCCCTCGCCCTGGTCGGCTCCGTCAGCCCCGCCGTCGGCGCGCTCCTGTCCGCCCACCAGTCGATCGGCGTACCGCAGCCGGTGAAGATGTTCGGCACCCAGGAGCAGAAGGACGCCTTCCTGCCCCGCTGCGCCCGCACCGACATCTCCGCCTTCCTGCTCACCGAGCCGGACGTCGGCTCGGACCCGGCCCGGCTCGCCACCACGGCCGTGCCGGACGGCGACGACTACGTCCTCGACGGGGTGAAACTGTGGACCACCAACGGGGTGGTCGCCGACCTGCTCGTGGTCATGGCGCGTGTGCCGAGGTCCGAGGGCCACAAGGGCGGCATCACCGCGTTCGTCGTGGAGGCCACGTCCGAGGGCATCACCGTGGAGAACCGCAACGCCTTCATGGGCCTGCGCGGCATCGAGAACGGCGTCACCCGCTTCCACCGGGTCCGCGTCCCCGCCGCCCACCGCATCGGCCCCGAGGGCGCGGGACTCAAGATCGCCCTCACCACCCTCAACACCGGCCGGCTCTCGCTGCCCGCCATGTGCGCGGGCGCCGGGAAGTGGTGTCTGAAGATCGCCCGGCAATGGGCGGCGGAGCGCGAGCAGTGGGGCAAGCCGGTCGCGCTGCACGAGGCCGTCGGCTCCAAGATCAGCTTCATCGCGGCCACCACGTTCGCCCTCGAAGCCGTCCTCGACCTGTCCTCGCAGATGGCCGACGAGGACCGCAACGACATCCGCATCGAGGCCGCCCTCGCCAAGCTCTACGGCTCCGAGATGGCCTGGACGATGGCCGACGAACTGGTCCAGATCCGCGGCGGCCGGGGGTACGAGACGGCCGAGTCGCTGCGGGCGCGGGGCGAGCGCGCCGTCCCGGCCGAGCAGATCCTGCGCGACCTGCGCATCAACCGCATCTTCGAGGGCTCGACCGAGATCATGCACCTGCTGATCGCCCGCGAGGCCGTCGACACCCACCTCTCGGTCGCCGGTGACCTCATCGACCCCGACAAGTCCCTGGCCGCCAAGGCGAAGGCGGGCGCGAGCGCGGGCGTCTTCTACGCCGGGTGGCTGCCGAAACTGGTCGCCGGACCGGGCCAACTGCCCACCTCGTACGGCGACTTCCGGCACGGCATCGACCTCTCCGGGCACCTGAGGTACGTCGAGCGCACGGCCCGCAAACTGGCCCGCTCCACCTTCTACGCCATGTCCCGCTGGCAGGGCCGGATGGAGACCAAGCAGGGCTTCCTCGGCCGGATCGTGGACATCGGCGCGGAGCTGTTCGCGATGAGCGCGGCCTGTGTCCGGGCCGAGCGCCTGCGCACCCGGGGCGAGCACGGCCGCGAGGCCTACCAGCTCGCCGACGCCTTCTGCCGCCAGGCCCGCATCCGGGTGGACGAACTCTTCACCCGACTGTGGACCAACACCGACGACCTGGACCGCAAGGTGGTCAGGCAGGTCCTCGGCGGAGCGTACGAGTGGCTGGAGGAGGGCATCCTCGACCCCTCGGGGGACGGCCCGTGGATCGCCGACGCGACCCCCGGACCGTCCGCGCGGGAGAACGCCCGTCGTCCGTTCGGGGACTAGGGGACTAGGGGACTAGGGGACTAGGGGACTAGCAGTACTTGTCGCTCGGGTCCCGCGTCGTCCAGGAGCAGGAGTCGACCTTGGTGCCGCTCGCCCTGGTCAGCGTGGCCGTGTCCTTGTCGTTGTTCCAGACGTAGGCGCGGCGGTCCTGGTACTTGTCCGACGCGGTGTCCGAGCCGCTGCCGGTGTGGACCTTCAGGTACTTCCCGGCGCCGATCCTGACGCTCGGGAAGACGTACTTGTGGTTCGAGGCGTCCTTCAGGACCCAGCCCTTGAGGGAGACCGCGGAACCGCTGGTGTTCTTCAGCTGCACCCACTCGGCGTTCAGGCTCTTGTTCGAGCGGTTGTCCGAGCCCGGGCTGTCGAACCAGACGTGATGGATCCGCACGCCGCCGGCGGCCTCGGCCGGGGTGCTGAGCAGGGTGCCGGTGAGCACGGCGGCCCCGGCGAAGGCGGGCAGGGCGGCGCGCAGGTGCGCAGTACGCATGGAGATCCCCCCAGGATGTCGTCCGCGAAATCGTGTGAACAGAAGTGTTATCACACGATCTTCACGAGGACTTCACTTTCGGAGAACCCTCCCCCTCCGGCCACGCGGGCCGCCGGGACACCCGTGCGAGGGACGCCCTGCCCGGCGCGGCTCCGCTTGCGGCCACAATGGGGGGATGACCGACAGTCCCGCCCATCCGGCGCCCCTCGCCGACCCGCACCTCGTGTACGACCCCGCCACCGGGGACGGCCCCAAGGACGTGGTGATCCTCGGTTCCACCGGATCCATCGGCACGCAGGCCATCGACCTGGTGCTGCGCAACCCCGACCGCTTCCGGGTCACCGGCCTCTCCGCGAACGGCGGCCGGATCGCCCTCCTCGCCGAGCAGGCGCACCGGCTGCGGGTACGGACCGTGGCGGTCGCCCGCGAGGACGTCGTACCCGCGCTGCGCGAGGCGCTCGCCGCCGAGTACGGCACCGGGGAGCCGCTGCCCGAGATACTCGCCGGAGCCGACGCGGCCACCCTGCTCGCCGCCTCCGACTGCCACACCGTGCTGAACGGCATCACCGGCTCCATCGGCCTCGCCCCCACCCTCGCCGCCCTGGAGGCGGGCCGCACCCTCGCGCTCGCCAACAAGGAGTCGCTGATCGTCGGCGGCCCGCTGGTCAGGGCGCTCGCCGCGCCGGGCCAGATCATCCCGGTCGACTCCGAGCACGCGGCCCTCTTCCAGGCCCTCGCCGCCGGCACCCGCGCCGACGTCCGCAAGCTCGTCGTCACCGCCTCCGGCGGCCCCTTCCGCGGCCGGAGCAGGGCGGACCTCGCGCACGTCACCGTGGCGGACGCCCTCGCCCACCCCACCTGGGCGATGGGCCCGGTGATCACGGTCAACTCCGCGACCCTCGTCAACAAGGGGCTGGAGGTCATCGAGGCGCACCTGCTGTACGACATTCCCTTCGACCGCATTGAGGTCGTCGTGCACCCGCAGTCGTATGTCCACTCGATGATCGAGTTCACCGATGGATCCACGATCGCCCAGGCGACGCCCCCCGACATGCGCGGGCCGATCGCCATCGGCCTGGGCTGGCCCGAACGCGTTCCCGACGCCGCCCCCGCCTTCTCCTGGAGCGAGGCTTCCACCTGGGAGTTCTTCCCCCTGGACAACGAGGCCTTCCCCTCGGTGAACCTCGCCCGGCACGTGGGGCGGCTCGCGGGCACCGCCCCGGCGGTGTTCAATGCCGCCAACGAGGAGTGCGTCGCGGCCTTCCTGGACGGCGCGCTGCCCTTCAACGGGATCATGGAGACCGTGACCCGGGTGGTCGAGGAGCACGGCACCCCGCTCGCGGGAACCTCGCTCACCGTGTCGGACGTCCTCGAAGCGGAGACCTGGGCGCGGGCCCGGGCCCGCGAACTCACAGTCACGACGGCGACCGCGGAGGCGCGTGCATGACGACCTTGATGTTCATCCTCGGCATAGTGGTCTTCGCCGTCGGCCTGCTCGTCTCCATCGCCTGGCACGAGCTGGGGCACCTGTCCACGGCCAAGCTCTTCGGCATCCGCGTCCCGCAGTACATGGTGGGATTCGGCCCCACCATCTGGTCGCGGAAGAAGGGCGACACCGAGTACGGCATCAAGGCCGTCCCGCTCGGCGGTTACATCCGCATGATCGGCATGTTCCCGCCCGACGGCCAGGGCCGGGTCTCCGCCCGTTCCACCTCGCCGTGGCGGGGCATGATCGAGGACGCCCGCTCGGCGGCCTTCGAGGAACTCCAGCCGGGTGACGAGACGCGCATGTTCTACACGCGCAAACCGTGGAAGCGCGTCATCGTCATGTTCGCGGGCCCCTTCATGAACCTGGTGCTCGCGATCGCCCTGTTCCTCACGGTGCTGATGGGCTTCGGCATCCAGCAGCAGACCACCACCGTCGCCTCCGTCTCGGCCTGCGTCATCGAACAGAGCCAGCACCGCGACACCTGCAAGAAGTCCGACCCCGAGTCCCCGGCGGCGCGAGCCGGCATGAAGGCGGGCGACAAGATCGTCTCCTTCGGCGGCGTGCCCACCAAGGACTGGAACACGCTCTCGGACCTCATCCGGGACAGCGCCGGCAAGAACGTCGCGATCGTCGTCGACCGCAAGGGCCGGGAAGTGACCCTGCACGCGAAGATCACCGAGAACCGGGTCGCGAAGAAGGACGCCGCAGGCAACTACGTCGACGGCTACGTCAAGGCCGGCTTCCTCGGCTTCGGCTCCGCCACCGGCGTCGTCAAGCAGAACTTCGGCGAGTCCGTGACCTGGATGGACGACCGGGTCGGCGACGCCGTCGACTCCCTCGTCGCCCTGCCCGGCAAGATCCCGGCCCTGTGGGACGCGGCCTTCGGCGACGGCCCGCGCGAACCGGACTCCCCGATGGGCATCGTCGGCGCGGCCCGGGTCACCGGCGAGATCGCCACCCTGGACATCCCCGCCTCGCAGCAGCTGGCCATGTTCGTGTTCGTGCTCGCCGGCTTCAACCTCTCCCTGTTCCTGTTCAACATGCTCCCGCTGCTCCCGCTCGACGGCGGGCACATCGCGGGCGCCCTGTGGGAGTCGCTGCGGCGCAACCTGGCCCGGGTGCTGCGCCGGCCCGACCCCGGCCCGTTCGACGTCGCCAAGCTCATGCCGGTGGCGTACGTGGTGGCCGGGATCTTCGTCTGCTTCACCGTCCTGGTCCTGATCGCCGACGTGGTGAACCCCGTGAAGATCACCTAGCCGAGCGGCCTTCCGGGCGGCCCGGGACACCACCGTTCCCGGGCCGCCCCGAACGGGTGCCATTACCGGGTGGGATGTGCCCGCGCCCGGGCCGGTGCCGTAATCTCGAAGCCCGGGACCCGCGGTTCACGGGACCGGACCTTGATCCACGACTTGGGGTTGCACAGCAGATGACTGCGATTTCTCTCGGCATGCCGTCCGTTCCGACCAAGCTCGCCGAACGCCGCAGGAGCCGGCAGATCCAGGTCGGAAGCGTGGCGGTCGGCGGAGACGCACCCGTATCGGTCCAGTCGATGACCACGACCCGTACGTCCGACATCGGCGCCACCCTCCAGCAGATCGCCGAACTGACCGCGTCCGGCTGCCAGATCGTCCGCGTCGCCTGCCCCACCCAGGACGACGCCGACGCCCTCGCGACCATCGCCCGCAAGTCGCAGATCCCGGTCATCGCGGACATCCACTTCCAGCCCAAGTACGTCTTCGCCGCCATCGAGGCGGGCTGCGCCGCCGTCCGCGTCAACCCCGGCAACATCAAGCAGTTCGACGACAAGGTCAAGGAGATCGCCAAGGCCGCCACGGAGCACGGCACCCCGATCCGCATCGGTGTCAACGCCGGCTCCCTCGACCGCCGCCTGCTCCAGAAGTACGGCAAGGCGACCCCCGAGGCCCTGGTCGAATCGGCCCTGTGGGAGGCGTCCCTCTTCGAGGAGCACGACTTCCGCGACATCAAGATCTCCGTCAAGCACAACGACCCGGTCGTCATGATCGAGGCCTACCGCCAGCTCGCCGAGCAGTGCGACTACCCCCTCCACCTCGGCGTCACCGAGGCCGGCCCCGCCTTCCAGGGCACCATCAAGTCGGCCGTGGCCTTCGGCGCCCTCCTCTCCCAGGGCATCGGCGACACCATCCGCGTCTCCCTCTCCGCGCCGCCCGCCGAGGAGGTCAAGGTCGGCATCCAGATCCTGGAGTCGCTGAACCTGCGCCAGCGCGGCCTGGAGATCGTCTCCTGCCCGTCCTGCGGCCGCGCCCAGGTCGACGTCTACAAGCTCGCCGAAGAGGTCACCGCCGGCCTCACCGGCATGGAGGTCCCGCTGCGCGTCGCCGTCATGGGCTGCGTCGTCAACGGCCCCGGCGAGGCCCGCGAGGCCGACCTCGGCGTCGCCTCCGGCAACGGCAAGGGTCAGATCTTCGTCAAGGGCGAGGTCATCAAGACCGTCCCCGAGTCCAAGATCGTGGAAACCCTCATCGAGGAGGCCATGAAGCTGGCCGCCGCGATGGAGGCCGACGGCACCGCCTCCGGTGAACCGTCGGTGTCCGTGACGGGCTGATCCGGCCGACCGCGGACCACAGGCCGGGAGGCGCACCGCACAAGCGGCGCGGCTATAGTGCGGAGATCAGCAGAACCCAGCCAGGGTGAGGCCCCGCACGTGTTGACCCAGACCACCTCACGGGTGCTCGAACCGAGCGACCTGGACGCCGCCCTCGCCGTCCTCGACCGCGAGCCGGTGACCAACGCCTTCGTGACCTCCCGGGTCCAGGTCGCCGGCCTCGACCCCTGGCGCCTCGGCGGTGAGATGTGGGGCTGGTACGAGGACGGCATGCTCACGTCCCTGTGCTACGCGGGCGCCAACCTCGTCCCCCTCTGCGCCACCCCCCGCGCCGTCCGCGCCTTCGCCGACCGCGCCCGGCGGGCCGGCCGCCGCTGCTCCTCCATCGTCGGCTCCGCCGATGCCACCGCCGAGCTGTGGCGGCTGCTGGAGCCGCACTGGGGCCCGGCCCGCGAGGTCCGCGCCCACCAGCCGCTGATGGTCACCGACCGCGTGCCGGCCGGTATCGCCCCCGACCCGCACGTCCGCCGCGTCCGCAAGGACGAGATGGAGACGATCATGCCGGCGTGCGTGGCGATGTTCACCGAGGAGGTCGGCGTCTCCCCGATGGCCGGCGACGGCGGCCTGCTCTACCAGGCCCGTGTCGCCGAGCTGGTCGGCGCCGGCCGCTCCTTCGCCCGCGTCGACGACAACGGCCGGGTCGTGTTCAAGGCGGAGATCGGCGCCGCCACCCCCCACGCCTGCCAGATCCAGGGCGTCTGGGTGGCCCCCGAGTACCGGGGCCGGAACCTGGCCGCCCCCGGCATGGCGGCGGTCCTGCGCTACGCCCTGGCCGACATCGCCCCCGTCGCCAGTCTCTACGTGAACGACTACAACACCGCGGCCCGCCGGACGTACCACCGCGTGGGCTTCCACGAGGTCGGCGCCTTCATGAGTGTGCTGTTCTGAACCCCCTGTACGCTCCCCGCATGGACCCCGTGATCGGCACTCTGGACCTCACCGCCCACGTCGACGAGGCCCTGGCGGTCCAGGCCCTCGCCTTCGGACTGGGTCCCGACGAGGTCGCCGTACGCCGCCAGATCGTCCTGCGCCACATGCAGTACCAGGGCGCCCGGGCCTACGGCGCGAGAGTCGACGGTCTGCTCGTCGGGTTCGTGTACGGCATGCCCAACAGCCGCATCCACTGGTGGTCCACCGTCGTGGAGCCCTACCTGCGCGCCAACGGCAACCAGGCCTGGCTGGACGACTCCTTCGTCATCACCGAGCTGCACGTCCACCCCGACCACCAGAACCACGGCATCGGCCGGCGCCTGATCACCACGATCACCGACACCGCCGCGCAGCCCCGCTCGATCCTCTCCGCGATCGACACCGACAGCCCCGCCCGCGGCCTCTACCACTCCCTCGGCTACACCGACCTGGCCCGCCAGGTCCACTTCCCGAGCGCGACGCGACCGTACGCCGTCATGGGCGCCCCCCTGCCCCTGCGCAGGCGTTAACCGATTTCCACCGGCACAGGCGGCCCGGCTAACCTCCTGTGCCAGCACCCTTTCCCACTCCCGGCCCCGCCCGAGTGGGGGACCCCCATCCGGCAGGAGTACGAGAACCATGGCCAACGTACCGGTCCAGCGCATGTCCCAGTTGATGGCGAAGACGCTGCGCGACGACCCGGCGGACGCCGAGGTCCTCAGCCACAAGCTCCTCGTCCGCGCCGGCTACGTCCGTCGCACGGCCGCCGGCATCTGGAGCTGGCTGCCCCTCGGCAAGAAGGTCCTCGCCAACGTGGAGCGGATCGTGCGCGAGGAGATGGACGCCATCGGCGCCCAGGAGGTCTCGCTGCCCGCCCTGCTGCCCCGCGAGCCCTACGAGGCGACCGGCCGCTGGGAGGAGTACGGCCAGGAACTGTTCCGGCTCAAGGACCGCAAGGGCGGCGACTACCTCCTCGGCCCCACCCACGAGGAGATCTTCACCCTCCTGGTCAAGGACCAGTGCACGTCCTACAAGGACCTGCCGGTGATCCTCTACCAGATCCAGACCAAGTTCCGCGACGAGGCCCGCCCCCGCGCCGGCATCCTGCGCGGCCGTGAGTTCCTCATGAAGGACTCGTACTCCTTCGACACCGACGACGAGGGCCTCGCCAAGTCCTACGCCCTGCACCGCCAGGCCTACCAGCGCGTCTTCGAGCGCCTCGGCCTCGACTACCGCATCTGCGCCGCCACCGCCGGCGCGATGGGCGGCTCGAAGTCCGAGGAGTTCCTCGCCCCCGCCGAGGCCGGCGAGGACACCTTCGCGGACTGCCCGAACTGCGACTTCGCCGCCAACACCGAGGCGATCACCTACGAGCTGAAGCCGGTCGACGGCTCCGCCGTGCCCGCGCTCGAGGAGATCCCCACCCCCGACACCCCCACCATCGAGACCCTCGCCGCCTCCCTCGGCGTCCCGGCGTCCGCCACGCTGAAGAACCTGCTGGTCAAGGTGGACGGCGAGATCGTCGCCGTCGGCGTGCCCGGGGACCGCGAGGTCGACCTGGACAAGGTCGAGGCGCACTTCGCCCCGGCCGCCGTCGAGATGGTCACCGAGGCGGACTTCGCCGGCCGCCCCGACCTGGTGCGCGGCTACGTCGGACCGCAGGGCCTGGGCGAGAAGGTGACGTACATCGCCGACCCGCGCGTGGCCCCCGGCACCGCCTGGATCACCGGCGCCAACAAGGAGCACACGCACGCCCGGAACGTCGTCGCCGGCCGGGACTTCGAGGTCGACGCGTACGTGGACGTCGTCGTGGTCCAGGACGGCGACCCCTGCCCGAAGTGCGGCACCGGCCTGAAGCTGGACCGCGCCATCGAGATCGGCCACATCTTCCAGCTGGGCCGCAAGTACGCCGACGCCCTCAAGCTGGACGTCCTCGGCCAGAACGGCAAGCCCGTCCGCGTCACCATGGGCTCCTACGGCATCGGCGTCTCCCGCGCCGTCGCCGCGCTCGCCGAGCAGACCGCCGACGAGCACGGCCTGGTGTGGAGCAAGGAGGTCGCCCCGGCCGACGTGCACGTCGTCGCCGCCGGCAAGGCCCTCCAGACCGAGCTGGCCCTCGACGTCGCCGGGAAGCTGGCCGCCGCGGGCGTCCGCGTCCTGGTGGACGACCGGGCCGGGGTCTCCCCGGGCGTGAAGTTCACCGACGCCGAGCTGATCGGCGTCCCGCAGATCCTGGTGGCCGGCCGCCGCTCCGGCGAGGGCGTCCTGGAACTGAAGGACCGCAGGACCGGTGAGCGCGAGGAGCTGACGGTCGAGGACGCGATCGCCCGCCTGACCGCGCAGTAGAGCGGACCCACGGGAGTCCGCGGGCGGACGGCCGCCCCCGGACTCCCGCCGGTGCGGACCCCGGAAAACCGTTTCGGCCGGACGCGGACCCCTGCCTACGCTGGCCCGCATGCCGACACTCGAGCGACTGGGGCCCGGCCACGAGGCCGCCCTGCTGGCCTTCGAACGCGCCAACCGGGCGTACTTCGCCCGGACGGTGTCCGACCGAGGCGAGGCGTACTTCACCGGGTTCGCCGCCCGCCACCGCGCACTCCTCGCCGAACAGGCGGCCGGCGTCTGCCACTTCCACGTCGTCCTCGACGACCGGGGCGAACTCGTCGGCCGCGTCAACCTGATGGACGTCGACGCGGGGAGCGCCGAACTCGGCTACCGGATCGCCGAGCAGGCAGCGGGCCGCGGACTGGCCACCGCGATGGTCGCCGAGATCTGCGGCCTGGCCCGCGCGGCGTACGGGCTGTCCGCCCTCACCGCGCGCACCACCGCCGACCACACGGCCTCCCGGACCGTCCTGGAGCGCAACGGTTTCACCGTGACCGGGAACATCCCCGTCGCCGGCCGCCCCGGCGTCCACTACCGACGCCACCTGACCCCGGACCCCGGCCGAGCCCAGCCGCCCTCCGCGCCGGCCCTCCCTCGCCCCGCGGCGGCACGCACCGGGGCCGCACGGGGCCGGCTGCCCGCCCCGCAGGAAGAGCCCGGCGCCCTCAAGGCCCTGCCGGGCCCGTGGCCGGACGGCGGGCGCGGCGAACGGTAGCGGGCCGGGCCCGTTCGGACGGCGGGCGCAGCGAAACGGTAGCGGGCCGACCGGTCCGAACGGCGGGCTTCACAGCCAGCCAGCGAACTCCAGCAGCAGTTCCGCGTCCTTCTCGCGGCCGACCCGGCGGGCCCGGATCCCCGACTCCACCGCCCGGAACAGCGTCCAGCCGCGCAGCCGCTCCTGGTCCACCTCCAGCGACTCCGCGAGCCGCTTGATCCGGCGCCGGGTGACGGCCGGCCCGGACGGCGCCGCGATCAGGTCCTCCACCCGGTCCCGCACCAGCCGGGCCAGGTCGAAGGCGCTCTCACCGACCACCGGGTCCGGGCCCACCGCGAGCCACGGCGTCCGCTCCCCGGCGAGCACCTTGCTCTGCCGGAACGTGCCGTGCAGCAGCAGCTGCCCGGGCGGCGCGGCCAGCAGCTCCTCGCGGGCCGCGAGCGCCGCGTCGACCAGCGGCGCCACCTCCGCGTCGGCCCCGGCGCCCGCCCGCATCGCCGCCGCCTGCCGGCCCGTGCGCTCCGCGACGGTCTCGAAGACCTGACCGGCCGGCGGCTCCACCCACAGCCTGCGCAGCGTCCCCGCCGCCTCCAGCAGCGCCTTCGCCTCCGGCAGCGACCGCACCGACACATCCGGGTGCAGCCGCTCCAGCAGTAGCACCCCCTCGTCCGGCTCCGCGTCCAGCAGCTGTACGGCGCCCAGCCCGGCCCAGTGCGCCAGCGCCGCCCGCTCGCTGCCCGGGCGGGCCCGCGGCGGGGCCAGCTTCAGCACGGCCGGTGTGCCGTCCGCCCGCCGTACCAGCACCACCAGGCTGCTGCGCCCGCCCGGCACCTGGACCCGCTCGACGGTCAACTCGCGCCGGGCCACGGCCCGCTCGGCCACCGCGGGCAGCCGCGCCAGCCAGTCGTCACCGGCCGGTGCCGTCTCACCGAGCGCCCGAACCAGGCGCTGCGGCGGTTCGAAAGCCATGCGCGAGTCGTTCCCTTCCGTCCGGTCCCGTCCTGTCCGGCCCCTTGCCGAGCGCCTACCGGGACGCCGGTGCCGACGCCGACGGAGTCGTACCGGCCGCACCCGCCTGCCCGGCGGACCGCTCGGCGAGCCCAGGGAAGGCTACGCTCTCCCCGCTCCAGCGCACCGCCCGCACCGCGGCCTCCCGCAGCGCGCCGGCGGCATCGGCCCGCCGCGCGCCGCTCGCCGCCCGCACCAGGTCCGAGTACACCGCGGCCACCCGCTCCTCCAGCCGGGCCGCGAGCCGTACCGCCGACCCCCCGTCCCGGACCGGGAACGGCAGCGCGTACGCGGCGCTCGCGGCGACCGGCGCGCCGCCCAGGTCCCGCACCGCGCGCACCAGCGTGTCCCGGCGTGCCCGGTGGGCGTCGTACGCCGCCCGCGCCTCGGACCGGCGCTGCTCGCCGACCCGGCCGCCGACGACGCCGTAGCCGTACACCGCCGCGTGTTCCGCCGCCAGCGCCGCCTGGAGCGCCGTCAGCTCGGCCTGCTCGGTGACGTCGCTCACCTGGCCCCCTCCGTCAGCAGGTACGCGTGCGCGGCCCCGGCCGCCGCGACCGACGCCAGCAGCCGCGCCAGCTCGCCGGGCACGTCCAGCAGCTCCCGGCCCCGCCGGTCGGCGAGGGCCCGCTCGGCGGCGGCGAGAGCGGCGAGGGCCTCCTTGTCGGTGCCGGGCACGGGAGCGGCGGCGGGACCGGGGGAGGACGACGCCGTGGCCGTGGCCGTGCCGGCGATCGCGCCGGTGGGCGCCGTACCGTCCCCGAAGGCCGCCGCGTGGGCCGCGACCTGCGCCCGCAGCGGGCGCAGCCGCTCCGCTAGCCCCGGACGGGCGGCGAGCACGGCGTCGTAGCGCTCCAGCAGCCCCCGGCTGTCCCGGGCCGCACGCGCGCGGGCCGCGGCGACGGCCGACGGGCCGTCGCCGCCGGTGTCCGGTCCGGCCGAGCAGCCCGCCAGCAGGGCGGCGGCGCCGGCCGAGGCGAGCAGGGATCTTCTGCGCGGCCCCGAGGGGGTGCGCGGCGGTGGGGGGTACGGCACGGCGGACGTCCTCGGAGAACTCGTGCGGAGGGAGAAACAGCTGGCGGGCGGCCCGCCCGTGATCACCGTACCCGCGCACCCGTCCCGTGCCACTCACCGGCACCGCGGGGCCTCGGGTGGACGGCAACACCTCCCGCGACCCGATACCCTTTGACCAGACACGCGACCCATCCCACAACAGCACACGCGGCCGAGGAGTCACCCGGATGAGCACCACCCAGAGCGAGAGGCTGCGAGAGCTGCTCGAACCGCTCGTCACCTCCCAGGGGCTGGATCTCGAAGAGATCGCCGTGGACTCGGTCGGACGCAAGCGGGTGCTGCGCGTGGTCGTGGACTCCGACACCGGAGCGGACCTGGACGCGATCGCCGATGTGAGCCGTGCGCTCTCGGCGAAGCTCGACGAGACGAACGCGATGGGCGAGGACGCGTACGACCTGGAGGTCGGGACCCCCGGCGCGGAGCGCCTCCTCACCGAGCACCGGCACTTCGTGCGCGCCACCGACCGGCTGGTGCGGTTCCAGCTGGCCGAGGGCGGCGAGCTGGTGGCGCGGATCCTGCGGGTGGACGACGAGGGCGTCGACGTCGAGGTGCCCGGGGTGAAGGGCCGCAAGGCCACCGCCCGCAGGCTCACCTTCCCGGAGGTGGACAGGGCCCGGGTGCAGGTCGAGTTCAACCGCAAGGACAGCAAGAACAGCACGGACAGCAAGAACACCGAGAAGGACATGAAGGAAGAGGAGGAGGCGTAGCCGTGGACATCGACATGAGCGCCCTGCGGGGCTTGGTGCGGGAGAAGGAGATCTCCTTCGACCTGCTGGTCGAGGCGATCGAGTCGGCCCTCCTCATCGCGTACCACCGCACCGAGGGAAGCCGCCGGCACGCGCGCGTGAAGCTCGACCGGGAGACCGGACATGTGACCGTGTGGGCGAAGGAGGATCCCGACGACCTCGAAGAGGGCCAGGAGTCCCGCGAGTTCGACGACACCCCGTCCGGCTTCGGCCGGATCGCCGCGACCACCGCCAAGCAGGTGATCCTCCAGCGGCTGCGCGACGCCGAGGACGACGCGACGCTCGGTGAGTACGCCGGCCGGGAGGGCGACATCGTCACCGGCGTCGTCCAGCAGGGCCGCGACCCGAAGAACGTGCTCGTGGACATCGGCAAGCTGGAGGCCATCCTCCCGGTGCAGGAGCAGGTGCCCGGCGAGACCTACCCGCACGGCATGCGGCTGCGCAGCTACGTCGTCCGGGTCGCCAAGGGCGTGCGCGGCCCCTCCGTGACCCTTTCGCGTACGCACCCCAACCTGGTGAAGAAGCTCTTCGCCCTGGAGGTGCCGGAGATCGCCGACGGTTCGGTGGAGATCGCCGCGATCGCCCGTGAGGCCGGTCACCGCACGAAGATCGCCGTACGGTCCACCCGTTCGGGTCTGAACGCCAAGGGCGCCTGCATCGGCCCGATGGGCGGCCGGGTGCGCAACGTGATGGGCGAGCTGAACGGCGAGAAGATCGACATCGTCGACTGGTCGGACGACCCGGCGGAGATGGTCGCGAACGCCCTGTCACCCGCGCGGGTGAACAAGGTGGAGGTCGTGGACATGGGCGCCCGCTCCGCCCGGGTGACCGTGCCGGACTACCAGCTGTCGCTGGCGATCGGCAAGGAGGGCCAGAACGCCCGCCTCGCCGCCCGCCTCACCGGCTGGCGGATCGACATCCGGCCCGACACCGAGCCGGCCGGGGAGTAGGACCCGGAGGAGACCGTGGCTCCGGGGAATAGATCCAGGCCGTAGGTCGCTTGAATCACGACAAGAGCCGTTCGATCGCTGCCCCGAAGGGGTGAGGTCGGTACGGGGAGGTAGACTTAGCTGTGTCTGGCCGGACGCACGACCGAGCATGCCCCGAACGCACCTGTGTGGGGTGCCGGGAGCGGGCGGCCAAGAACGATCTCCTGCGGATCGTGAAGAGCGAGGACGCTTGCGTCCCCGATCCTCGCGGTACGCTGCCCGGCCGGGGTGCCTACGTGCATCCCGTCCTGGTCTGTCTCGACCAGGCGGTACGCCGCCGGGTGTTCCCGCGGGCACTGCGCGCCCCGGGAGCGCTCGACACAAAGGCGTTGCGCCGATACGTCGAGCAGACGACAGTTGCCAAGCAGGCAACGCCGTAAGACATGCCGTACGGAACACCGTGCGGTCTGGTACCTCGCGAGTCGAAAGCAGGTCGAGATTGCGATGAGCACTCGATGAGTACGCGATGAGTACGCCCATGAACTAGCGACGGTCCGGCTTCAACCCGGACCTCAAAGGAGCGAAGTGGCTAAGGTCCGGGTATACGAACTCGCCAAGGAGTTCGGTGTGGAGAGCAAGGCCGTCATGGCCAAGCTCCAGGAACTCGGTGAATTCGTCCGTTCGGCGTCTTCGACCATCGAAGCGCCGGTTGTACGCAAGCTGACCGACGCCTTCCAGGGTGGTGGCTCCGGCAAGTCCGCCGGTAAGCCCGCCCCGCGCAAGGCTGCCCCCAGGCCCGCCGCGCCCTCTCCGGCGCAGGCGGCACGTCCGGCTGCCCCGAGGCCGCCGGCCCCCAAGCCGTCGACGGCGCCCGCTGCCCAGCAGCCGGCCGCCCCGGCGGCCTCTTCGGCATCCGCGCCGGCCCCCGGCCCGCGCCCCGTGCCGGGTCCCAAGCCCGCGCCCCGCCCGGCCCCGGCCGCCCCGGAGTTCACCGCTCCGCCGGCTGCCCCGGCCCCGCAGGCTCCGGCAGCCCAGAGCCAGCCGCAGAGTCAGCCCCAGAGCCAGAACCAGGGCCAGCGTCCGGGTGCTCGTCCCGGTGCCCCCAGGCCCGGTGGCCGCCCCGGCGGTCCCGGTCAGGGCCAGCAGGGCCAGCGTCCCGCAGCCGCCCAGGGCGGCTCGCGTCCCGGCGGTTCCGCGCCGCGTCCGGGTGGCCGTCCGGCCGGCCCGCGTCCGGGTAACAACCCCTTCACCTCCGGTGGTTCCACCGGCATGGCCCGCCCGCAGGCTCCGCGCCCGCAGGGCGGTCCGCGTCCCGGTGGCCCCGGTGCCCCCGGCGCCGGCCCCCGGCCGCAGTCTCCCGGTGCCCAGGGTGGCGGTCCGCGTCCGCAGTCTCCCGGCGGTTCCCGTCCGTCGCCCGCCGGCATGCCCCGCCCGCAGGGCGGCCCGCGTCCCGGCCCGGCCGGTCCGCGTCCGAACCCCGGCATGATGCCGCAGCGTCCCGCTGCCGGCCCGCGTCCGGGCGGCGGTGGCCCCGGCGGCCGCGGTCCCGGTGCCGGCGGTCGTCCCGGTGGCGGCGGCGGTCGCCCGGGTGGTGGCGGCGGCTTCGCCGGCCGTCCCGGTGGCGGCGGTGGCGGTTTCGCCGGTCGTCCCGGTGGTCCCGGTGGCGGCGGTGGCGGTGGCTTCGCCGGCCGTCCGGGTGGTCCCGGCGGTGGCGGCGGTGGCCGTCCCGGCTTCGGTGGCCGTCCCGGTGGTCCCGGTGGCCGTGGTGGCACGCAGGGTGCCTTCGGCCGTCCCGGTGGTCCCGCGCGTCGTGGCCGCAAGTCGAAGCGGCAGAGGCGCCAGGAGTACGAGGCCATGCAGGCCCCGAGCGTCGGCGGCGTGATGCTGCCGCGCGGCAACGGTGAGGCCATCCGCCTCTCCCGCGGCGCGTCGCTCACGGACTTCGCGGAGAAGATCAACGCCAACCCGGCGTCGCTCGTCGCGGTCATGATGAACCTCGGCGAGATGGTCACGGCCACGCAGTCCGTCTCCGACGAGACCCTGGAACTCCTCGCCGGCGAGATGAACTACACGGTTCAGATCGTCAGCCCCGAGGAGGAGGACCGCGAGCTGCTCGAGTCCTTCGACATCGAGTTCGGCGAGGACGAGGGCGACGAGGACGACCTGGTCGTCCGTCCGCCGGTCGTGACCGTCATGGGTCACGTCGACCACGGTAAGACCCGACTGCTCGACGCCATCCGCAAGACGAACGTCATCGCGGGCGAGGCCGGCGGCATCACCCAGCACATCGGTGCCTACCAGGTCTCGACCGAGGTCAACGACGAAGAGCGCAAGATCACCTTCATCGACACCCCGGGTCACGAGGCGTTCACCGCCATGCGTGCCCGTGGTGCGAAGTCGACCGACATCGCGATCCTGGTCGTCGCGGCCAACGACGGCGTCATGCCGCAGACGGTCGAGGCGCTCAACCACGCCAAGGCGGCCGACGTGCCGATCGTGGTCGCGGTGAACAAGATCGACGTCGAGGGTGCCGACCCGACCAAGGTGCGCGGTCAGCTGACCGAGTACGGCCTGGTGGCCGAGGAGTACGGCGGCGACACCATGTTCGTCGACATCTCCGCCAAGCAGGGTCTGCACATCGACTCGCTGCTGGAGGCCGTGGTCCTCACGGCCGACGCCTCGCTCGACCTGCGGGCCAACCCGCACCAGGACGCGCAGGGCATCTCCATCGAGTCCCGTCTCGACCGCGGCCGTGGTGCCGTGGCGACGGTCCTCGTCCAGCGAGGCACGCTGCGGGTCGGCGACACGATGGTCGTGGGCGACGCCTACGGCCGGGTGCGCGCCATGCTCGACGACAACGGCAACAACGTCGCCGAGGCGGGCCCGTCGACGCCGGTCCAGGTCCTGGGCCTGACCAACGTCCCGGGTGCCGGTGACAACTTCCTCGTGGTCGAGGAGGACCGTACGGCCCGCCAGATCGCGGAGAAGCGCGCCGCCCGTGAGCGCAACGCGGCCTTCGCGAAGCGCACGCGCCGCGTGTCCCTGGAGGACCTGGACAAGGTGCTCAAGGCCGGCGAGGTCCAGCAGCTGAACCTGATCATCAAGGGTGACGCCTCTGGTTCCGTCGAGGCCCTCGAGTCCTCCCTGCTCCAGCTGGACGTCGGCGAAGAGGTCGACATCCGCGTCCTGCACCGCGGCGTCGGTGCGGTCACGGAGTCCGACATCGACCTGGCGATGGGCTCCGACGCCATCGTGATCGGCTTCAACGTCCGTGCGGCCGGCCGCGCGGCGCAGATGGCCGAGCGCGAAGGGGTGGACGTCCGGTACTACTCGGTCATCTACCAGGCGATCGAAGAGATCGAGGCGGCCCTCAAGGGCATGCTCAAGCCGGAGTTCGAAGAGGTCGAGCTGGGTACGGCGGAGATCCGCGAGGTCTTCAAGTCGTCCAAGCTGGGCAACATCGCGGGTGTTCTCATCCGCTCCGGCGAGGTCAAGCGCAACACCAAGGCGCGCCTCATCCGCGACGGCAAGGTGGTCGCGGAGAACCTCAACATCGATGGTCTGCGTCGCTTCAAGGACGACGTCACCGAGATCCGCGAAGGGTTCGAGGGCGGTATCAACCTCGGCAACTTCAACGACATCAAGGTCGACGACGTCATCGCGACGTACGAGATGCGCGAGAAGCCGCGGGCGTAACGCTCACGGTGCGTGCCGGCCGACGGGACTCCGGTCCCGTCGGCCGGCGCGCCGTTTGCGGCCCGTGTCCACGGCCCACGGAGCGTAATATCCGTCGAGCCCACGGGCCGCTTCGTTGTACGGTTCTTGGTGTCCCCGGCCATACGGATCCGGGGCCATCGATCCCGTACCGGCGGGTGAACCGGTTACACACATGTACGTGGGGACACTGTCCTTCGACCTCCTCCTCGGCGACGTCCACTCGCTGAAGGAGAAACGCTCCGTCGTCCGCCCGATCGTCGCCGAACTCCAGCGGAAGTACGCCGTGAGCGCGGGCGAGGTGGACCACATGGACCTCCACCGGCGGGCAGTCATCGGCCTCGCCGTGGTCTCCGGCGACACGGCGCACGTCACCGACGTACTGGACCGGTGCGAACGGCTGGTCGCCGGCCGCCCCGAGGTGGAGTTGCTGTCCGTACGACGGCGCCTCCACGGCGACGACGACTGACCACAGAACACGAAGCAGAAGAAAGAACGGGAGACGGACCAGTGGCCGACAACGCGCGGGCGAAAAGGCTGGCGGACCTCATCCGGGAGGTGGTGGCCCAGAAGCTTCAGCGCGGGATCAAGGACCCGCGGCTCGGCTCGCACGTCACCATCACGGACACCCGGGTCACGGGTGACCTGCGGGAGGCGACCGTCTTCTACACGGTCTACGGTGACGACGAGGAGCGGGCCGCCGCCGCCGCGGGCCTGGAGAGCGCCAAGGGCGTCCTGCGGTCCGAGGTGGGCCGCGCGGCCCAGGTGAAGTTCACGCCGACCCTCACCTTCGTCGCCGACGCCCTGCCGGACACCGCCAAGACCATCGAGGACCTCCTCGACCGGGCCCGGCAGTCCGACCAGCAGGTACGCGACGCGGCCACGGGTGCCTCGTACGCCGCCGGCGCGGACCCCTACCGCAAGCCTGGCGACGACGAGACCGACACGGACGGCGACGCCGCGGAATGACCCAGAAGCACACCACGCCCGACGGCCTTGTCATCGTCGACAAGCCGTCGGGCTTCACTTCGCACGACGTGGTCGCCAAGATGCGCGGGATCGCGAGAACGCGCCGCGTCGGCCACGCCGGCACCCTCGACCCGATGGCTACCGGCGTCCTGGTCCTCGGGATCGAACGCGCCACCAAGCTCCTCGGGCACCTGGCGCTCACCGAGAAGGAGTACCTGGGCACCATCCGCCTGGGCCAGAACACCCTCACCGACGACGCCGAGGGCGACATCACCTCCGCCACCGACGCCTCCGAGGTGACCCGGGACGCCATCGACGCCGGCATCGCCCGGCTGAGCGGCGACATCATGCAGGTGCCGTCCAAGGTCAGCGCCATCAAGATCGACGGCGTACGGTCCTACAAGCGGGCCCGTGAGGGCGAGGAGTTCGAGATCCCCGCCCGGCCCGTGACCGTCTCCTCGTTCACGGTGTACGACGTCCGGGACGCCGTCGCCGAGGACGGCACGCCCGTGCTCGACCTGATCGTGTCGGTGGTCTGCTCCTCCGGCACCTACATCCGCGCCCTCGCCCGCGACCTGGGTGCCGGCCTCGGCGTGGGCGGACATCTCACCGCGCTGCGCCGGACGCGCGTCGGCCCGTACAAGCTCGACGCGGCCAAGACGCTCGACCAGCTCCAGCAGGAGCTGACCGTGATGCCGGTCGCCGAGGCCGCGTCGGCGGCGTTCCGCCGCTGGGACGTCGACGCCAGGCGGTCGCAGCTGCTGCTGAACGGCGTCCGGCTGGAGATGCCGGACGAGTACGCGGGCGCCGGTCCCGTGGCCGTGTTCGACCGCGAGGGCCGCTTCCTCGCGCTCGTCGAGGAGCACAAGGGCAAGGCGAAGAGCCTGGCCGTCTTCGGCTGACCGGTCACCCGGCCGGTCCTCCGGGACAGGCCGGTCCTCCGGGGCAGGCCAGTCTCCGGGACAGGCGGCCGGGCGGTCGACCGGGACGAGCGGCCGGGTGGTCCGCCGGGCCGTCGTCCTCCCGTGGAGCGGCGGCGGGGCACGGACTCCGCCCCGGCCGCCGCTCCACGGACCCCCCCTCGGTTCCCCCACCCCTAGCCTTGTCCAGCCGCCCCCGCCTATTCACCCGTCCGGGCAGGCGCTCGGAGTGAACCGGGGGAGCGGAAGGGGGCGCGTTCACCGGGGGATCTGTCCCGCCGATCATCACGCGCCTACCGTCGGTGCCCAGGGCACGCGGGGACGGCGGGGAGGTACGGCCATGACGGAACGGGGCCCGCGCACCGCGGGCGGGCACCGGGAGCAGGGGGACGAGTCCGGCCGGGGCGACTGCGAGGCCGACGTGGACAGTGCCGGTGCCGGTGCTGGCGGTGGCCGGGCCGATGCCGCTCTCGTCCGGCTCCACGACCCGGCCGGCCGCCCCCGGGGCCTCGGCTTCCTCGTCGATCACGAGGGCACCCTGCTCACCAGCCACGAGAACGTCGACGGCCTCTCCCGGCTGGCGCTCCACGCGGCCGGCCGGACCTGCGTGGTCACCTCCGACGCCGTCACCCCGCTGCCCGCCCTCGACCTCGCCCTGGTGCGCACCGAGGGCCTGGGCGTGGACCCGTTACCGCTGACGGTGCGCGAGCGGATCGACGCCGGCACATACGTACGGATCTTCGCCGGCTGCTGGCGCGAGGCCCGGGTGCTGGCGGCCACCCCGGTGACCTACACCGCCCCGCACGGCGCCCACCTCCTCGACGACGCCCTGGAGCTGGCCATCGGTACGGCCGGCCGGGACGCGCTCCGGCTCGGCGGCGGCGCGGCCGGCGGACCGGTGCTCGACGCCCGCACCGGCGCGGTCGTCGGGGTCCTCGGCACCGCCCTGCGGACCGGCCGGCGCGACGCGGGCTTCGCGGTTCCGCTGCGGCCCGCCGCCGACACGACCCTCGCCGGTGTGCTCGCCCGCAACGCGGCCACCGTGCCCGCGTACGGCGCCGACCTGAACCTCGCCGGCATCCTCCAGCTGACCGCGACCTCCGTGGGCCAGGACGGGCCTCCGGGCGCCCTCACCGGCGACACGGACGCCGTCGAACGAGCCGACGTCGTACGGGAGCTGGCCGCGTTCACCGGGGGCGACCGGCCCGTGCTCGGCCTCGTCGGCGCCCCGGGCAGCGGCCGAACGACAGAACTCGCAGCACTCGCCGCCCGCCGGACCCGGACCGACCTGCCCACGCCGAGCCGGCACCCACGCGGCGCCGACCTGCCGGGGACCGAGGGTTCCGTGGCGGAGGCGGTCGGTGGCGAGTCGGTGGGGGCCGGGGGTTCTGTGGTGGGGGCGGTTGGTCGGACGGGGGACGGTCTGCCCGTGCCGGCGGTGCGGGCGGGTGGTGGCGAACCGGCGGGGACCGAGGGTTCTGTGATGGCGGCGGTTGGTCGGGTGGGGTGTGGGCTGCCTGCGCCGACGGTGTGGCTGCGTGGTGCCGACCTGATGGAGACCGACGGTTGCGTGGCGGAGGCCGCGGCTCGGGCCGTGGAGCGGGCCGCCCGGATCGTCGCCGCGTCGCGGGGCGCGCAGCCCGAGGACCTCGGCGACCTCACCCCCGAACGTCTGGCCCGCCTCGCCGCCCGGGCGGGCCGCCCGTTGCTGCTGCTCCTCGACGGCCCCGAGGAGATGCCGCCCGTCCTCGCCCACCGGCTGCCCGAGTGGACCCGGGGTACCGCCGACTGGTTGCGCGAGACCGGGGCCCGCCTGGTGGTGGCCTGCCGCGAGGAGTACTGGGAGCGCGCCGGAACGTGCTTCCCGGCCGGCCTGCTCCACACTCCGGCCACCCGCACGCCCCCACGGCCGACTGCGGACGCGCCGCCCCTTCCGGCCGGCCATGTGATCTCGCCGTCCGCCGTCCCGGTCGCGGGTGCGCGGTCCTTCGCCCCGTCCGACGCCCCTGTGGTTCCACCGCCGGCCGTCCCCACCGCGGACACCCGGCCCTTCTCCCCGGCTGCCGACACGGTCGCGCCCGCTGCCTGTCCCGGCCCGGTCGCGTCGGAGGCGCCACCCCCCACCCCGGCCCTGTCCCCGGCCCCGCCGCACACCACGGCCGATCCCGAGCCCGGTAAGGCACCCCTGTCGCTTCCGCCCTGTCTGCGTCTCGGTGATCTGGACGTCGCCGCGGCAGGTCGGGCCCGTGCTCGGTACGGCATCGCGGAGGGTGTTCTGGCCGAGCGGGACGCCGGGCATCCGCTCGCTCTGCGGCTGGTGTCCGAGGTCCGGGCCGCCGTGCCCGACGCCCCGGTCGCCGGGCCCGTCGACCGGCACGACCTCTTCGCCGCCTACCTCGATCTGATGTGCCTGCGCATCGCGGTGCGCCTCGCCGCCCCGGCCGGTCTGCGGGGTACGGCCGTACGGCGGCTCGCCGCGCGCGTGGCCGGCCAGGTGCACGAGGCCGCCCGGCGCAGTCTCGGGCCCGGGCAGGGCGAGCTGGACCGGGAGGCGTTCGAGGCGGTGTTCCCCTGGGGGCTCGCCCCGGCCCGGCTGGGCGGCGGTACCGGCTGGGCCTCAGCCGTCCTCACCGAAGGGCTCCTCGTGCCGGCCGGCCGCGGCTACCGCTTCGCCCACGAGGAACTGGCCGACTGGATCCAGGGCGTGCACCTGGACCTGGAGGAGGCTCTGCGGGCCCTGGTGCACCGCTCCGGCAGCCGCCACGCGTCCCACCCCGTCCCGGTGCCGCACCACCGCGTCGGCCCCGTCGTACAGGCGCTGCTGCACCTCGCCCGCCAGCACGGCCCCCAGGAACTGGTGCACCAACTCGGCGAGTTGCTCGACGCCCTGGAGCGGGACCCCGATTCGTGGTGGGCCGCCCGGCTGCTCGCGCGGACGCTGCTCGAGGTCCCGGACGCGACGCCGTACACCGAGGTGCTGCGCCTGCTCGCCGACCGCGTCGTCGCCTGGCGCCGTGCCGAGCGGCCCGTGCCGGCGGAATTCGGCCCCGCCTTCTGGACGGCCGTGCCCGTCTCCGGCGCCGAGCGCCTGGACCTGCTGCGCCGGCTGGTGCTGGCGGACCCGGCGCCGCCCGCGGCCGGGGACCGGTACCTGGACGCCGTCGCCGGAATGCTCGCCGCCACCCCTGCCGTCGTACAGCCCCTGCTGATCCGCTGGTTCGCCGACGAACGCCCGTTGCCCGCGACCCCGCACGCCACCGTGGCCACCGCCGCGCAGGCGCTGCTGCACACGCACCGGCACGGCGCACCGGACGATCTCATCGAGGTGCTGGTGGCCTGCGCACACCGCCGTGCCGGCGAGCTGCTCGCCGTACTCGCCGAGGACGAGCCGTCGGCCGTGTGCCGGGCCGTGGACCGCTGGGCGCACGACGAGCGTCCCGTCCGCAGGGCGGCGGCGGTGACGAGCGGCCTGCGCGCGGCCCCGCACGTCCGATCGGACGCCGACCGGGAACTGCTGCGCTGGGCCGCCCTCGCGCTGCTCGCCCGCCCCGCCGACCGTGACCTGCACGGCGCTGCCCTCGCCCTGCTGGTGCGCGACCCGCTGACCCGGGAGCGGCATCTGCCGGCCGCCCTGCACCGCTTCGCCGACGGTGACCCGCTGTTCCCGCCGGGCGCCCTGATCCCGGCCCTGACCACCCACCCGGAACCGGTCCTGGAGGCCTTCCGCACGCGCCTGCGTGCCCCGGACGCCGAGGGCCTGGACACCGCGGCGGCCCTGAGCAGCCTCGCCGAGGTCACCGTTCCGGCCCTCGCCCGCCATGTCGCCGTCCTCGTGGGGGAGGCGGTGCGGCTGCGCCCGGGTACCGCCGGACACGTCGCCGGCAACCTCGACCGCCGTCTCGCGCAGGGGCCCACCGCCCGCCCGGTCCTGCTGCCCCTCGTCACCGGCCTGCTCGACGGTGGCCCCGAGCAGCTCCGGGCGGCGCTCGCCACCGTCCTCGCCGCCGCCGGAACCCCCGCCTCCCGCCCGCTCCGCCGCGAACTGCTGGAGTTCCTGCTCACCCGGGAACAGGACCCGGCCGTCCTGGACGCCGTTCTGCACGCTGTCGTGGCCCAGGGTGGCGGCGGCCAGGAGGAGGACAGACCGGAGGAGGAGGTCCGCGGGCTCGTCCACCGCACCGGCCTGCTCCTCGCCCGCACGCCCGAGGGAGCCGCCCGGTTCGACCGCGGCCTGACCGACCTCGGCCGGCACGTGCCCGGCTTCGCCGCGCGCCTGGCCCGCTGGCTGACCGACGCCCCCGACGACTGGGCCGCCGTGCCTGGCCCCGGCACCCGCCGCGTGATCGAGAACCTGGCGGGCGTACGCGTACCGGCCTGAGCGGCGGCGGGAACGTGCGCCCCGTCACAGCCTCCATGCCGATGCGGGCAGCGAGCACCCGGCATGGCACCCTTAGACCTGCACAACGAGGTCAGGACAGACACGGACACGGGTTCGAGGAGCGGTCACAGTGCAGCGCTGGCGTGGCTTGGAGGACATCCCCCAGGACTGGGGGCGCAGCGTCGTCACCATCGGTTCCTACGACGGCGTCCACCGCGGCCACCAGCTGATCATCAAGCACACCGTCGACCGTGCCCGTGAACTGGGCGTGCCCGCCGTCGTGGTCACCTTCGACCCGCACCCCAGCGAGGTCGTCCGCCCCGGCAGCCACCCGCCGCTGCTCGCCCCGCACCACCGCCGCGCCGAACTGATGGCCGAGCTGGGCGTCGAGGCGGTCCTCATCCTCCCGTTCACCACCGAGTTCTCCAAGCTGTCGCCCGCCGACTTCGTGGTGAAGGTCCTGGTGGACAAGCTGCATGCCAAGGCGGTCGTGGAGGGCCCCAACTTCCGTTTCGGCCACAAGGCCGCCGGCAACGTCGAGTTCCTCACCGGGCAGGGCAAGGTCTACGACTTCGAGGTCGACGTCGTCGACCTGTACGTCACCGGTGAGGCGGGCGGCGGCGAGCCGTTCTCCTCGACTCTGACGCGCCGTCTGGTCGCCGAGGGCGATCTCACGGGCGCCCGCGAGATCCTGGGCCGCCCGCACCGCGTCGAGGGCATCGTCGTCCGCGGCGCCCAGCGCGGCCGTGAACTGGGCTTCCCGACGGCCAACGTCGAGACCCTGCCGCACACCGCCATCCCCGCCGACGGCGTGTACGCCGGCTATCTGCACGCCCAGGGCGAGGTCATGCCGGCCGCGATCTCCGTCGGCACGAACCCGCAGTTCGACGGCACCGAGCGCACGGTGGAGGCGTACGCCATCGACCGCGTCGGCCTCGACCTGTACGGCCTGCACGTCGCCGTCGACTTCCTCGCGTACGTGCGCGGCCAGGCGAAGTTCGAGTCGCTGGAGGCCCTGCTGGAGCAGATGGCGGCGGACGTGGAGCGGTGCCGGCAGATCGTGGCGGCGCAGGAGTGACCGCCGTACGGAGGTAGCGCGCAGCGCGGTAGGAAACGGAGGGCGGCCGGTGCGGTGGAGCACCGGCCGCCTTTGTGTCTTTTCGCGCGCGCCTACTGCTGAGGCGGGGCCGGGGGAGCCTGCGGGGGCTGCTGGCCCGGCTGCGGCTGGGGGTGTCCGGGCTGCGGATACCCGGGCTGCGCCGGGTACGGCTGCTGCGGCGGGGCGTACGGCTGTCCGGGGCCCTGCGGATACGGCGGCTGCCCCTGCGGGTACGGCTGTCCCTGCCCTTGCGGGTACGGCTGACCGGAGGCGTACGGCTGGCCCTGGGCGTGGCCCGGCATGGGCGGAGCGGCCACCGGCGGCGGGTTGCCGTCACTCGTCCACAGTCCGTGCGCCTGCTGGTGGCGGGTGAAGTCCTCGGCGACCAGTGCGGCGAGGTTGAAGTACGCCTCGCGTGTCCGTGGGCGCATCATGTCGAGGTCGACCTCTGCGCCGGCGGCCAGGTGCTCGTCGAAGGGCACGACCACGACGGCGCGGGTCCGCGTCTCGAAGTGCGCCACGATGTCCTCGACCTTGATCATCTTGCCGGTCTCGCGGACCCCGGAGATCACGGTGAGGGAACGGGAGACCAGGTCGGCGTACCCGTGCGCGGAGAGCCAGTCCAGCGTCGTACTCGCGCTGCTCGCCCCGTCCACGGACGGCGTCGAGACGATGATCAGCTGGTCGGCGAGGTCGAGCACCCCGCGCATGGCGCTGTACAGCAGGCCCGTACCCGAGTCGGTCAGGATGACCGGGTACTGCCGCCCGAGCACGTCTATCGCCCGCCGGTAGTCCTCGTCGTTGAACGTGGTCGAGACGGCGGGGTCCACGTCGTTGGCGATGATCTCCAGGCCGGAGGGCGCCTGCGAGGTGAACCGCCGGATGTCCATGTACGAGTTCAGATACGGGATCGCCTGGACGAGGTCACGGATGGTCGCCCCCGTCTCGCGCCGCACCCGCCGCCCGAGCGTGCCGGCGTCCGGGTTCGCGTCGATGGCGAGTATCTTGTCCTGCCGTTCGGTGGCCATGGTCGAACCGAGCGCGGTCGTCGTGGTCGTCTTGCCGACGCCGCCCTTGAGGCTGATGACGGCGATCCGGTAGCACGACAGCACCGGCGTACGGATCAGCTCCAGCTTCCGCTGCCGCTCGGCCTCCTCCTTCTTCCCGCCCAGCTTGAACCGTGAGGTGGCCGCCGTGGGCCGGCCGCTCTTCGCCTTCTGCCGCTTGTTGTTGAGCAGCCGGTCCGCGGACAGCTCCACGGCAGCGGTGTAACCGAGCGGCGCGGCACCGGGGTTGGTCGGCTGCCGCTGGTCATGCTGGACGGCCTGCGGCCACGCGGCACCGGAACGAGGGTCGACCGGGGGCTGGGGGGCCTGCGGCGCGTCGGACGCCGGGGCGGAGCCGGGGGCGAAGCCCGGGTTCTGCGGGGGCTGGGGGAAACCGTATCCGCCGGGCTGGGGCTGGGGCTGGGGTTGCGGCTGCGGGGCGGCGGCTCCCGGAGGGAAGCCGTAACCGCTCGGCGGCGTGGGCCCGTTGGGGTTCGGCTGGGGCGCCGGGGGCTGGGGGAAGCCGTAACCGCCGGGCTGGGCCGGTGGGTTGGGCGCGCCGGTCTGCGGGAAGCCGTAACCGCTCGGTGGCGTTGGGCCGTTGGGCGCCGACTGCGGGGACGGCGCCGGTGCGGCGGGCGTGCCGGGCCGGCCGGCCTGGTGCTGCTGGTTCCATGCGGCGGGCGAGGGCTGCGGCGCCTGCGGCTGGAACGGCGGCTGCTGGCCGGGCACGCCGACGGGGCCCTGAGCGGCCGGTGGCTGCGGCTGCGGCTGCTGGCCGGGCATCGGGCCGGGCTGCTGCGGGGGAGCCTGCTGCGGCGCGGGCTGCGCGGGCCACTGGGTCGCGGCAGCGGGGGCGGCGGGCTGGTACGAGGGCGGCAACGGCGGCAGCCCGTGCTGCGGCGCGGACGGCGCGGGCTGCGGGGCCCAACCGGGCTGCGCCCCTTGAGTGGCCGGAGGAGCGGGGGGCGCGGCGGGGTACGGGGCGCCGGCTCCGGGCTGAGGCACGCCCGGCTGCGGAACGCCCGCACCGGGCTGGAAAGCACCGACCTGCTGGACGCCGGGCTGCGGGGCATCGCCCCCGTCCGGGCCGGGGTGCGGGAAGCCGTAGGAACCGGGCTGTTGGGGGTTGTGGTCGCTGGGCTGCTGGGCGCCGGGCTGCTGGGTGCCGGTCCCGGCCGGGCCGGGTTGCGGGAAGCCGTACCCGCCAGCCTGCTGGGGGTTATGGCCGCTGGGCTGCGGGAAGCCGTACCCACCGGCCTGTTGGGCGCCGTGGCCGTCGGGCTGCGCGGCGCCGCCCAACTGGACGTCGGGCTGGGCCGCGTCGGTCTGCGGCGCGTCAGGCTGCGGTGCGTCACCCTGCGGTCGCTCCGCGGGCGAAGCGTCCGTGTGCGAAGCGTCCGCGTGCGGCGCTTCCGAGCGCGGTGCGTCCGTGTGCGGCGTACCGGTCTGCTGGGCGGCGTCATCCGAGCCACCGTAAGCCGACTCACCGGCGCCGGAGCCGCTGTCCTCCGGTGCGCGGGACTGCGCGGCGTCGGCGGAGTCCTCGGGTGTCTCGGGCCGGGCGGCACCGGCGGTGCCCTCCTGCTCGCCGGGCTGCACGGCCGCAGCCGCGGCCGTGCCCTGCCCCGCGGCGGTGCTGTCCACCGAGCCGTTGCCCGAGGCGGCCGCCTCCGGCGCCTCGGACGTCCCCGTGCCCTCGGCACCGTCCTGATCGTCCTCGCGTCGCGCCTCGTTCACCGAGGGGGACGAAGCGTCCGGGGCGGAGACGGCGGCGTCCACCACCGCGTCCTCCCGCGCGCCGGCGCCGTCGCCGGACGACTCCTCGGCGACACCTCCCGGCGCGCCCCCGCCCCCACCGGCCTCGGCGCCCGCGTCACCAGCGTCTCCGTCGCCGGCTCCGGCGGAAACCGGGCTCTCCGCGGATGCCTCGCCGTCCAAGTCACCCGGTTCCCCCGGTTCCCCGGTCGCTGCCGTGCGCTCGGCGATCTCGGTCATCTGGCGTTTCAGGGCGACGGCGGAGAACCGCATGGTCGCCCCGCTCTCCAGGTCACCGTTGTCCGTCTCCGGCTCGACCACGGGGGAGGCGCCCGGCGCCTCCTGCCGGGCGGCCTGCGGCTCGAAGCCCTCGGGCAGCCGCGGCATCGGGACGGGGCTGCCGACCGGCGGCGCGGGCTGCGCGGGCTGCGCGACCGGGGCGAACGGCGGACCGCCCACCGGCGCGGGCGGAGCCGGCGGAGCGTACGGAGTGCCCTGCGCCGGGATGCCCTGCGCCGGAACGCCATGCGACGGCGTGAAGGGAGCCCCCTGCGGCGGAGCGTACGGAGCCCCCTGCGCCGGGACGCCCTGCGGCGGCGCGTACGGCGTGCCCTGGGGCGGGGTGCCCGTCGGCCGGGCGGGCGGGGGAGGGGGTGTCGGACCCGTCACCGGCGTGCCCGTGGGGAACGGCAGTCCGGGGGCCGCCGAAGAGCCCGGCCCACCCGCGGTCCGGGGGTCGTCGGCTCCGGGGAAACCGCTCACGCCGCCCGCGCCCGCCCCCGTACCGGACGCGTTCTGGGTGTACCAGGCGGGGGGAGCGTAGTCGATGGTGAACTCGCCGGTGGTCTCGACGGCCTCCGCGTCGGGCTGGTCATCGCCGGGTGTGTCCCAGCCCCCGCGCGTCCCGTCCCGATCGCTGCTCACAGTTCCTCCTGGTGTGGTCGAGCACCCTCATGCCGTGCCGGGGCGACCATGTCGTGTCGTACCGAGTCGTCCGTTGTCGTTCGGGGCGGTCCGGTGCACCGGCCCTCCCCCCGGGACACCGACGCCCGGTCCACGGGTCCTGCCATCGCGCCCGCTCCCAGCCTAATCACCAGGAGCGGCCCCCCGGCAGGCCTGCCCGCCCCTCGGCACCCGACCACCAGGTCACGCACGCCCGCAGACGGCCCGCGCGCCCCCCGCGGACCCGTCTAGACCGCGAACAAAAGGGACAGAAAGGGGTGTTCAGTCCATCCGTCGAGGTGTGCCCAACAATCCGATCTCGGCGTCGGTGGGTTGCGTCAGCACGTACTGCCGGTCGCGGTCGGTGCACCACAGGGTGACGCCGTCGGGCAGCGCGGGCAGCGACTCGATCTCGGTGCGCGACAGGCCCATCGTGCGCCCCAGTTCGGCCGCCTCGTCCGGGGAGACCCGCTGGATGCCGGCGAGCCGGGCCTGCCGGAGCAGCCGGGGCGCGACGGGGCTGAGGTAGGGCAGCAGCGTCAGCACCGACTGCCAGGGCCCGGACACCACCCGGCCGCGCGGGGGCCGCATACCGCAGTCCCGGACCACCAGTACGGGTGTACCGGCGGAGGCGCCCTGCGGCGGCACCCGCCCGACGTCGTACACGGACAGGCCGTTCTGTCCGCCGCCCATGGCGTGCACCATCTGCATCCAGGCCTGCGGCCGGCCGGTCTCCACGGCGACCCGGGCACCGGTGGCGGCCGACCGCAGCGCCAGGACCTGCGCGGTCCACAGGCCGCCGATCAGGACGACGTCGTACGGGGTGGGCCGGTTGATGCCGAGGACGGCCGGCTGGCCCTCGGCGTCGACACCGGCCACCACTCCGTCGTCCCCGATGGGCAGGGCGAGCGCGTCCAGTTGCTGCGCGGGCAGCCCGTGCCGGCCGTGCCGGGGGCCGATCAGACCGAGCCCGTGCCGCAGCCTTTCGACGGTCCGCCGTGGCCCGGACGGCTCGCGTGCCCCCCGCGCGGGGGTACCCGGCGTCATGGGGGCCGTCGGAATCGTCGTCACCGCACACCTCCGAGGGGCAGAGTGGCCAGCATGCCGGGCAGTTGCTCGCGGTCGAGGCGGGTCAGGCCGGCCCCGGCCTGCCGGGCCGCGTCCTCCAGGGCGCGGCGGGCCGCGACGAGTTCGTCGTCGCTGCGCCCGGTCACCCGCAGATGCCCGCACAGCGACACCTCCTGCCGCTCCCCGCGCGCGAGGGTGAGACTGAAGGTGGTCGCCAGGGCCGGTATCGCGGTGACCCGGGCGACGAACTGCGGGAGCGACTCGCCCCGGCCGCCGCCCAGTTGGGGCCAGCGCCGGACCCAGTACGTGGTGTGCCGCCGGTTGTCGCAGCGCCAGCTGCGCCCGGACTCCTCCGTGCGCCGCTCCCGGGTCTCGCCGCGCCCCGCCTCGGCGGTCACCAGGGGGTTGGCGCAGGCGGAGGTGGCGAGGGCGGCGACCAGCTCCTCCTCGTCCAGCACGCGCGCCCGGAATCCGGCGCCGGTCAGCCGGCTCGCCAGATGGTCCGCGGTCCGTACGACGCACTTCTGCGCCCCCGTCAGTCCGCCCCCGCGCGCGGCCACGGCCTCCGCGCACAGCTCGGGGTCGAGCTTCAGCGCGATCCAGGTGATGCGGACGGCCGGGGCGCCGGTCTGCTCCTGGAGCGGCAGGTAGTTGGCGACGGCCACGGACTGCTGGGGCAGGTGCAGGGCGGGCGCCGGCTGGGTGTGCAGCACGATCTGCGCCGACTCCAGGCGGATCCCGTCCACCTCCAGCGCGTCCCGCACCAGCCCCAGGGGCAGCGGCTGCCGGCTCCGCTCGGCCCGCAGCGCGGTCGCGTCGGCCTCCACCTGGAGCACGGCCGTGACGAACGTCCCGTCCCCGACGAGGCCGGCCGGCCGCCGGTCACGAGCGCCGTAGGAGTAGGTGCGCAGGGCCGGCTCGCACTCCACCGCCGGGACCAGCCCGGGCTCCGTACCCGGCGGTATCGGGGTGTGCGCGGCACGCTTCTGCCGCGCCCGCAGCTCCCGTGCCGTGGCCAGCCACTCCGGCAGGGACCGGCCGCGCCGCCGTACGAACGCCAGCAGGAGCAGTGCCACGGCGATCACCGCGGCCGGCACCAGGGCCGCCATCCCGACGGCCCAGCCGACGAGCAGCACGGCCGCCGCCAGCTCCACCAGCAGGAGCCGTTGCAAACGGAACGAGCCGGCCCGGCCCGGCCGCTGCCTGAGGCCGGGCGTGACCTGCTGCCGCTCCGCGCCGCTCCGGTCGGGCGTCTCGCGCGCCGGCGTCCCGGACCCGGCCGCGCGGCCCCGTGCCGCCGACCGGCCGCGTGTTCGCGTCCGCGCTCCGGAAGCCATCACTCCATCCCCCCGTTTTGCTCACAACTCGCTGGAACCAGGCCACTGAACAAGGCCCTTGAGGGCCCGGGTACCCTACCCGCTCCACGGGGCCCGCTCCGTACCAGGCATAGTAGGGGCCGGGTCCGACAACGGAGGGCGGGGGAACGTGGTCCCCGGGCACGCTCCGGGTGAGACACGGGGAGAAACGGGCACAGATGGCATCTCGGCGGGACCAACTCAACGCCTACACCTTCGCGAAGCGCCGCATGCTCGCGTCGTTCGTGCAGTCGTCACCGGATGCCTCGGACGAGGGCGCGCCCCGGCCGCTGCGCGCCGTCCTGCCCGGCGCGATCGTCGGTGTCGTCGTCCTCGCGGCCTTCGGCGCCTGGGGCATGTTCAAGCCGACCGCCCCGCAGGGCTGGAACGACCCGGGCCAGAAGGTGATCATCGCCAGCAAGTCCACCACCCGGTACGTGGTGCTGAAGACCAAGGGCAAGACCCAGCTCCACCCGGTGCTCAACATGGCTTCCGCCAGGCTCGTCCTCGACACCCAGAACAATGTCGACGTCGTCACCGTCGACGAGTCGATCCTCGACAACGGCAAGGTTCCGCACGGCGTCACCATCGGCATCCCCTACGCCCCCGACCGGCTGCCCTCCAGCACGGAGGCCGGCGCGGCCAAGCAGTGGGCCGTCTGCGAACGCCCGAGCGGCACCGGCAACTCCCTCCAGCGGGCCGCGTTCGTCCTCGCCCCGCGCGACCAGGACAAGCTCGCCGACCCCCGGGAGAAGCTGCGCGGCGGCGAACTCCTCTACGTCACCACCCCGGACAAGAAGCAGTACGTGATCGACGCGCACGGCCGGGCCTACCCGGTGGACGCCGGCGACAGCCTGCTCGTCCAGACCCTCGTGGGCACCGACCGCACACCGCAGCGGGTGACCAAGGAGTGGATCGCCACGCTGCACGAGGGCGACCCGATCCGCTTCCCGTCGATCGACGGCGTCCCCGGCTCCCCGGCCAAGGCCCCCGGCCAGCTGGACGAGCACGCCAACCGCGTCGGCATGGTGCTCCGGGCTCCGGTCAACGGCCAGGAGCAGTACTTCGTCGTCCTCCCCGGCCGGGTCGCCCCCGTCTCCTACTTCGTCAGCCAGCTCCTGCTGGTCAGCAAGGACCTCGTACGGCTCGGCCAGGCCGGACACCCCCTGGAGGTCAGCGCGGGCGCCATCACCCGGGGCGAACCGTTCGCCGCCCGCTACACGTGGCCCACCGAGAAGCCCAGCGCGGTCAACGACCCCTCCACCGCCGACGGCAGCCGCAACACCGTCTGCAACGTCCTCGGCCACGTCGACCCCCACAGCGGCGCCACGACCCTCAGCACCTGGGCCGGCACCGACTTCCCGGCCGTCCTGCCCACCGGCTCCTCCAGCGCGTACGTCACCGCCGGTTCCGGCCAGCTCTACCGCCAGTTCCAGGGGACGAAGACGACGGTCGGCGGCGTGTTCCTGGTCACCGACACCGGTCTGCGCTACGCCCTCCAGTCCAACGACGACAGCGCAGGCGACGACAAGGGCATCGGCATGTCGGCCAAGCTGCGCAAGCAGCTCCAGGGGGAGGCGAAGCTGGCGCAGACCCGCCTCGGCTACGCCGACGTGAACCCCGCCCCGATCCCCGCGGCCTGGTCGGAGTTCCTGCCGACCGGCCCCCGCCTGTCGACCGCGGCGGCCCGCCAGCCGCAGGGCTCCTGAGGGGTACGACGATGACGCGGACGCCCCCGACCCGTACGGCCCTCGCGACGACCGCGGCACTGGCCGTCACCCTGCTGACGGCACCGGCCGCGGCGGCGGACCCCGACTTCGGCCAGTGCACGTTCTCCAGGACCAACCACACGTACACGGGCACGCCCTGGGCGCTCCAGCGCGTCAACCTCGACGAGCTGTGGAGCCGGTCCAAGGGCGAGAACACCAGGGTCGCCGTCATCGACACGGGCGTCGACACGGCCAACCCGCAGCTCACCCACGCCGTCGACGCCTCCCTGGGCGCCAACCTCCTGCCCCCGAAGGACAAGAAGGGCCAGCCCATCGACCGCGGGAACGCCAAGGGCACGACCGACACGGTCGGCCACGGCACGCGCGTCGCGGGCATCATCGCGGCCCGCCCCATGAAGGGCACGGGCTTCGTCGGCCTCGCCCCCGAGGCCACGATCATCCCGATCAAGCAGAACGACGCGGAAGGCGACGGCACGGCCGCCACCCTCGCCACGGCCATCCGGCACGCGATCAAGGAGAAGGCCGACGTCATCAACATCTCCCAGGACACGGCCGACGCCGCCGTTCCCGACGAGGACCTGCACCGGGCGGTGAACGAGGCACTGGCGGCCGGGATCGTCGTGGTCGCCTCCGCCGGCAACGGCGGCCTCGGCGGCGACTCGAAGAAGACGTACCCCGCGTCCTACGACGGCGTCCTCGCCGTCGCCGCCTCCGACCGCAACAACGAACGCGCGGCCTTCTCCCAGTCCGGCGACTTCGTCGGAGTCGCCGCACCGGGCGTCGACATGATCTCCACCGTCCCCAAGGGCGGCCACTGCACCGACAACGGCACCAGCTTCTCCGCCCCGTACGTCGCCGGCGTCGCCGCGCTGATCAAGGCGAAGCACCGCACGTGGACGGCCCGGGAGGTCGTGGCCCAGATCGAGCAGACGGCGGAACGCTCCATCACCGGCCACGACCGGCTGGTCGGCTGGGGCGTGGTGGACCCCGTCCGCGCGCTGACGGAGGACGATCACCCGATCGAGACCCCTCACTCCGACGCGGGCCTCACCCATGCGGAGGCCCCGACCCCCGCCCGCCTCACCCTCGGCGAAACCCCCCAGGAACGCACCGCCCGCATCGCCACGTACGTGGCCGTCGGCGTGGCGGTCCTGGTGGCGGGCCTGAGCGGCGGAGCGGTGGCCCTCCGCGACGCCCGCAGGAGACGCCGGCGACTTCTGCGCCGGGGATGACCTCGTAGCTTCAGGCCCAGGCTTCATCAACCGCGCGTCGGCCCTGAGGGCAGCCGCCGCTCGCTCTCCGTCGACGGCAGAAGCCCTTCCACTCGGGCGCGGTGCGCGGTGGCCGCGCGCCGCGCCCGAGTGTGTGGGGAGACCCATCGCGGACGTTCCCCGGCCCTCAGGACCCTGTTCCGCAGGGCTGAAGCTTCTTCAACGATTCTGTGTATGCCCGAATCAACTGCCGCATGGACGAATCGTCCTGTCGCCCTGGCTTCAGTAGCCTGATGTACGTGCTGACGGCTTCTTTCCGAATGCCCTTTCCGGTACACGGAACGACCGAGACTGCCGCCCTGCCCACGTACGCGATGGATCCGCCGTCACTGGATTTCACATGACCAATGCCGTGATCGTACGAAGCGATGATCCAAGCCGAGCGGCCGGATTTGATGTGCTCTTCCTCAACGGTGAGCACCACATTCCCGTCAACCGTCACATCGCATGTTGCGTGGGACTCGGCTGAGGGAGCCACTTTCTCGACATCCAGCCTCTTGCCCGAGGCGGGCAGGAGGCGAGTGAGTGGCCCAGCCTGAACGGCGACACCGCACAATTCTTTGGGAATCGCGAAATCGCGCTTCTGGTCATCCGATGAGCATCCCGCCGAAGCACTCAGGGCAACGACGGCCAGCAGGGAGGCCAAGGTCCTCTTTCTCAATTCCCGTCACTCTCCGAGTTCCATTGAGCGCCGGCGGAATGGCTGACCCCTGCGGAAACACGAGCGGCCGAGCGCAGGTCGTCGGCCGTGTCAGGATTGATCTTCTGGTTGTTGATCAGGGCGTGATCGACGGCGGCCCGGGCGGAGTCGATGGCCGCATCGCGCCCTCGTGAGTACTCGTTCCCCGCCTTCAGCTGAGCCTCGGTCGTTGTGTCCTGCTCGATGCTCTTCATGACGGACTCCTGAATGTCTTCGGAGGCCCATTCCAGAGGTGCACCAGCGATGGGAATCCGCTCGCCCACCTTTTCGAGACCCATACCGAGGATGCGGTTCACCCATTTCTGCTTGTCAGCCGCTGCCTCGTTGAACTCTGTATCACTCGCGCTGTGGTACTCGTAGATGGCGTGAGCTCGCGCGTCGCTCATAATGCCCGCGATGGCCGCCCCCGGCGCGACCGCGTTGCCTACCCGGCCGTCGAGCGAAGCTTGCGAATGACTGTCCCCGTTGATGACGTGGTCCACGACCTGAGTGGTGTACGCCTGTTGCGCACTGGTGATTGCCGCGTAGGCGTGTGGATCCTGTCCCACTTCCCCGAGGAAGCGCTGTGCGTAACCGGAATCCAGGTCCGCTGTGGTACCGAAGGTAGTGAAGAGGTCGCTGTCTGCGCCCTCCCTGTACATGGCCCGCTGGAAGTCGCCCATGTACTCGGCGGTGATGTCACCGAGGCTTCCCCGGAGGGCGTACAACGGACCCGTCTCTTCGTCCTCGAGGTCCCCGTTCTCGTTGTGCCTGATCAGCTCGGGATGCTCGCCGAACTTGTTCACGATGTCGCTGACCAGGTGGGCCTGCGCCGCGTTGTGCTTGATGGCGTCGGCGGCGTCGTCGCTGTCGTACGGCCGGCCCGTGGTCGCCGACTCAAGGGCGTGGCCGAGTGTTTCCGGGCCGAAGTTCAGTGCCTCCTTGGTCTTGTCCTCGTCCGCGAGGACGTTCGCGGCGTTCGTGTCGACCGTCCACTCGAAGTCCTTGTCGGTGAACAGGTCCAGGTAGGAGCTGAAGCCCGGCTCACCCCCCTCCTTCACGGTGCCGTCCTCGTTGTACGCCGTCGGCGTTCCGGTGAAGAACTTCTGCGAGGCCTCGGGACTGTGACCGAGCGCTTCCAGGACACTGTTCAACGGGTCGTTACCGGTGCCCAGTCCGCCCGCGGGATTGAAGCCGTACGTGTCCGGGCTCCCTGCCGGCTTGTTCGACAGGAAGAAGTACGGGTCCTTCTCGTGCAGCTGGGTGATGTGCTCCGCGATGGGGGTGAGGAACCGTGGGTCGTAGTTGCCGTAGCGCAGCAGGCCCCCCAGCACCTGGTAGCCGTACGGCTTGTTCCACTGCCCTTGCTCCCAGCCGACCTGCTGGGTGCCGAGGCGCCGGAACTCCGCACCCCAGCTGTCCGGCAGATGGTGCCCGTGGTCCGGGTCCGTCGCGTTGGCGAGTGTGTAGCCCATGACCTTCTGTAGCTCCCGCACCTCGTCGAGGCGAGTCCCGGTCGCGTCCGCGTCGGTGCCGTCGATCGACATCTCGGCATAGAACCGAAGTGTCTTCTCCGGCCCGCCGAGCCCCTGGTAGAACTCGGTGGCGAACTCGCCGTCCGTCTCCGACGAGTTGAAGCGCAGCAGCTGGTTCAACTCACGCAGTTCCGCGTCGGACATCTTGTCGCCCTTGCGTGCCAGTTCCACGGCGCGCTCGACCTCTGCGTCGTTGAGGGACTCGTACGTGCTGTGGCCCGCGTTGTAGGGATCACCGCCATGGCTCTTGGCCAGCGCGCGAGCGACCGAGGCGTCGATCTCGGCGGCATGGGCGAGTATCCCGTTGATACGGCCCTCCAACGCCTGCCTCTCGTCCAGCTGTTCCGGAGTGCGCTCGTCACTGTCACCGCGGACGTGAGGGAAGAAGCAGCGGACCTTGCCGTCACCCAGATCCTCGACACGCACCCCCAGGTTCGCGGCGTCACTCTGGACTGCCGTCTTCAGCTGCTTCTGTAACGCGACGAGCTCGGTGTGCCCGTCGTCGAGGACCTGGTAGATGCTGTCGGCCTCGGCGTGCAGGTCAGAGATCTCCTTGGCCGTCTTCGAAACGAAGCCCCGTGTCACCGTCGCATTGACCCCGGCCCACCGTGCCGAGTCGGACTTTGCCTGCATCCCTGTGCGAGCGTGCTCGCCCGACTTCTTCAGACCGTCCACGGCCTTTTTCCAGTCCGAGACCGCAGTGGCGAGTGTGCTGAGGTCGACCTCGATGAGGTCGGTGGTGGTGAGAGCCACCAGAGGTCACCTACTCGAAGTACTCGTTGAGCTGGGAAACGGACACGGCCGAGCCGTCACGGCCACGGAGCGTGGCACCGATCTCGGCGTCGTCCTCCGCATGCAGTTTCTGGGTGAAGCCCAGATGATTCGAGATGTGTGCGCATGCCTGTAGCACCGATTTGACCTGCGTGGTCCACACCTCCACGGTGGTTTCCAGGGCGCTGCCCGTCTGGAAGCCGTGCGACTTCAGGGCTGCGGCGGCCTGCATGGTCGAGCCGACCGAGCCGTTGCCGGACCCGGCGCCGGCGATGTCGGCCTGGCTCTTCACGTCGTCGAACAGGATTTTGGCCTCGTGCCCGACGCGGCCCAGGTCGTCCTGATACACGACCAGGTCTCCGGAGCCGCCCCCGCCGTCCGCCGCCAGCTGGTTGAGCCGCATCTGGCTCGATCTCCCGGCGCCGGCCTGCGCCTTGGCCTGCTCCCACTCGTCCCACGCCACAAGGACCCCTTCCCGTGGACACACCAGTGTGGGGCCAAGCTAGCAACCCCGCCCGGGAGAGTCCCGGCTATGCCCGTCATCGAGGGCTTGCCACGCGTGGAACACAAGGCGAGGAGGGACATGACGGCCGGAACCGCCCTGCGGTCACTCATCGGACCGCCCGGACGGCCCGGCATCTCACCCTCTTGTCTCCGCTGACTCCGACGAGCGGTGGCAGACTCTGGATCTGCACCGCCTGCTCGTGCCCGAACCGTCCGTCGCCCCAGCTCAGTGCGTCAGCTTGGGCGGCGCGTCGCACTTCGCCTTCTTGTGCGCGGCCAGCGCGGCATCCCTGGCGAGGGTGATCAGTCCCTCCCGCAGTTGACCGCCGTCGGCGGTACCGGGCTGTTTGAGGTCTACGACCACGCTCAGATGCCGGCCGGCACCGCGGGCGACACAGGGAAGGTAAATGGCGGCGACCTTGTCCGACGCGACCGCCTTGTCGCCGGCGCCGAACGGTTTCACCGTGCCGGCCGGCCCATTGTTCTCGACCACGTCCTTCACCCACTCCTCGGCCTTGTCGTACTGCGCCATCTCGGCGGTGACGGCGACGAGTTGCTTCCCGTCGCCGTCGACGAAGCAGGACGCGTAGTAGCTGGAGTCCATGTCGTCGAGACGCGGGTCGGTCACGGCGCCGTCGAACGTGTAGGAGGACTTGTCCGGCAGGACGCGCTTCAGTGCGGCGGCGCTGCTGGACGAGCGGCCCAGCGTCCCGCACACCTCGGATGCCTTGATCTCGCCCACCTTGTCCTCGAAGGGCGGCAGCCCCAGCGCGTACAGGGCACCCAGGACGATGCAGAGCAGCAGCGCCGCTCCCCCGGCGAGCAGGGATTTCGTACGAGTCGATGCCAACGTCTCAGTCTTCCGTGTCGAGTTGCCTGGGGATGCCCTCGCCGTCGAGGTACTTGTGCACCTTGGTCCCGGCGGTGTCGAATCCGTCCTCCGCGGCCGTGGCCACCGAAGCCTCGATCAACGGGTAGCGGTGGCCGGAATTCTCTCCTGCCTTCTGGGCGGCGAGTTCCACCAGCTTGTAGGTGGAGTCGGACGTCTCCTCGAAGCTTTCCCCGTTGCGGTAGATGATCTCGCCGGAGCTGTCCTGCATGGCTCCTTCGGTGATCTTGCCGATGATCTCATCGGCCGCCGTGCCGGCCACGTCACCGATGATGGCACCGCCGGGACCGGTCATCGGCTCCGTCGCCATGCCGATGCCGATGCCGACGGCCGTGCCGCCCCAGCTCCCGGCCCTCTCGATCGCGGCGTTGTAGTCGGCGTCCTTCGCGCCACCCTCCAGTTCGGCCTGGTACGCGCGGCCGGCACCGATGATGCCCTCGATCTCACCCGCTTTACGGGCGATCTGTTCGGTCCCCTGTTTCAGGTTGTCGGCCTGGGAGAAGGCCGGGTCCTTCACGTACTGCCCCGGATGCTCGAAGTGGTGCTGCATCAGCTGCGCCGTGTAGCTGTGCTGACCGAGGTTGACCGCGGCGTAGCCTTCGGGATTCTGGCCGACCGTGTACAGGAAACGGGTGATGTCCCGTTCGTTGAGCGTGGCCACCGTGCCTGCCACGGGAAACAACGTCTTCTCGCTGGCGTCACCCGCGTGGAGTTCCCGATGGATGTCCGGCATGTACTCGGCGGCGATCTGGCCCATGCTGTCCGACATGTAGCCGCGGCCGGTCAGCCGCTTGGGGTCCTCCGACACCGAGTGGAAGATGTCCTCCACGAGCTTCGCCTGCCCCGCGTTGTGCGGAGGGGTGTCCGCCGTGGGCATCTCGCCGGCCGGGTGTCCCGTCGTGGCGGCTTCCAGGGCCAGCGCCAGGTTGTTCTGGCCCGTGACGATCCCGTCCCCGTGGAGGTTCGTCTCCTCGGGCCAGTCCCGCTCCTCGAACAGGTACTGGAAGTTCGACAGCGACACCTTGCCCTTCTTGCCGTTGCCGTCGGTGTCCCGCTCGAAGGGGTTGTCCGGGTCGTCCTTGGAGACGTACTGCTGGTTGAGGAAGTCGGTGGCCGCGTCGGGGCTGTTGGACAGGCCCTTGAGGTAGCCGGTGAGCGGGTCGTTGCCGCTGTCGTCGCCGATCCGGTTCAACCAGGCACTGCCGCCCATGTGCTGCCATATCGGGTTCCGGTGGCCGCCGGTGCCGGTCATCTTCCGCTCGGTGACCATCAGTGCGGTTCCGTAGTCCTTGAGGAACCGGTCGTCGTAGTCACCGGTCCGCATGAGGTTGCTCATGACCTGGAAGCCCATGGGGCCGCCCCGGTCGCCGTAGAGCGGCTTGTCCCCGATGTCGATCATGTTGCGCTTCCACTCGGTCATGCCCGCGGAGTCGCTCTGCGTGGCATGGGCGAGCGTGAGGCCCAGGTTGCGCTGAAGGTCGTCGAACTGGTCGAGGCGCTTGTGTCCCAGCTCGTAGTTGCCCCTGTTGGGATCGCTGATCCCGGTCCAGAACTCCAGGGTCTTCTGCGGGCCGAGGCCGGTGGTGAAGCGCTCGGCGAACAGCGGGTCGTTCGCGTACTTCTTCAGCCCCGCGTCGATCCGGTCGAAGTCCTCCACGGACAGGTCGTCCGGATCCTTCTTGGCGAGCTTCGCCAGCTCGTCGGCTTCCTTGACGGCATCCGCCGCGGTGTCCCGGTCCTTGTAGTTCGCGTCGGAGAAGCCCATCGCGCTCTGGTCGACGATCGCGGTGAGGACGTCCTTGGCGGTGTTGTCGCTCTCGGTGGCCTTGCTGAGGATGCCCTGGATCTCGTCGCGGAAGGCGTCGGCGTCCTTCTGGTTCGTCGCGCTCGTGTTGCCGCTGGGATCGGAGTTCCAGTCGGGCCGGGTGTCGCCCGTGACCGTGAACGTGCCGTTTCCCGTGTCGGCCACGGTCAGATGCTTGTCGTGTGCGCGGGAGACGGCGCCCGTCAGCTGCTCGTGGTACGTCTTCAGCTCGTCCCTGGTGTCCCGCAGGATGTTGTGGATGGTGGTGGCCTGCGTGTGGGCGTCGCCGAACTCACCGGCGGTCCTGCCGATGAACTCCCTGGAGACCTGTGCGTTCACGCCGACCCAGTCGGCCGTGAGGGCAGCCTTGTGCAGGTCGTCCTCGGCGTCCTTCTTCAGGTCGGCCAGGTGCTTGACGAGCGTCGACCAGTCGGCGACGGCGTCGTCGAGCAGCTTGAAGTTGGCGTGGAACAGCGCGTTGAAATCCATGCGGGTGTCGTCATCCTCTGGAATAGCGGTGGCAGCCGGTGCGGAGAGAGGTCTCGTCGCGTCCTCCCGGCGCCGCTACTCCTTCTTCTCGTCCTTCTCCCCGTAGATGGAGTTCTTCTTGCCCGGCGCCCCGACCCGCTCGTCGAACCCGGCGTCCAGCGCGTCGATGCTGCTCATCTGCCGCTGGATGTAGTGCTCGTCGTTCGCGTGCACGGCCTTGGTGGTCTGCATGTGGTTGGAAATCTGGGCGCAGGCGTCCATCAGCGACTTCAGCTGCTCCTCCCAGCGGGTCGAGACATGCTGGAGTCCGGCGCCCAGGGCGAAGCCCTGCTGGGAGAGGTCGCCGGCCGCGGAGTCGCTGCTGGGGGTGGCCACGCGGGCCTTGTCCCAGAGCTGGTTGTAGAGACGGTGGGCGGCGCTGCCGATCTTCTCCAGGTCCTGGTGACCCACCTTGAGGTCACCGGTCTTGCCGGGGAGGACGTAAGGGCCGTACGTGCCGCCGCCCCCGTCGACATGGTTGAGCTGCATGTGCGCCTGCTGCCCCGCAGCGGCCCGCGTCTTGAGCTGTTCCCACTCGTCCCATGCCATGGAAAGGCCCTTTCCCCCGTGACCACGTCGCTGCGGGTCAAGCTAGCAACCGCTGCCGGGGAAAATTTGTGCCATGTCCGCTATGCGGGATCTGTCAGGCGTGAAAATTCGGCGGAGGCGCGTCGGCGTACCGCCCGGCGTGCTCCTGTGAAGCTTCTGCGCAGACGGTGATCCCCATCTGTCGTGATTGACCGCCTTGTCGGTCTCTGGCGGTCATGACCAGGCCACTTCGGGACGCCTTCGCAACTGAACCGTCGCAGAGTTCAGTTGGCCGCGATTTGCACAATGACTACAGTGGTCGGTGATAGATCGGGGGCGTGACTCTGTCGTCCCCTCGGTCCGTCCAGTTCTACGAACGGGGAAACGGGGAAGGGGTCGCGGTGGGCGACGGTGGCGGCTCGGGCATGAGGCGCGGCATCGATGCGCTGTCGAAGTTCAAGAGGAAAGTGGACGACGCGCTGAAGGCCTTCGAGGGGGCTCCGGGCAGTCCGTCCAGGCTCGCGGAACACACCCTCAGCCCCAGCTCCTTCAGCGGCTCGAACATCCCCTTCCACGAGGCGACCGAGCTGCACGGCAGGTACGAGCAGGTGCATGAGCGTCTCACCTCGCTGTCGAAGAACCTGAGCATGCAGATCGAGGCGCTGACGCTGGCGGCCCACGCGGCCGACGTCACGTACGACGGTACGGAGGACGAGGTCCGGCGCCGGTTCTGGGAGATCCGCGCGCACCTCGCAGCCGAACACCGCAAGGCGCAGCCCGAGGAGAAGCACACCCACGACGAGCCTGCCGGGGCTCAGCACGTCGGCGGGGCCAAGTCCGTGGAGGGCGGGTTCTGATGAGCGACAACTGGCAGCAGAAGCCCGAGTACAAGAACGACGTCCAGCAGGCCAACGAGCAGGTCGGCGCGGTCAACACGCTCAGCCGGTTCCAGAACGCGTTCAAGGGGACGCCGATCGGAGCGGTACTGTCCCTCGGCAGGACCGACTTCGAGGACCACGAACTCAACGCGATGATCGACCTGGTCCACCACTCCAACCCGGAGCACCTGGAGACGGCCAGCAAGGCACTGTGGGATGCCCGTACGGCCATCCACGACGCGGCGACGGACCTGGAGACCCACCTCCGCGGCGTCGACTGGCAGGGCGAGGGCGCGGACAGCTTCCACACGTGGACCTCGGGCCTCATCGACTGGACCAAGGGACTCGCGACCTTCGCCGACGTCGCCGCGACCGAGATCTCGGCCGCCGCGACGGGGCTGGCCTCCGTACGCAAGTCCATGCCGCCCCGTGACACCCGGCCCGCGAGCGAGCAGAAGCGCCCCACGCAGCTGCCCAAGACCAAGCAGGTCGACGGCAACCCGGACTACGCCGCCGCGCTCGCGGTGGAGAAGAACCGGCAAGAGGCGATCAACCAGGTGAACCGGTTGGCGTCGTTCTACGCGGTGTCCGCGACCGCGCTGGGGACGGCTCTGGCCAGCGATCCGAAGCCGTACAGTCCGATTCCGGATGTGGGTGTGCCCAAGCCGGTGGGGCGTGAGAGGGACCCTGGGCGGGTCGGCTCGAATTCGTCCACTCCAGCCGCTCTGCGAGGCGGTGCGGCAGCAAGACACGGAGGTGCGCCGGAAGCGCATCACGTCACGGCTACCGTTCACGGCACTCCTACCGTGCACGGAACAGAGATCGGCGGCCACGTACCGCCCCTCAAGGAAGTCCCCGAGCCCACCGCACCCTCCGGGCACGATGTCGGCACGGAGATCAACACCACGACGACGCTGCCTCCGCAGACACCCGCCACGCCGCCCAGCTCCCCGGCGCCTACTCTGCCGACAACCGCTGGGGGCGGTGGGCAGATGCCGCTGCCTCCGGGGCCGATGGCGCCTCCCGTAGCGCAGGCCTCCGGTCGTACCCCCGGCTACGGGCCGACCAGCCGGTTCCCGGTCTCCTCGCAGGGGCGCACCGGCCCTTCGGGCACCGGAAGCGGTCGAGTGCCGCAGGGACCCGCGGGACAGACGGGACGTTCCGGCGGGGGCGGCCGAGCCTCGCAGGGCCCGATGGGACAGGCAGCTCGAGCCATGGGTCGTACGACCCCGACGGGTCAGCCGGGTGCACGAGGGGCCGCTCAGTCCGGGCGCGCACCGATGGGACGCGGTGTCACCGGCGGAACGCCGAGGCCGGCCAACACGTCCAACGGGCGAGCCGGGACAGCCGGTCCCACCGGTGCGGCGCGCAACGGTGTCGTGGGCGGCAAACCGGTCACAGGCCGTACCTCCGGAGGGACGGCTAATCCCCGTGTGCCGCGCGGTACGGTCATCGGCGCTGAAGAACCGGTCACCAACAAGCCCTCGAAGGGTGCTCTCGGTCAGCGAGGGGTCGTCGGTACCCCCACGGCGAAGGCGGAACCCGGCGCGAACCAGGCGGTGCTGCGCTCGGCAGGCAACCCAGAGGGTGCGATCGGCGCACCCCGCAACACTGCCGGGTCCCCACCCAAGGGTTCCGAGGCCGGCGACAAGGGGCTCGGTCGTGGAGCGGTGGGCGGCCGCCAGGGCGCGGGCGACAAGCCCGGTCGTACTGGTGGGCCTGCCGAGAAGGAAGAGCACCGCTCGTCGCGGCAGCGGCGTGATGTGCCCCGGACGAGCGACTGATCACGAGCGAGGACGTAGACAGGCATGAAGCCAGGGACCGGCCGACGCGGCATGGGGACTGCCCTGCTGACGAGGCGTAACGCGATACGGCTGTCCGCCGTGTGCTCCGTACTGGGCACGCTGGTCATCACGTCGGCAGGACTGGCCCCCGGAGCCGTGGCCTCGGACGACGTTCAGTCCAAGCAGTGGTATCTGGATGCGATGCACGCGGACGAGATGTGGAAGCACAGCACCGGCAAGGGGGTGAAGGTCGCTGTGGTCGACACCGGAGTCAATACCCAGACCTCATCCCTCAAGGGTCAAGTGCTTGTCGACGAGGTGCCGAAAGTCGCGAAGTACCACGTCACTCAGGATTACGACGGACACGGCACAACGATGGCCGAAATCATTGCCGGCACTGGAGCCGGTGGCGGCATCAAGGGCCTTGCTCCCGGGGCAAAGATCATCCCGATCCGTATCGGACTCGACCAGTTGAAGGATCAAGACGAGCGGCTGAAGTCCCTGACCTCCCCGGAGGCGATCAAGGCGGCTGCCGACAGCGATGCCAAAATCATCAACATGTCGTTCGGAAGCGAGTACTACGAGGGTGAGGAGGAGGACGCCGTCAAGTACGCGGCCTCCAAGGGCAAGTTGCTTTTCGCCTCTATCGGTAATGGCGGAGACAAGGGAAACAAGCGCGAGTATCCGTCGAGCGATCCTTATGTCACCGGCGTAGCCGCAGTCGACAAGGCGGGAACGGTCGGCAACTTCTCCACGTACGGCAACTACGTGGACCTGTCGGCGCCCGGCCTCAATGTCCCCGGCTGGTGCGACACCACGTTCACCAAGTACTGCGATACGAAGGGCACCAGCAACGCCTCCGCCATAGCCTCCGCCTCCGCCGCCCTCGTCTGGTCCGCTCATCCCGACTGGACGGCCAACCAGGTTCTCCGGTCCCTCATCGACACCGCCGGGCGTACGTGGCCGAAGGGCAAGCCCAGCAAGTACCTCGGCTACGGCATCATGCGTCCGCGCATGGTGCTGGCGGACAAGAACTTCGATCCCGGCCCGGCCAACAGGGACCCCTTGGCCGCCGAGAACGGAACGGCCCCGGACGAGGACATCACGGCCACCAAGAGCCCCGCGGCGTCGCCGTCCGCCAAGACGCCGGCCAAGGACACCGGTTCCTCCGGCGGCCCCACGTCCGCCGCCGCGAAGGACGCCGGCTCCGGCAGCGACAACACCCAGACCTGGGTGATCATCGGCGCCGTAGCAGCCGTACTGGTCATCGCAGGCGCCGGTCTCGCCGTGATGCGCGCACGCCGTAACGCCTGAGCGGTCTCCCGTATACCTGCTCATTCGCCGAGTGAGCAGGAGGACCACTTGCCGACAGCGCTGACGCCTGACTCAAGACGCAGCGCCCGGCAAGGTCAGCCCACGAAGAAAGGCATGGAAATGGCGACGCAGCGCCAGAAGGTAAGTGACAAGGACATTGTTGTCCTCGAAAAGGAGCTTCTGCACCGTTTCGAGGGCATCAAGGGTCAGCTCAAGGAGCTCCAGGCCCTGATCGACAGCCTCGAGGGCAACTGGAAGGGCATCGGCGCCGGTGCCTTCAACTCGAAGCAGACCGAGATCAACGAGCGCATGGTCAAGATCGGCAACATCCTCGCCAAGTTCATCGAGGCCATGAGCACCACTCGGAAGATCAAGGACGGCACGGAGGACGAAGTCCGCTCGCAGGTCCAGAGCATCGACGTCGACCTCGGTGGCGCGCACTCGGCGCTGTCCAGCTACTGATCCCCACCAGGCCACCACCCTTCAGCAACGGAGCAATCATGGGCGTCAACAACAGCGGCGAGCTGGAAGTTACCTACGGCAGCCTCGACGAGACCGCCACCCAGCTGGCCAACCACGCGCGGCGGCTGGAAGAGGGCCTCGAGGCCATCAAGCAGAAGGTCGCCGGCGTCGCCAGCATGTGGGAGGGCGAGGCCCACAACGCGTACACCGAGCAGCAGGCCGCCTGGGACCGCGAGGCCAAGGGCATCCACGAGGCCCTGGTCCAGATCGGCAAGGTCGTGCACGCGGCCGGCGGTGACTACCAGGGCGGCGACCGGAAGGCCGCCAGCTACTTCATGTAGGTCGGTCATAACGGCCGGCACGGCACGGCAACAGGGTGGGCACGCACGGGAGGTGCCCACCCTTTGTCATGCCCGGCCGTACTCGGCCACGCGAGCCATGCAGGGCGCGAAGGCCCCCGTCCCCGCGTCAGTACTCCACGTCCACCAACCCGGTCTGCACCAACGGCTTCCCCCGCTTGCGGGACACGAAGACGCCGCGTCCCGCGGGCATCGGGCGGGGCCGGACGCCGTTGAGGATGTCGCCCTCCGCCGGGTCGCCGGCCAGGACGACCCCCTGGGCGCCGAGTTCCTTCATACGCTGCATGAACGGCTCGTAGGAGGCGCGGCCGGCGCCCGCGGAGGAGCGGGCGATGATGAAGCGGACGCCGACGTCGCGGGCGAAGGGCAGCATCTCCGTGAGGCCGCTGAGCGGGTTGCCGGTGGAGTTCGAGACGAGGTCGTAGTCGTCGATGACGACGAAGACCTGGGGGCCGCGCCACCAGCTGCGGTCCCGCAGCTGCTGCGGCGTGACGTCGGCGGTGGGGGTGCGGCGCTGCATGAGGTCGGCCAGGGCCACCATGTGGTGCTCCATCTGGCTGGACATCGGAATGTACTCCGCGAGGTGGGACGCCGGTGTGACGTCCAGGAGCGAGCGCCGGTTGTCCACCACGAAGAACTTCGCCTCGTCGCCGCCGTACCGCAGGGTGAGCTGCTTGATCAGCAGGCGCAGCAGGTTGGACTTGCCGGACTCGCTCTCGCCGAAGACGAGGAAGAACGGGTCCTGCTCGAAGTCGAGGAACACCGGTTCCAGGTTCTCCTCGTCGAGCGCGAAGGCGATGCCGCGCTGCGGGAAACGGTCGCCGGAGGGCAGTTCGACGGCCTCCAGTTGGCGCGGCAGCAGCCGTACCTCGGGGGCGCCCGGCGCCTGCCAGTGGCGGCCGACCTCGGTCGTGAGCGCGGCCGTGGCCTCGGCCAGGTCCGTGTCGGAGGTGAGGCCGTCGATGCGCGGGACCGCCGCCATGAAGTGCAGCTTCTGCGGGGACAGACCGCGGCCGGGGACGCCCGCGGGGACGTTCACCGCGACCTTGCGGTCGATCTCCGAGTCCATGACGTCGCCGAGGCGCAGCTCCAGCCGGTTCATGAGGTGGTCCTTGAGGTTGGCCCGGACCTCCATCGAGCGTGACGCCGTGATGATCACGTGGATGCCGTAGCCGAGGCCGCGGGCGGCGATGTCCAGGACCGCCGTCTCCAGGGCCTCGTAGTCCGCGCGGAAGTTGCCCCAGCCGTCGATGACCAGGAAGACGTCGCCCCACGGCTGGTCGGTCACCGAGATGTCGCCGCGGGCGCGCCGGGCGCGGTAGTCGGCGATCGAGGCGATGCCGGCCGTGCGGAAGTACTCCTCGCGGCGGGTGAGGACGCCGTACACCTCGGAGACCGTACGGCGGACCCGCTCCGGGTCCAGGCGCGAGGCGATGCCGCCGACGTGCGGCAGACCGCCGACCGCGGCCATGCCGCCGCCACCGAAGTCGAGGCCGTAGAACTGCACCTCGTACGGTGTGTGGGTGAGCGCGAAGGAGCAGATCAGGGAGCGCAGCAGCGTGGACTTGCCGGACTGGGGGCCGCCGACGATCTGCATGTGGCCGGCCGCGCCCGAGAAGTCGAGCATCAGCCGGTCGCGGCGCTGCTCGTACGGCTTGTCGACGAGGCCGGCGGGGACGACCAGCCGGCCAGCGCCCTCGTAGCCGGGCTGGGTCAGGCCGCGGCCCTGTACCGCCGCCAGGCCCGGCAGCAGCGCGTCCAGCGACGGCGGGCTCTCCAGCGGGGGCAGCCACACCTGGTGCGCGGCCGGGCCCTGGGCCTCCAGGCGACGCACGATCACGTCGAGGACGGTGTCGGCCAGCGCCTCGTCCACCACGGCCTCGGAGTGCGTGCGCTGCTGCGGGAGCGCGGTGTAGCGGACGGGCACCTCGGTGGCCGTGAACAGCACCGGCCGCCGGTCGACGGGCAGTTGTCCGCCGGTCAGGGTGGTGCGCTGGGTGCCCGAGCGGTACACACCGGAGACGTACGCCGCCTTGAAGCGGACCATCTCGTCCGTGCCGTACTTCAGGAAGCCGGAACCGGGCACGTTGGGGAGTTCGTAAGCGTCGGGGACGCCGAGCGCGGCGCGGGACTCGGCCGCGGAGAAGGTGCGCAGACCGATCCGGTACGACAGATAGGTCTCGAGGCCGCGGAGCCGGCCCTCCTCCAGACGCTGCGAGGCGAGCAGCAGGTGCACGCCCAGGGATCGGCCGATGCGGCCGATCTGCACGAACATCTCGATGAAGTCGGGCTTGGCGGTCAGCAGTTCGCTGAACTCGTCGATGACCAGGACCAGGGAGGGGATCGGCTGGAGCGGGGCGCCCGCCGCGCGTGCCTTCTCGTAGTCGTGGATGTTGGCGTAGTTGCCGGCGTCGCGCAGCAGTTCCTGGCGGCGGTTGAGTTCGCCGCGGATGGAGTCGCCCATGCGGTCGACCAGGGTCAGGTCGTCGGCGAGGTTGGTGATCACGGCCGCCACGTGCGGCATCTGCGCCATGCCGGCGAAGGTCGCGCCGCCCTTGAAGTCCGCGAGGACGAAGTTCAGGGTCTCCGAGGAGTGGGTGACCGCGAGGCCCAGTACGAGTGTGCGCAGCAGCTCCGACTTGCCGGAACCGGTGGCGCCGACGCACAGGCCGTGCGGGCCCATGCCCTCCTGCGCGGCCTCCTTCAGGTCCAGCATGACGGGCCTGCCGTCCGGGCCGACGCCGATCGGCACCCGCAGCCGTTCCGCGAGCGCGCGCGGTCGCCAGGTGCGCTTGGTGTCGACGGACGCGGCGTCGCCGAGACCCAGCAGGTCGGTGAACTCCAGGTTGGCGAGCAGCGGTTCGTCGTCGTCGCCGCCCGACGCCATCCGCAGCGGCGCGAGTTGCCGGGCCAGCGCTTCGGCCGACTCGTAGGAGAGGGCGTCAGGGGTGCCGTCGTAGACCTCGCCGTGCCCGGACTCCAGGCGCAGCAGGCCGGGCTGCACGACGACGGACAGGTCGCCGCCCGCCGTCGTGAGGTCGCCGGGCACCACCTCGAGCACCGTGACGCCCTGGAGGCCCTCCGGGTTGGCGAGGACCGAGTCCGGCAGCAGGGACAGCTCGTCCAGGACGAGCACGATGTGCGGCTCGTCCAGCAGTGGTCCCGCGCCGGGGTGGAAGCGTGGCCGGCCGGTCAGCCGGGCGGCGAGCAGGTCCTCCAGCTCGCGCGGGTCGGCGCCGATCAGCCGGCGGGAGCCCGCGCCGTCCACGGCACCGGGCGTCTGTACGTGCGGCAGCCACTTCGCCCAGTCCCAGTGCGGCAGGGCCTCGCGACCCGCGGCCACCGCGATGATCAGGTCCTGGGGGGAGTGCAGCGAGGCGAGCGAGCCGACCAGGGCGCGGGCCGAGGCCCGTACGGACTGCGGTTCACCGCTGACCGTGACGTGGGAGAAGGCGCGCAGCGACACGGCCATCGGCAGGTCGCCGACGCTGTGGTGCGCGGCGAGGAAACGCTGCATGGCACCGGCGGTCAACGGTTCCAGCTGTTCGACGGGCCCCGTCTCCGGGGCGACGAGCGGGGTCGCCAGCGGCTGCGGGCCCAGGCCGACGCGTACGTGCGCGAAGTCCTCGTCGCCGGGCCGCCGCTCCCACACCCGGCTGCCCTCGGCGACGAGCGCCCACAACTGCTCGGGGGAGGGGTGCAGGTAGTACTGCGCGTCCCGCTGGGCCTTCGCCGTCCGTACGGCGGCCCCCCGCGTCTGTGACAGATAGCTGAGGTAGTCGCGGCGCATGTCGGCCAGCTGGCCCTGGGAGCCGCGGCGGAAGCGGACCACCATCGCGATGGACATCCCCACCGTCGAGGCGATCATGATCATGCCCATGATCTTCATGAACGGCTGGCCGTTCGTGAAGAAGAACACCACCGAACCGCCCATGCCCAGCGTGGGCAGGAGCTGCATCAGCACGCTCTCCTGGTGCCCCCGCGGCAGTTCCGGCGGTGGCTGGACGACGACCTCTTCCGTGGGCACCTCGGACGGCAGCGCCCGGGGAGGGCGCTTCACGACAATCTGGCTCACCGCTCCACCAATTCCCTTGCCCGACCCAGGCATTCCGCACGCCACCCCGTGTCCGGCGAGCGCAGGCCGCCGCGTGATCCTACTGAGTTCACGGGACACGGGTGAGCGGTAGGGTGCCGGATGTTCGCGTGAGCACACGCCGAACAGGCCGGAGATACCGGGACGAACCCCTCGATCGAGGGGGGAGGCAGTCCCGGAACACCGCCGTACGGCACCCTTGCCGCCGCGTACGGAGCGGACCGGCACGGGACCTTCACGACATAGACGCACCACCACCACTGAGGGGGAGCAGCAGGTGAGCATGACGGCCGCCGCCACCGGCGGACCCGGGACGGGAGCCCCTTCCGGATCCGGCACCGGACTCGGCTTCTGCCGGGTCACCATCGTCGCGCCGGACAGCCGTATCGACGTGGCACTGCCCGACGACGTCCCGGTCGCCGACCTCTACCCCGAGATCCTCCGCCTGTCCCAGCAGAGCCCCACCGCGGGCGCCCCGGTCGGCTACCACCTGGTCCGCACCGGCGGCACCGTGCTGGACAGCGCCCGCTCCTTCGCCGCCCAGCGCATCCTCGACGGCGAACTCCTCACCCTCCGCCCGTTCGCGGACTCCCTGCCGCCGGCCGTCCACGACGACGTCGCCGAGGCCGTCGCCTCCTCCGTCACCAGGCAGCACAAGCTGTGGAGCGGTGACCTGACCCGGGCCGCCGGCCTGACCGGCGGCGGGGTCCTGCCCGCCCTGCTCGCGTTCGTCGCCTGGACCGCCGACCCGCTGCACGACATGCACGGCCTGGCCGGCATCCTCGCCGCCGTCACCGGCGTCCTGCTGGTGGTGCTCTCCGCGGTCCGCGCCCGCGTCTACGACGACCGCGGTTCGGCCGTCGCCCTCGGCCTCGGCGCCCTGCCCAACATCGGCGTCGCCGGCAGCGGCCTGCTGCCGCTGAGCGACGGCGAGGGCATCGGCAGGCTCCAGTTCCTGCTGGCGTGCGCGGCCGTCCTGGTCGCCGCACTGGTCCTCGCCCTGTGCGCGCCCCACGGCGACGGCCCCTTCGTCGCGTTCGTGTTCGCCTCGGCGATCGCCCTGGTCGCCGTCTTCGCCGCGACCGTCACCGGCTGGGCCCCGACCGAGACGGCCGCCCTGTGCGCGCCCGTCGCCGTCGGCGCCCTCGCCTTCCTGCCCGGCATGTCCATGCGCTTCGCCCGGCTGCCGATCGGCTTCGAGAACCCCAGCGGCGGCACCGCGCGCTCCGCCTACGGCGTCGAGACCGCCGCGCAGGAGCCCGTGGACACCGAGCGCATCGAGGCGCAGGCGCGGCGCGGCCACGAACTCCTCGTCGGCCTGGTCGGCGGCTGCGCGCTGCTCGCCGTCGGCGCCTCGGCCGTGCTCGGCTTCTCCGACGACGTCTGGGCCCAGCTGCTCGCGTGCGCCACCGGCATCGCGATGCTCATGCGCGCCGGGCTGTTCCGCTACACCGCCCAGGTCGCCTCCGTCCTCGCGGCCGGGCTCGCCTCCCTGGTCCTGCTGGGCCTCGGTCTCGCCCTGAACCCGCCGCAGCACGTCGTGCGCGCGGCGCTGGCCGGGAACCGCACCGACCTGGACATCCGCACCGTCTGGCTGATCGCGGTCATCGCGCTGGCCACGGCCCTGGTGACCGCGCTCGGCCTGCTCCTGCCGCGCGGCGGACCGACCCCCTTCTGGGGCCGCTTCCTGGAGATCTGCGAGGGCTTCGTCCTGCTGACGCTGATCCCGCTCGCCCTGGCCGTCTTCGACGTGTACGCGACGGCCCGGTCGATGACCAGCTCCTGACGGACGACCGCCGCACGCCGACCGCCGCCGGGCGGCAACCGCCGGACCCCGACCGACCCCCGCCCGGCCGCACGACCGCCGACCGCGGACCGTCGGACGGAACCGTCGTACGCAAGCGTCATACGACGACCGACGGCCGCCCGGCCGACTGCGCCGCTACGACCGTCGGACGCCGGCCCCGCCGCGGACCGCCGGACGGCAACCGTCGTACGCAAAGGTCATACGACGGCCGACCGCCGCACGGCCGACCGCGCCACCGACGGCCGACCGCAAGCCGCCGACCGCCGGCGCATCAGCGCGACCGACGGCACGGGCCCCGGCTCATGAGGAGCCGGGGCCCGGTCACCGCCCGGCCGTGCCGCTACTGCGCGTCCAGCCCGCCGTTGTGGGCCATGGGCGTCAGATCGAACTCCCCGTCCCGCGCTCCCAGCACGAACGCCCGCCACTCCGCCTCGGTGTAGCGCAGCACGGTGTCCGGGTCGAGGGAGGACCGCATCGCCACCGCGCCGCCGGGCAGGTACGCGATCTCCACCCGCTCCTCGTGCTCCTCCGTGCCCGGCGCGCAGTGCCACTCGGCACCGGAGATGTCGAGCCCGTACAGCTCGTCCCGCTCCCGCTCCTTGCGCGCCTTGATCTCCGCTTCCGTTTCCGCCATCGTGCAGCGCCCCCTTCCCGAGGTACGTACGGTCCGGGCGCTCACCCTAGTGGCCCAGACCCCTGCGCTCAGGAGGGTGAGCCGACCGGGCGGAGGAGGTCCTTCACGGGCTGGTACCCTGAGTGACGGCCGTTTGTGTACGCACCCCCGGAGCACGCAGGAATCCTGCGCCCTGGAGGCCGCGCCCAGCGGATCCCCGCTTGCCGAGTAACGGAAGCTCCCCCGCGATGCAGACCGGGGGCACTCGGTGGCAATCACAGACTATGAGGAGTACGCGTGTCGCTCGACGCCGCTACGAAGAAGCAGATCATCACCGAGTTCGGTACCAAGGAGGGCGACACCGGCTCCCCCGAGGTCCAGGTGGCCATGCTCTCCCGTCGGATCTCCGACCTGACGGAGCACCTCAAGACCCACAAGCACGACCACCACTCCCGCCGGGGTCTGCTGATCCTGGTCGGTCAGCGCCGTCGCCTGCTGCAGTACCTGGCGAAGAAGGACATCCAGCGCTTCCGTGCGCTGGTCGACCGCCTCGGCATCCGCCGCGGTGCGGCCGGCGCCAAGTAGGTCGCCATGAAGGGGGCGGTTCCCGGAACCCGGGACCGCTCCCTTTGCCGTATGCGGGGAATCGCTCCGCACCCGGCATACTTCGCCGCACGTGCGGAAACGTGCGGAGTGTCACCGACGCTTTGTAGTGTGGTAGCACAACGCAGTAACGCAGCACGAACGCAGTACGTACGACGACACAGAACGAGGAGAGGCGCACCGCGCCGCCGCCGGTCCTCGGTAGTGGCCCCCGGGGGGAAGCGAGCCCCGGGTGCTTCGATCGAAGACCGGCCCGCACCAGACGGCGCGCTTCTCCGCCACCGTCCCCCTGCCACACGGGCAGCCGAGGGACGAAAGACGACAAGTAACGGAGAAATCGCTAGTGGAGAACGAGACCCACTACGCCGAGGCCGTCATCGACAACGGCTCCTTCGGCACCCGCACCATCCGCTTCGAGACGGGCCGCCTGGCCAAGCAGGCCGCCGGCTCCGCCGTGGCGTACCTGGACGACGACACCATGGTGCTGTCGGCCACCACCGCCTCCAAGAACCCCAAGGACCAGCTCGACTTCTTCCCCCTGACGGTGGACGTCGAGGAGCGGATGTACGCCGCCGGCAAGATCCCCGGCAGCTTCTTCCGTCGTGAGGGCCGGCCCTCCGAGGACGCGATCCTCACCTGCCGCCTGATCGACCGCCCGCTGCGCCCGTCCTTCAAGAAGGGCCTGCGCAACGAGATCCAGGTCGTCGCCACGATCATGGCGCTCAACCCCGACCACCTGTACGACGTCGTGGCGATCAACGCCGCGTCCGCGTCCACGCAGCTGGCCGGCCTGCCCTTCTCCGGCCCGATCGGCGGCGTCCGCGTCGCGCTGATCCGCGGTCAGTGGGTCGCGTTCCCGACCCACACCGAGCTGGAGGACGCCGTCTTCGACATGGTCGTCGCCGGCCGCGTCCTGGAGGACGGCGACGTCGCGATCATGATGGTCGAGGCCGAGGCCACCGACAAGACCATCAAGCTGGTCGAGGGCGGCGCCGAGGCGCCCACCGAGGAGGTCGTCGCCTCCGGTCTGGACGCCGCGAAGCCCTTCATCAAGGTCCTCTGCCGCGCCCAGGCCGACCTCGCCGCCAAGGCCGCCAAGCCGACCGGCGAGTTCCCGGTCTTCCTGGACTACCAGGACGACGTCTTCGAGGCCCTGACCGCGGCCGTCCGCCCCGAGCTGGCCCAGGCGCTCACCATCGCCGGCAAGCAGGACCGCGAGGCCGAGCTGGACCGCGTCAAGGCGCTCGCCGCCGAGAAGCTCCTGCCGGAGTTCGAAGGCCGCGAGAAGGAGATCTCCGCCGCGTACCGCTCGCTCACCAAGCAGCTGGTCCGCGAGCGCGTGATCAAGGAGAAGAAGCGCATCGACGGCCGCGGTGTCACCGACATCCGCACGCTGGCCGCCGAGGTCGAGGCCATCCCGCGGGTGCACGGCTCCGCGCTGTTCGAGCGTGGCGAGACCCAGATCCTGGGCGTCACCACCCTCAACATGCTCCGCATGGAGCAGCAGCTGGACACCCTCTCCCCGGTGACCCGCAAGCGCTACATGCACAACTACAACTTCCCGCCGTACTCGGTCGGCGAGACCGGCCGTGTCGGCTCCCCGAAGCGCCGCGAGATCGGCCACGGCGCCCTCGCCGAGCGCGCCATCGTCCCGGTCCTGCCGACGCGCGAGGAGTTCCCCTACGCGATCCGCCAGGTGTCCGAGGCCCTCGGCTCCAACGGCTCGACGTCCATGGGCTCGGTCTGCGCCTCCACCATGTCGCTGCTGAACGCCGGTGTGCCGCTGAAGGCCCCGGTCGCCGGTATCGCCATGGGCCTGATCTCCCAGGAGATCAACGGCGAGACGCACTACGTCGCCCTCACCGACATCCTCGGTGCGGAGGACGCCTTCGGTGACATGGACTTCAAGGTCGCCGGCACCAAGGAGTTCGTGACCGCCCTCCAGCTCGACACCAAGCTGGACGGCATCCCCGCCTCCGTCCTGGCCGCGGCCCTCAAGCAGGCCCGCGACGCCCGTCTCCACATCCTCGACGTGATGATGGAGGCCATCGACCGGCCCGACGAGATGTCCCCGAACGCCCCGCGGATCATCACCGTCAAGATCCCGGTCGACAAGATCGGTGAGGTCATCGGCCCCAAGGGCAAGATGATCAACCAGATCCAGGAGGACACCGGCGCCGAGATCACGATCGAGGACGACGGCACCATCTACATCGGTGCCCAGGTCGGCTCGCAGGCCGAGGCCGCCCGCGCCACGATCAACGGCATCGCCAACCCGACCATGCCGGAGGTCGGCGAGCGCTACCTGGGTACGGTCGTCAAGACCACGACCTTCGGCGCGTTCGTGTCGCTGCTCCCGGGCAAGGACGGTCTGCTGCACATCTCGCAGATCCGCAAGCTCGCCGGCGGCAAGCGCGTGGAGAACGTCGAGGACGTCCTCGGCGTGGGCCAGAAGGTCCAGGTCGAGATCGCCGAGATCGACTCCCGCGGCAAGCTCTCCCTGATCCCCGTGATCGAGGGCGAGGAAGCGGACGAGACCGCGAAGGACGACGCCGACCAGTGACGTCCCGTAGCTCCAAGGCGACGGCCCGCACCTCTTCGGAGGCGCGGGCCGTCGCCCGTACCCAAACGCTCGTCAAGGGCGCGAACGGCATCGGCACGGTCCGCCGGACCACCCTCCCGGGCGGCCTGCGCATCGTCAGCGAGACCCTGCCCTCGGTGCGCTCCGCCACCTTCGGCATCTGGGCGCACGTCGGCTCCCGCGACGAGACCCCGGCCCTGAACGGCGCCACGCACTACCTGGAGCACCTGCTCTTCAAGGGCACCTCCCGGCGCAGCGCGCTCGACATCTCCTCGGCCGTCGACGCCGTCGGCGGCGAGATGAACGCGTTCACGGCGAAGGAGTACACGTGCTACTACGCGCGCGTGCTCGACACCGACCTGCCCCTCGCCATCGACGTCGTCTGCGACATGCTGACCGGGTCCCTGATCCGTGAGGAGGACGTCGACGTCGAGCGCGGCGCGATCCTCGAAGAGATCGCGATGACCGAGGACGATCCGGGCGACTGCGTGCACGACCTGTTCGCGCAGACCATGTTCGGCAACAACGCCCTCGGCCGCCCGGTCCTCGGCACCGTCGACACGGTCAACGCCCTCACCGCCGACCGCATCCGCCGCTTCTACCGCAAGCACTACGACCCCACCCACCTCGTGGTCGCCTGCGCCGGCAACGTCGACCACAACAAGGTCGTACGTCAGGTCCGCGCGGCCTTCGAGAAGGCGGGCGCCCTCGGGAACACGGACGTACGGCCCATCGCCCCCCGCGACGGCAGCCGGGCGATCCGCACCCACGGCAAGGTCGATGTGCTCGCCCGCAAGACCGAGCAGGCGCACGTCGTCCTCGGCATGCCGGGCCTCGCCCGCACCGACGACCGCCGCTGGGCCATGGGCGTGCTCAACACCGCTCTCGGCGGCGGCATGTCGTCCCGGCTGTTCCAGGAGGTCCGGGAGAAGCGCGGCCTCGCGTACAGCGTGTACTCCTACACCTCCGGCTTCGCCGACTGCGGACTGTTCGGCGTGTACGCCGGCTGCCGTCCCTCGCAGGTCCACGACGTGCTGCGGATCTGCCGGGACGAACTCGACCACGTCGCGGACAACGGGCTCTCCGACGACGAGATCACCCGCGCCGTCGGCCAGCTGCGGGGCTCCACCGTCCTGGGTCTGGAGGACACCGGCGCGCTGATGAACCGCATCGGCAAGAGCGAGCTGTGCTGGGGCGAGCAGATGTCCGTCGACGACATGCTGGCCAGCATCGCCGCGGTCACCCCGGACGAGGTCCGCTCGGTCGCCCGCGACATCCTGGGACAGCGTCCGTCGCTGTCGGTCATCGGCCCGCTGAAGGACAAGCAGGCCGCACGCCTGCACGATGCTGTCGCCTGACCCGTCCGTCCTCGGAATCGATAAGTCGGTAAGTCGGTAAGGAAGCGAAGATGAGCAAGCTGCGCGTGGCGGTCCTCGGTGCCCGGGGCCGGATCGGGTCCGAGGCGGTCAGGGCCGTCGAGGCCGCCGAGGACATGGAACTGGTCGCCGCCCTCGGCCGGGGCGACGAGCTCCGAACGCTGGTCGAAACCGGTGCCCAGGTCGCCGTCGAGCTGACCACCCCCGCCTCGGTCATGGACAACCTCGACTTCTGCGTGCGCCACGGCATCCACGCGGTCGTCGGTACCACCGGCTGGACCGAGGAGCGCCTCGCGCGGCTCCGCGACCAGCTCGCCGCATCCCCGGCGACCGGCGTGCTCATCGCGCCCAACTTCTCCATCGGCGCCGTCCTGACCATGAAGTTCGCGCAGATCGCCGCGCCGTACTTCGAGTCCGTCGAGGTGGTCGAACTGCACCACCCGAACAAGGTCGACGCCCCGAGCGGTACGGCCACCCGCACGGCCCAGCTCATCGCCGAGGCCCGCCGGGCGGCCGGCACGGCCCCGGCACCGGACGCCACCGTCACGGCCCTCGACGGCGCCCGGGGCGCGGACGTCGACGGCGTCCCGGTGCACGCCGTCCGGCTCCGCGGCCTCCTGGCCCACCAGGAGGTGCTGCTCGGCGCCGAGGGGGAGACCCTGACCGTCCGGCACGACTCCCTGCACCACAGCAGCTTCATGCCGGGCATCCTGCTCGGCGCGCGCCGCGTGGTGACCACTCCGGGCCTCACGTTCGGCCTGGAGCACTTCCTGGACCTGAGCTGAGCCATCCGTCATGCGCGCGAAGATCACCTACCTCGTCACGGCCGCCGTCCTGGTCTTCTACTTCCTCCTGGTCGGCAGCCGCGGCGTCATGCTCATCCAGTCCGGTACGCTCCTGACCGTCACGTTCGGCGTGGCGGTGCTGATCCTGCCGGTCATCGGCCTGTGGTTCCTGTGGAAGAACACCCAGTTCGTCCGCCGGGCCAACCGGCTAGCCGCCGAACTCGACGCCGAGGGCGGCCTGCCCGTCGACGAGCTGAAGCGCACGCCCAGCGGCCGGATCGACCGCGACTCGGCTGACGAGGTCTTCGCCCGGCGCAAGGCCGAGACGGAGGAGTCGCCCGACGACTGGCGCTGCTGGTTCCGCCTCGCCGTCGCCTACCACGACGCCCACGACACCCCACGGGCCAGAAAGGCGATGCAGCGCGCCATCGCCCTGCACGACGCCCGACCCGCCCGAACCTGACCCACCGTCCGCTCCCCGGCGGAGGGCTGAGGGCCCCGGGACGAACAGAGCGGCCGACGGCGGCCCGTGCCCGGCAGGCGGCTGACGTAGGAGCCGGCCCGGGAGCGGCTGGCCACGGACGTGACTCCGGGACCGGATGCCACCGATACGGGCCCGTCCGCGTCTGTTCCGCAGCGGGGGAGGGCCGAGGGCCCGGGACGGGCAGGGAGGCCGACGGCGGTCCGGAACCGGCAGGCGACTGATGTGGGAGCCGGCCCGGGAGCGGCTGGCCGCCGACACAACTCCGAGACCGGGTGTCGCCGGCACGGGGCCGCCCGCGTCCGCTCCCCAGCGGGGGAGGGCCTAGCCGGTCCGGGACCCGCAGGCCGCCGACGCGGCTCCGTGCCCGGATGCCGTACCTACGCCGAAGGGCCGGGCCGCGTTGCCGCGGGCCGGCCCTTCGATCTGCTGTGAGAAGGTCAGCCGCGCCGGTGCTCCGCGGCCCAGGCCTCCACCGTGTCCGCCGCCCGGTCGAAGGCCGCCGGACGGCCCAGGAAGTCCATGCCGTGCGTGGTGAGCAGCGGCGCCGGGCCCTCGGGACGCCGGTCCTCGCGTACGAGCACCAGCGCCTGTCCCTGCACCGTGCGCGGCAGCCCCAGCCAGCGCACCGGCTGCTGCGCCGTCCGCACGGCGACCACGCGCGACCACGGCACGGTCCGCGTCAGCACGAGACCGACCCGGCGCAGCCCGCGCCCGCTCACCCACACCCCCATGCGCAGCAGCCGCAGCGCGCCGGCGACGATCACCAGACCCGCGGCGAGGACCGCGCCGGCGGTGGACAGCGAGCCGACCGGTGCGATGAGGACGGCCGCGAACAGGACGAACGAGGCCAGCAGCAGGACCAGCGCGGCCCCGCCCACCCGCCAGGGGCCCGGCCGATAGGGGCGTCGCCAGCGGTCCGGATCGTCATACGGCAGCGCGCTCTCGGATGCCGTCTCGAAGGTGCGGTCGGCCGTCAGGAAGGGCAGGGGCACGGCTGGTCCTCACTCGGTCCTCGCGTGGACTGTCCCCGGTGAGATTATCCGGCCGTATTACTGCCCACCAGCCTTGAGCGTCCGTAAGGGTCAGCGACCCCCGGCCGGCTGCCCGTGGGACGCCTGGGACTGCTGAGCCGGTGCACCGGACGGCGTGGACAGCGCCGGCATCCCGATGATCAGGGCGCCCACCAGTCCGGCGACGATGGTCAGCCCCAGCAGCCAGCGCCCGGCCAGCTCGCCGACGGGCGCCCGCCGTCGGGGCGGGGGAGTGATATTGCTGCGGAACCTGTCCGCCTCGGCCAGGAAGGCGAAGGGTACGGGCTCGCGCCGACGGAACATCGCGGTTGCCTCTCCTCTCGGGTCGGGTCGAAAGTGCAGTCCTCACCGGTACAGACGAACGAGTGAGACAAAAGGTGCCCATGTCGGAAGAAGTCGCCGCCGCTTTCCCGGGGTGAGGTGCTGCTCCGGCCCCGGCGGGTGCCCCGTAAGGTGGGCGCGAACCACAGAAGTGAGGGAAGGACCCCAACCCCCGTGACCACCGAGTCGCTCACGTTCCGCAGTGACGTCACCGTCGAGCTGGTGAAGTCCAGCGCGTCGGACGCCGACGTCCTCTTCGCCGCCCGCGTCTCGACCGCCGGCGAGCAGTCCCTGGACGAGCTGAAGAAGGACCCCGAGCGCTCCAAGGGTCTGATCAACTACCTGCTCCGCGACCGGCACGGCAGCCCGTTCGAGCACAACTCGATGACGTTCTTCATCAGCGCCCCGATCTTCGTGTTCCGCGAGTTCATGCGGCACCGCGTCGGCTGGTCGTACAACGAGGAGTCCGGCCGCTACCGGGAGCTGGAGCCCGTCTTCTACGTCCCCGACAGCTCCCGCAAGCTGGTCCAGCAGGGCCGCCCGGGCAAGTACGTCTTCGTCGAGGGCACCCCGGGCCAGCACGAGAGCGTGAGCAGCACCCTGAAGGAGTCGTACGAGCAGGCGTACGCGGCCTACCAGAAGCTCCTCGCCGAGGGCGTCGCGCGCGAGGTGGCCCGCTCGGCCCTGCCGGTCGGCCTCTACTCCTCCATGTACGCCACCTGCAACGCCCGCTCCCTGATGCACTTCCTCGGGCTGCGCACCCAGCACGAGCTGGCCAAGGTGCCGTCCTTCCCGCAGCGGGAGATCGAGATGGTGGGCGAGAAGATGGAGGCGGAGTGGGCGCGGCTCATGCCGCTCACGTACGCGGCCTTCAACGCGAACGGCCGGGTGGCCCCGTGACGAAGCCCTGTTCGCCCACCCGGAACGGATGTACGGGTCAGCCGCGCGAGGTGTCCGTATTGCGGCATTTGTAGAAGTTCATTTAGCCTGATCAAACGGACCCGGCACTGCTTGAACCCCCGAGCAGGCAGTGCCGGGCTCCCTCTTTGTCCTGACTTTCCCCGGACCCCACGGGCACACCCCCCATCGACCACCGAGTAGCGTGTTACCCATGGCTCCGACCTCGACTCCGCAGACCCCCTTCGGGCGGGTCCTCACCGCCATGGTCACGCCCTTCGCGGCGGACGGCGCACTCGACCTCGACGGCGCGCAGCGGCTCGCCGCCCACCTGGTGGACGCAGGCAACGACGGCCTGATCATCAACGGCACCACCGGCGAGTCGCCCACGACCAGTGACGCGGAGAAATCGGACCTGGTACGAGCCGTGGTCGAGGCGGTCGGCGACCGCGCCCACGTCGTGGCCGGTGTCGGTACCAACGACACCCACCACAGCGTCGAGCTGGCCCGCCGAGCCGAGCGCGACGGCGCACACGGCCTGCTGGTCGTCACGCCGTACTACAACAAGCCCCCGCAGGAGGGCCTGTACCGGCACTTCACCACCGTCGCCGACGCGACCGGGCTGCCGGTCATGCTCTACGACATCCCCGGCCGCAGCGGCGTCCCGATCAGCACCGAGACCCTCGTCCGGCTCGCCGAGCACCCCCGGATCGTCGCCAACAAGGACGCCAAGGGCGACCTCGGCCGCGCCGGCTGGGCCATCGCGCGCTCGCGCCTCGCCTGGTACTCCGGTGACGACATGCTCAACCTCCCGCTGCTCTCCGTGGGCGCGGTCGGCTTCGTCTCGGTCGTCGGCCACCTGGTCACCCCCGACCTGCGCGCCCTCGTGGACGCCTACGTCTCCGGTGACGTCGTCAAGGCCACCGAGATCCACCAGAAGCTTCTCCCCGTCTACACGGGCATGTTCCGTACCCAGGGCGTCATGACCACCAAGGCCGCACTCGCCCTCCAGGGCCTGCCCGCCGGGCCGCTGCGCCTGCCCATGGTCGAGTGCTCGCCTGAGGAGATTGCCCAGCTCAAGAGCGATCTTGCTGCGGGCGGGGTACAGCTCTGACAACAGACTTGGCAGCACCCGGGCTTCACAACTGAAGAACAACAGAACGACGCGGGCCACCGGTGCCCGCGCCGCACAACGACAACTGCTTCCGCACGAACGTCATGCGCGCCACGTGCCCTACCGGTACGTGGCGCGCGTGGTGAGGAGAGTGTTTTGAGTCATCCGCATCCTGAACTCGGCTCGCCCCCGCCGCTGCCCCAGGGCGGCCTGCGGGTCACCCCGCTCGGTGGCCTCGGCGAGATCGGCCGGAACATGACCGTCTTCGAGTACGGCGGCCGTCTGCTGATCGTCGACTGCGGAGTGCTCTTCCCCGAGGAGGAGCAGCCCGGAATCGACCTGATCCTGCCGGACTTCTCGTCCATCCGGGACCGCCTCGACGACATCGAGGGCATCGTCCTCACGCACGGCCACGAGGACCACATCGGCGGCGTCCCCTTCCTGCTCCGCGAGAAGCCGGACATCCCGCTGATCGGCTCCAAGCTGACCCTCGCGCTGATCGAGGCCAAGCTCCAGGAGCACCGGATCCGCCCGTACACCCTGGAGGTGGCGGAGGGGAACCGCGAGCGCATCGGCCCCTTCGACTGCGAGTTCGTCGCCGTCAACCACTCCATCCCGGACGCCCTGGCGGTCGCCATCCGCACCCCCGCCGGCATGGTCGTCCACACCGGCGACTTCAAGATGGACCAGCTCCCGCTGGACAACCGGCTCACCGACCTGCACGCGTTCGCGCGGCTCAGCGAGGAGGGCATCGACCTGCTCCTCGCCGACTCGACGAACGCCGAGGTCCCGGGCTTCGTCCCGCCCGAGCGGGACATCTCCAACGTCCTGCGCACGGTCTTCGCCAATGCCAACAAGCGGATCATCGTGGCGAGCTTCGCCAGCCACGTCCACCGCATCCAGCAGATCCTGGACGCCGCCCACGAGTACGGCCGCCGGGTCGCCTTCGTCGGGCGCTCCATGGTCCGCAACATGGGAATCGCCCGCGACCTCGGCTATCTGAAGGTCCCGCCGGGCCTGGTGGTGGACGTCAGGACGCTGGACGACCTGCCCGACCACCAGGTGGTCCTGGTCTGCACGGGCTCCCAGGGCGAGCCGATGGCGGCCTTGTCCCGCATGGCCAACCGCGACCACCAGATCCGGATCGTCGACGGCGACACGGTGATTCTGGCGTCCTCGCTCATCCCCGGGAACGAGAACGCGGTCTACCGCGTGATCAACGGCCTGACCCGCTGGGGCGCCCACGTCGTCCACAAGGGCAACGCCAAGGTGCACGTCTCCGGCCACGCGTCCGCGGGCGAGCTGCTGTACTTCTACAACATCTGCCGCCCGAAGAACCTGATGCCGGTGCACGGCGAGTGGCGCCACCTGCGGGCCAACGCCGAACTGGGCGTGCTGACGGGTGTGCCCCACGACCGCATCGTCATCGCCGAGGACGGCGTGGTGGTCGACCTCGTCGGTGGCAAGGCCCGGATCTCCGGCAAGGTCCAGGCCGGATACGTCTACGTCGACGGCCTCTCGGTCGGTGACGTGGGGGAGCCGGCTCTGAAGGACCGCAAGATCCTCGGCGATGAGGGCATCATCTCGGTCTTCGTGGTCATGGACGCCTCCACCGGCAAGATCACCGGTGGCCCGCACGTCCAGGCCCGTGGCTCCGGCATCGACGACTCGGCGTTCATCGAGGTCCTGCCGAAGGTCACGGAGGTGCTGGAGCGGTCCGCCCAGGACGGCGTCGTGGAGCCTCACCAGCTCCAGCAGCTCATCCGCCGGACCCTTGGGAAGTGGGTCTCGGACAGATATCGCCGCAGGCCGATGATCCTGCCGGTGGTCGTGGAGGTCTGATCCTCGTCGGTGTACGCCCGGAGCGGGGCGCCTCGATTTGCATCGAGGCGCCCCGCTCCAGTACGTTTACGGCTCCGCCCGACCGGGAAGCCCGGCACTTCTGTGCCGGACGCGATGCCCGGAGCGGGTGGGAAATCCGGCTCAGAACTTCTGATAAAGTCGGAACCGCCGGAAAGGGAAACGCGGAAGCGGGAACCTGGAAAGCACCGAGGAAATCGGGTCGAGAAAAGATCTGATA
>NZ_JBEZWU010000014.1:0-205044 GCF_040637655.1 Streptomyces sp. NPDC028722
CCGTTCCACCAGCAACGGCATCGCCTCCGAGGCCGTGACCAGCTCCCGCAGCGGATACCGGCCCAGCAACGCCTCCACCTCCGGCGACAACGCCGGCTCCAGCCGGTGGTGGACGGAACGCGAGTCGTCGCCGAGAGCCCGCGCGGCGGCCCGCACCAGGTCCCGCTCGGGGCCCTTGGACACTCCGGCCGCCGCCCGCTCGTACAGCTCGGCGCCCTGCTCCAGCACCAGACCGGTGTCGATGCCGGCGGGCACCTTGACGGAGGCGATGTGCCGCCAGGTCGCCAGCGGATGGCTCCAGGCCTCCACGCGGAAGGTCCAGCGTCCCGTCGCGTCCGGGGTGACGTCGGCGCCCCAGCGGTCGCTGCCCGGGGCGAGTTCCCGCATCGGTGTCCACGGGCCCTTGCGGCCCTTCGGATCGCGCAGGACGACGTTGGCGCCGACGGCGTCGTGGCCGTCGCGGAACACGGTGGCCGTCACCTGGAAGGTCTCCCCGGTCACCGCTTTCGCCGGGCGCCTGCCGCAGTCCACGGCCGGCCGGACGTCACGTACCGGTACACGGCCGATGGCCGGGGTCCTGCGCATGTATCTCACCTCCGCCGTGCGCGAAGCCGGGCACCCGGCCCGGCTCCGCGATCCGAAGTCGGGCCGGCGCGTGCCGGTCCCGAGGGGAACGCCTTGTACGGTGCCAGGTCACGGCCTCGGCGCCGTGGAACGCCGCTCCGGTGGCGTCGCTCTTCTGGCTGCCCGGCGCGGCTGCGGCCGACCGCCCTGCTCGCGCAAATAGGTGACCAGGTTGGTGCGCAGATAGCGTTCGGCTGCGTCCGCAGCCTCGCGGGCGCAGCGTTTGCCCATCAGAACGCACAGCGTGTACCCCGAGTCCTCGAAGGTGGCCCGGACCGTGCGGTCGTACGGCGAGGCGAGCATCACGCGCTCCCACGCCCGGTACCGCCGCAACAGCCGGGCCACTTCGGCCTTGGCCGGTAGCAGCATGGCCCTGTTCACCTTCCACGCTCTCGACTGGGCGCGTTCCCGACGGTCGGGTGGTGTCCGCACACGGAGAGGCACGGCACCGTTACGGCGATCGAGGCTTTCACTCATGGTGCACGCACCACGACCCAGCGTCTTGTTGGTCCTTCAACCATTTCGCCGGCCCGGTGCTCGTGTTGCACGAATGGCGTAGCGGCCTCACCGTGGAAGTGACTCAGAAGCGATGAACGCTCACGCTTTGTGTCCGGGATCCCTCCCGGACGGGGTAAGGGGAGCGAGAGCTTCGCCGGTGAGGAGCAAGCGACGATGAAGACCGCAGTGCCCTGCTACTACCACCTCGACGTGGAAGTCAGCCCGGAACGGGTGGGACAGGTCAGCCGCATCCTGGCCGCCCACCTCCGCCACTGGGACCTCGACAACATCGTGGACCCCGTCTGCCGCGGCGCGGAAATGCTGCTGCGGGCGATCGACGCGCACGCCACGGACAAGCACACCTCCATCGAGATGTGGTGGAACGGCCAGCATCTGATCACGGCCTTCGGCGGCGACGACCCCGATCTGCGCCCCGACCAGGACCTGCGGGCCTGCCTGGCCGACATCGCCGCCATGAGCGACGGCTGGGGCTGCTGCGCCTCGGACACCGGAGCCAAGATCATCTGGTTCTCGCAGCGTGCCCGCGCCGGCCAGCGCGTCCCGCTGGTGCCCACCGCCCCCGCGCCGACCCTGCGCACCGGACTGGACGTGCCGCGCGCCCAGCGCGTGGCCGCGCTCGCCGCGTCCGTCGGTGACCACGTTCTGGAGGGCAGCCGGTGACCGCCCGCAAGGTCCGCGAAGGGGTGCCCGTCTGGAGCGGGCACCCCTACCCGCTGGGCGCCTCGTTCGACGGACAGGGCACCAACTTCGCCCTGTTCAGCGAGGTCGCCGAGCGTGTCGAGCTGATCCTCCTCGACGACGCCGGCCGTGCGACCGCCGTCCCGTTGCACGAGGTCGACGGCTTCGTCTGGCACGCCTACCTGCCCGGCGTCGCCCCGGGCCGGCGCTACGGCTTCCGGGTGCACGGCCCCTGGCAGCCGGCGTTCGGCAACCGGTGCAACCCGGCGAAGCTGCTGCTCGACCCGTACGCCCGTGCCGTCGACGGCCAGATCGACAACCACCCCTCCCTGTACGAGCGTGCCCCGGACGGCCCCGACCCGGCCGACAGCGCAGGCCACTCCATGCTGGGCGTGGTCACGGACCCGTTCTTCGACTGGGGCGACGACCGCTCTCCCAGGACGCCGTACGCGGACTCGGTCGTCTACGAGGCCCACGTCCGCGGCCTCACCCGCACCCACCCCGACGTCCCCGACCGGCTGCGCGGCACCTACGCCGGTCTCGCGCACCCGGCCGTGACCGAACACCTGACCTCGCTCGGCGTCACCGCGGTGGAGCTGATGCCGGTGCACCAGTTCGTGCAGGACGGCGTCCTCCAGGACCGCGGCCTGGCCAACTACTGGGGCTACAACACCATCGGCTTCTTCGCCCCGCACAACGCCTACGCCGCCCATGGCAGCCGCGGCCAGCAGGTCAACGAGTTCAAGGCCATGGTGAAGGCACTGCACGCGGCCGGCCTCGAAGTCATCCTCGACGTGGTCTACAACCACACCGCCGAGGGCAACGAGATGGGGCCCACGCTGTCCTTCCGGGGCATCGACAACGCCTCCTACTACCGCCTGGTCGACGGTGACTGGGCGCACTACTACGACACCACCGGCACGGGCAACAGCCTGCTGATGCGGCACCCCTACGTGCTCCAGCTGATCATGGACTCGCTGCGGTACTGGGTCACCGAGATGCACGTCGACGGCTTCCGCTTCGACCTCGCGGCCACGCTGGCCCGGCAGTTCCACGAGGTGGACCGGCTGTCGGCGTTCTTCGACCTGATCCAGCAGGATCCGGTGATCAGCCGCGTCAAGCTCATCGCCGAACCGTGGGACGTCGGCGAAGGCGGCTACCAGGTCGGCAACTTCCCGCCGCTGTGGTCGGAGTGGAACGGCAAGTACCGCGACGCCGTACGGGACTTCTGGCGGGCCGAGCCCGGCGCGCTCGGCGAGTTCGCCTCCCGGCTCACCGGCTCCTCCGACCTCTACCAGCACAGCCGGCGCCGGCCCCGCGCGAGCGTCAACTTCGTCACCGCGCACGACGGATTCACCCTGCGCGACCTCGTGTCGTACAACGACAAGCACAACGAGGACAACGGCGAGGACAACCGGGACGGCGAGAGCCACAACCGGTCCTGGAACTGCGGGGTGGAAGGCGACACCGACGACCCCGCCGTCCTGGAACTCCGCGCCCGCCAGCAGCGCAACCTGCTGGCCACCCTGCTGCTCTCGCAGGGCATCCCGATGCTCTGCCACGGCGACGAACTCGGCCGCACCCAGCGCGGCAACAACAACGCCTACTGCCAGGACAACGAGATCTCCTGGGTGGACTGGGACCTCACCGACGAGCAGCGCGGCCTCGCCGACTTCACCCGGCACCTGATCGCCCTGCGCGCCGGCCACCCGGTGCTGCGCCGCCGCCGCTTCTTCCGCGGCGACACCGTGACCAACGCCGAGCAGCCGCTGCCCGACCTGATGTGGCTGCGGCCCGACGCCCGCGAGATGACCGACCGGGACTGGCAGCGCGACGACGCGCACTCGGTCGGCGTGTTCCTCAACGGCGACGCCATCGCCGAACGCGACGCCTACGGGCGCCGCATGACCGACGACTCCTTCCTGCTGCTCGTCAACGGCTACTGGGAGCCGGTCGACTTCCGGCTGCCAGGCGCCTCCTACGGCGAGCGCTGGACCACCCTGGTCGACACCGCCGACCCGGAAGGCGTCCCGGACGAACGCGAACGCAAGGCCGGCACGAAGCTCCGCGTGGAGTCCCGCAGCCTGGTCCTGCTGTCCCGCCCGTCGCGCGCCGGCGGCTGACGCGGCCGACGGCACGGCGAACCCCAGGGCCTGCGCCTGAGAGGCCCTGGGGTTCGCCGTGCCGCTTGGGCGGCTGTGCACCGGTGGCGGCCCGGCACCGTTCAGTGGCCGCGCCGCGACGTCACCGTGAACTGCGCGCCGTCCGGGTCGCGCAGGATCGCCTCGGTCTCGTCCTCGCGCAGCACACTGCCACCGTGCTTCTCCGCCGCGCGGGCGCAGCCGGCCACGTCGGTCACCGCGAAGTGGACCTGCCAGTGGGGCCGCACCGAGGGGTCCGGAGCGGCCCCCACCGCGCCCGAGTCGATGCGCGCGACCACGTCACCGCGGCTGCGCAGCACCACCTCACCGCCCTCGTACTCGACCTCGCAGCAGCCCGGCAGCCCGGACGCCCAGCCCAGGATCTCGCCGTAGAAGATCGCGGCGTCGAAGGCGTCCCGGGTGTGCAGCCGCACGAAGGCCGGCGCGGCCTGCCGCCACGCCTCCCAGTTGGAGACCAGTGCGCCCTGCCAGATGCCGAAGGTGGCCCCGTCCCGGTCGGCGAGCAGCGCCGCCCGGCCGGGCGGGAAGGACAGCGGCCCGACCGCCGCCGTACCGCCGCGCTCCCGGGCCCGGGACACGGCCACGTCCGCGTCCGGCACCGCGAAGTACGGCGTCCAGGCGACCGCCATCTGCCACATGGACGCCACGGCGGCGATCCCGGCCACCGGCACCCCGTTCGCCAGGGCGATCCGGAAGTGCTCGCCGAGTTCGGCGCCGCGCCAGCGCCAGCCCAGCACGGCCGTGTAGAAGTCCTGGGTGGCCTGGAGATCGCGGCTGGTCAGGCTGACCCAGCACGGGGCGCCGAAGACGGAGTCCGTGGAGACGACGTCTCTCCTGCGCGGTACGCCGGCGGGGGTTCCGTGGTTCATGGCAGTCGCGTCCTGCTCTCGGGGCCGGGCGGCCACCGGTCTGGCACCAGTGTCCGGCCGGAAGGGGGTGGAGTGCATGCCGAGTACCCCGGGTGGCAGGGGTACAGGCCTCTGCGCAGGATGGAGACATGGAGGAGAGCGAGCCGGACCGCGTCGCCGCGCTTCAGGCCGAGGTCGACCAGCTGAAGGAGGCGATGGTCTCGCATGCCGTCGTCGACCAGGCGATCGGCATGGTGGTCGCCCTCGGCCGGGTCACGCCGGACCAGGGCTGGCAGGTGCTCAAGGACGTCTCCCAGCACACCAACATCAGGCTGCGCAACATCGCGGAGATGATCCTCGTCTGGGGCCGCCGCGGTGATCTCCCCCCGCACGTCCGCGCCGAGCTGGAGGACGCCCTGGACCGGTACGGCCCCACACAGATCCCGGGGTCGGAGGGGGCGTAGCCGGCGGCGCGCGGTCAGCGGGCGCGGGTCTCCGCGAGGAGTTCCTCGCGCAGCCGGTCGAAGCAGCCGCTGAGCAGCCGCGAGACGTGCATCTGCGAGATACCGAGCTGCTGGGCGATCCGGCTCTGCGTCATCCCGCCGAAGAACCGCAGGTAGAGGATGGTGCGCTCACGCTCGGGCAGGGCCGCGAGGCACGGCTTGACCGCGGCGCGGTCCACGACGAGGTCGTATCCCGGGTCCGACGCGCCCAGGGAGTCCCCGAGGGCGTACCCGTCGGTGCCGGCCACCTCGGCGTCCAGGGACAGCGCGGAGAAGCACTCCAGTGCCTCCATGCCCGTGCGCACCTCGTCCTCGGTCAGGCGCGTGTGCGCGGCGATCTCGGCGACGGTGGGCGCCCGGCCCGACGTGGTCTGCGCCAGCTCCTTGATCGCCGAGCGCACCCGGTTGCGCAGGTCCTGCACCCGGCGCGGCACGTGCAGGGTCCACATGTGGTCACGGAAGTGACGCTTGATCTCGCCGGTGATGGTGGGGACGGCGTACGCCTCGAAGGCACGGCCCCGCGAGGGGTCGTAGTGGTCGACGGCCTTGACCAGGCCCAGTGCGGCCACCTGGTAGAGGTCCTCCAGGGCCTCCCCGCGGCCGCGGAAGCGCACGGCGATCCGCTCGGCCATCGGCAGCCACAGGCGGACCAGCTCGTCCCTGAGCGCCTGACGCTCGGGACCGTCGGACAGCCCCGCCAGCCGCTCGAAGGACCTGCCCGTGTCCGGGGCGTCGTCATGGGGGTGGGGCTTCGTGCTGCCAGTGACACGCATGGCGCGCACCTCTTTCGGCAGGTGCTGGATGGACAGACACCGTGGGAGGTGCGCTCGGACCAGGGAGGGACGCCGGGGCGTGCGGCCGGGCCGGCTCCCACGGACGTGCCTCCTGTCCGAAGCACTGATGTCCGCTTTCCCGTTCTGGCGCATCTCAAAACAAATGCGTACATACCGGTTAATTCGCCAGAATATCCTGCACCGCCGCCGGGGGCTCACCGGGCCCCGGCGCGGGCCGCCGGTCCTGCCGCCGGACGTGATGTGCGGCACGCGCGCGTACCCGACGGCGAGGGGCCGCGGACGATTGTTCCTGCGCAGCGCTTGATCACCGATCAACGCCGGTGAATCCCCTGGCCACAGCGCATTCTGCCCATTTGACAGTGCGCTGAGCACACAGATAGACAGCAGCTCTCGAGGGTCGAGAGGGGCACCGTGTACGAGCCGAACGTGGTCGGGGACTGGCAGGAGTACGAGGAGCATGCCGGTCTGCGGGTCCGCGTCCACCGCCTGGGGCCGTCCGAGCCGCCGCGCGGACGCGACGACGCCGCCGCCGGGCTGACGTACTTCAGCGTCCGGGTGACCGTCGAGAACCGCGGCACGCGGCACTACGGCATCCACCTGGAGGACGGTCAGATCGACGTCCGTGTCGGCCCGGACGGCGAGGGCGCCTTCATCGACTGGCGCAACTCGCAGTTCATCGAGGGCTTCGACGTCTACCCGCTGCGCCGGGCCACCGCCGTGGTCTACGCCGCCGCACCCGAGGCCGCCCTCACCCACGTGGACGTGCAGGTGCAGCTGCGGGTGGAGGACGAGTGGAGCGACCGCCGGCTGTGGGCGGGCGGCATCGGCGTCACGGAGGGGACCACGGCGGCCACGCCCGCCGGTGCCGGACCGTGCGGTCTGGCCCACCAGGTCAGCGCCTTCCTGAAGGACCAGGCGGAGCCGGGTACCGCCTGAGACGGGAGGCCCGCCCCGGCCGGGCTCAGTGCGGGATGCCGTCGATGATCTCCCGCGCGCCCTGCCGGAGCAGCGCCACCGCGACCGAGGTGCCGAGCGTGGCGGGATCGAGCCGGCCGGCCCACTCGTGGGCGTTCAGCCGGGTCTTGCCGTCCGGGGTGAACACGCAGGCCCGCAGGGAGAGTTCCCCGCCGTGGTCCATACGCGCGTACCCGGCGATCGGGCTGTTGCAGTGGCCCTGGAGCACATGCAGGAACATCCGCTCGGCCGTCGCCTCCCGGTGGGTGGCCGGGTCGCCGAGCCCGCTGACCGCGTCGATCAGCTCGGTGTCGTCCTGCCGGCACTGGAGGGCGAGGATGCCCGCGCCGATCGGCGGCATCATCGTCTCCGGCGACAGCACCTCGCTGATCACGTCCGTCCGGCCGATGCGCTCCAGGCCGGACACCGCCAGCAGCAGCGCGTCCGCCTCGCCCGCGGCCAGCTTCTCCAGCCGGCGGTTGGCGTTGCCGCGGAACGGCACGCACTCCAGCCGCGGGTGGGTGGCGGCGAGCTGGGCGACCCGGCGCACCGAGGAGGTGCCGATCCGGGTGCCGGCCGGCAACTCCTCCAGGGTCAGCCCGCCGGGGTGCACCAGCGCGTCCCGGATGTCGTCCCGCTTCAGGAACGCGGCGAACACCGTCCCCGCGGGCAGCGGCCGGTCGGCGGGCACATCCTTGACGCAGTGCACCGCGAGATCCGCCTCCCCGGCCAGCAGGACGGCGTCCACCTCCTTGGTGAACGCGCCCTTGCCCTCGACCTCGGACAGATCGCCCAGCCACTTGTCACCGGTCGTGCGCACCGGTACGACCTCGGTCCGCACATCCGGGTACAGAGCGGCCAGCTCGGCGCGGACCCGCTCCACCTGGGCCAGGGCCATGGGGGAGTCGCGGGAGACGATACGGATGAGTTCCGGCACAGACATGGGGACACGATAGACCGCCGGGACGGCGGTGCGGTTCAGGCTCCCGGGTCGAACGGGATCCCGGACGGCTTCGCCGACGAGAGGTGGGAGGCGAAGGCCCCGTCCTTCAGGCCGAAGTGGGCGCTGCCGAAGTCGTAGGCGCTCAACTCGTCGCGCAGGCCCGCCGGATAGCCGTCCCAGCCGACCAGGGGCGGGTACTGCCAGGTGTGCCGGTGGTTCTCCGGCGGCTCGTCGTTCGTGTTGGCGAGCCGGAAGCAGTGGGTGCCGATGCCGTCCTTGTGGTAGACGATCTTCGGGTGTGTGCCCTCGAAGCGCACCTCGGAGGCCGGGTGCACGGTGAACGAACCGTGGTTGGACGTCGACACGTACTGGACCTGTCCGTCCCGCACCCACACCGCGACGTGCTCCCAGTCGTTGCGGTGCCCGCCGATGCCGCTGCCGGGCAGCGCCTGGTCCTTCTCGAAGTACAGGCCGTAGAGGTAGGCGCACCAGCCGTTGTTGCACGTGGAGCGGGAGTAACTGTTGGTGTTGTCGAGGTCGGAGGCGTCGTGGCAGCTGCCGTTGAGGGCGCCGGTCGGCTTCAGCCCCGGGTTGACAGTGCCGTCGGGGCCTATCGCGGGTGTCGGGTAGCAGCCGTCCGTGTCGTAGTCGAAGGCGGGCTGGTACGTCAGTTCGGCGGACCCGGCGTTCCGCGGCAGCGCCAGGGGCGGGGCGGCGAAGGCGGCGGCGGGGGACGCGACGACCAGGGCGGCGGCGCCGGCCAGGACGGCGAACCATCTGCCGCGCCGGACGCGCGAGGTGATCGGGGACACGGACTTCCTCCAACGGCATGAAGACACAAGGGAGTTCAGCATCCCGTCCGCACGCCGAGCTGCCAAGAGGTCACCTGGGTCGCATAGATGACGTTCCCTCAGGTGTCCGTCACCGGCCGAAGCTGTCCGGCAGGTCCGCCGCCGACTCGCGCGGGGTGAGGTCCGGGCGCAGCCGCAGCCAGGACGGCTGACGCAGCATCCCGTTGCGGGTCCGTGTGCTGTAGCTGACCTCGCCCACCAGCCGGGGCAGCACCCAGCGGGCGTCGGGGATGCGCGGCACGGGGTCGAAGGGGGACCGCTCGCTCGCCGCGGCCCGCAGCAGCTCCGCAAGTTCCGCCCGCTCCGCCTCGCTCCAGCCGGTGCCGACCCCGCCGACGTACCGCAGCCGGCCGCCCGCGCGCTGACCGGCCAGCACCGCTCCGGGCAGCCCGGCCAGCCGCCCCCTGCCCGGCAGCCAGCCGCCGACGATCACGTCCTCGGCGCGCATGTTCCGGATCTTGATCCAGGCACGGGAGCGGACCCCGGGTTCGTACACCGAGTCGAGCCGCTTGCACACCAGCCCCTCCAGACCGTGCTCCTGGGTGGCCCGCAGTGCCTCGGCGCCGTGCCCGGTCACCGCGCCCGGCGTCGACCAGTGGGACCCGGCCAGGCCCAGCCCCTCCAGCCGGGCCCGCCGCCGGACGTACGGCAGCCGCACCAGCGGCTCCGCCAGGTACGGCAGGTCGAACAGCACCAGGTGCACCGGTACCTGGGCGGCCCGGCGCGCCGCCCGCGCGGGTGCGTGCGCGAGGCCCATCCGGCTCTGGAGCAGCTGGAAGTCGGCCCGCCCCCGCTCGTCCAGGGCCAGCACCTCACCGTCCAGCACGGCGGGCGTGGCACCCAGGGCGGCGCCGAGCGGCCGGAGTTCGGGGTAGGCCGCGGTGATGTCCTCCCCGGAGCGGGCGCGCAGCAGCACGCTGCCGTCGCCGGGCAGGTAGACCATCACCCGCTGGCCGTCCTGCTTGGTCTCGTACGCCCACCGCTCGTCCTGGGCGGCGGACGGCAGGCCGCCGGGAGTGGCGAGCATCGGCGGGATGAGCGGCAGGGTCACGGCGGTCACGGCAGAAGGTCTCGACCGGCCCCGGCGCCCTCACGCGCCTTTCACCCCCGGTTCCCCTGAACGGGCCCCACCGCGGGGACCCGCCCGGGGCGGGGGCCCCGGGCCGGCCGGCCAGGTTCCGTCTCGGACGTCAGTGCCGCGAGCGAGTGGCGCGACGCCCGGCGAGCTCACGTCCGACGACGGCACCGAGGTGGATGACCACGCCCACAGCCACCAGCCAGGAAAGGATGACCATGGCGACGCCCACAGGGCCGTACTTCTGGTTGTTGGCCACGATGGTTGCCGAGAAGTAGCGGGAGGAGAACCACCCGAGGCCGGTCCAGGCGGTACCCGTGGCCAAAGCCGCGGGCAGGAGGAAGCGCCACGCGACCGCTCCGGTGAGCAGCAGCCGCATGGTCCCCCACCAGAAGAACAGTGCCAGGACGAATCCGGACAGGATGCTCAGCCGCGAGCCGAGCGCCGCGCCGATTCCGGCCCGGGCCGCGCTGTAGGCGACCAGCGCCGCCAGCCACGCGAGCTGAGCCGCGAGGTCCCGCCACCAACGGGGGGGAACGCCGAAGAGGAACTGATACCAGCCCTGCAAGGTGCCGGCCACGGCGACCGCCCCGGCGACCATCAGCAGAGCGCTGACCAACGTGAGGGTGACCGAACCGGGACTGGGTTTGAACAGGCCGGCCACGGCCTGGGCCGCCTGCTCGTCCAGTCCGAGCCATCCCGCCATGACCTTCGCCGCGTCCTGGCCGAACGCACCGGTGACCAGGATCAGGAACGGGAAGAAGCAAAGGAACGCGAGCGACGCCAGCTGGAACGAATGGCCGAAGAAGTCCGCCGCGCTGAGGCGTCCCCATAACCGTCCCAGCGCACTCGCGTCCAGGCGCCTGCCCGCCGCCTGCCACGTGTGGTCGAGCCGGGTCCACCACAGGCTCGTGCGGCGGCCTTCACCGGGTGCTCTCCTACGCATGCGCACAGCAGTCAGTACACCGTGCCGAGCGGCCGGTGTCGCGCAGACTCGGGCCCCACGCCGGCACCAGCCCTTCGGGCGGCTCGCGGCCACCCCGGGCCCCTGCTCCACCGGGCGGACGGCAGGATCACCGGACCCAGTCCAGGGACCGTTCGACGGCCCGCCGCCAGTTGTCGTACTCCGACTCGCGGCGCCCGGGGTCCATGCCGGGCAGCCACTGGGCGGCGCGGTGCCAGTTGCGGCGCAGCACCTCCAGGTCGGACCAGTAGCCGGCGGCGAGCCCGGCCGCGTAGGCGGCGCCGAGGGAGACCGTCTCGGCGACCATGGGCCGTACCACGGGCACGTCGAGCACGTCGGCGACGAACTGCATCAGCAGGTTGTCCGCGGTCATGCCCCCGTCCACCTTCAGCTCCCGCAGGGGCAGAGCGGAGTCGGCGTTCATGGCGTCGACGACCTCCCGTGTCTGCCACCCGGTGGCCTCCAGGACGGCGCGCGCCAGATGCCCCTTGGTGATGTACGAGGTGAGCCCGACGACGACCCCGCGCGCGTCGCTGCGCCAGCGGGGTGCGAACAGGCCCGAGAAGGCGGGGACGATGTAGCAGCCGCCGTTGTCCTCGACCGTCCGCGCGAGGGTCTCGATCTCCGCGGCGCTGCTGATCAGGCCCAGGCGGTCACGGAACCACTGCACGAGTGCGCCGGTGACGGCTATCGACCCCTCCAGGGCGTACACGGGCGGCTGGGCCCCGATCCGGTAGGCGACGGTGGTGAGCAGGCCGTGCCGGGAGCGCACGGGGTCGCCGCCGGTGTTGAGCAGCAGGAAGCCGCCCGTTCCGTAGGTGCACTTGGCCTCGCCCGGCGAGAAGCAGGTCTGCCCGAACAGGGCGGCCTGCTGGTCGCCGAGGGCGGCCGTGATGCGGATGCCCGGCAGCACCGAGCGGGCCTCGCCGTACGCCTCCACCGACGACCTGATCTCGGGCAGCATCGGGCGGGGCACCCCGAAGAAGTCCAGCAGGTCCTCGTCCCAGGCGAGGGTGCTGATGTTCATCAGCATCGTGCGGCTGGCGTTGGTCGCGTCCGTGAGGTGCAGGCCGCTGCCGGCGCCTCCGGTGAGGTTCCAGATCAGCCAGCTCTCCATCGTCCCGAACAGCACCTCGCCGTCCCTGGCGCGCTGCTCGACGCCCTTGACGTGGTCGAACAGCCAGCGGATCCGCAGCGCCGAGAAGTACGTCGAGGGCGGTACGCCGCAGCGGTCCAGGAAGAACGCCTCTCCGGGATGCTTCCTGAGGTCCTCGACGAGCGGCCCCGTGCGGGTGTCCTGCCAGACGATCGCCCGGCCCAGCGGGGCGCCGGTCCGCCGGTCCCAGAGCACCGTCGTCTCGCGCTGGTTGGCCACCCCCAGCGCGGCGACCTGGTCCGCCTCGACACCCGCGTCGGACAGGGCCTCGGGCACGACGCGGCGCAGGTTCTGCCATATCTCCACGGCGTCGTGCTCCACCCAGCCCGGCCGGGGGAAATGCTGCTGGTGCTCCCGCTGCGCGACCGAGACCAGGCGCCCACGGTGGTCGAACAGGATGCACCGGGTCGAGTTCGTGCCCTGATCGATGGACATCACGTACCGTTCAGCCATGATCGGGTCTGCCTTCCGACGTCATCGAGGGGCGGCTGTCCTGGGTCACCAGCGGGCGGCTCCCAGGTCCCTGGAGATCGCCCGCGCGGCTTCGCGGATCAGGGTGACCAGGCCCGGTCGGGGGTGTCCCTGGCCGTCGCAGATCCGCTCGACCGGTCCGGAGAGCCCGACGGCGCCGACGACGAGCCCGCCGTGCCCCCGGATCGGCGCGGCCAGCCCGGCGTCGCCCATGCTCATCTCCTGGATCTCGGCGGCCCAGCCCGCCTCCCGGACCGCGGCCAGCGCCCGGGCCAGCTGCTCGGGGTCGACGAGGGTGTGCCGGGTGTAGGCCTCCAGGCCCGGTTCGACGGCGGCGGCCCCGTAGGCCAGCAGCACCTTGCCGAGCGAGGAGGCGTGCAGGGGCAGCAGCGACCCCACGTCGAGCGTCTGGAAGGTGTCGTCCGGCCGGAACACGTGGTGGACGACGAGGACCCTGCCCTCCAGGGGCGTCCCCAGGCGCACCGCCTCGCCGCTGCGGGCGGCCAGGGCGTCGGCCCAGTTGAGGGAGCGCGAGCGCAGCTCGTTGACGTCCAGGTAGCTGGTGCCCAGGTGCAGCAGGGCGGCTCCCAGCTGGTACTTCCCGGTCGCGGCGTCCTGCTCCACGAAGTCCACGTGCTGGAGTGTGCGCAGGATGCCGTGCGCGGTGCCCTTCGCCAGGCCGAGCGAGGCCGCCACCTCGCCGAGCCCGAGTCGGCGGGGCCCACCGGCGAGCAGGCGCAGGATCGCCGCCGCCCGTTCGATCGACTGGACTGGGCCGGCCATGAGGCGAGCCTATTACCGCCACGGGCGCTTCGCCGCGCGGGCGGCGGGACGCCGGGCAGGAGGGCTGTTCGGTAATGCCGACCGCCGTTCATTGACGCGCCCGATTTGTCTCCATAACGTGCCTTGGAGCACGGAACGCGCCGGACGGCGCGGGACCGGCAGCAGATCACCGGAGGAAATATGGCGGCACAGCTCAACACGCTGCTTCGGGCGGCATGCGAACACGTGTGTCCGCTGCCGCCCGTCGCCGGCGCGGTCTCGGCCGTACGCCGGCGGGCGGCGGCGGTCCTCGCCGAGTGGAGCGTCTGCCCGGACATCGTCGAGGACTCGCTGCTCGTGGTGTCCGAGCTCGTCACCAACGCGGTCATCCACGCCCGGCCCCCGGCCGAGCTGCGGCTGTCCTGGCACTGGGGCGACGCCGGCCGCACCCTGCGGGTCGAGGTCACCGACGCGGGGCCCGCGCTGCCGGCGGGCTGCTCCCTCCCCGGGACCGACCCGGACGAGCACGGCCGGGGCGAGGCCATCGTCCACGCTCTGGCCACCCGGCACGGCATACGGGTCCACCCCGCCGGGATCACCCGCTGGGCCGAACTCGTCGCGGCCTGAGATGCCGCCGCTGCACAGACGGTACGGAGACGGTCGCGGCCCGAGACGCCGCTGCATGGGTGCTACGGACAGGATCGCGGCCCGAGACGCCGCCGCTGTCCCGGCTGTACGGAGAGCGCCGCGGTCTGGGATGCCGCCGCCGCACAGACGGTACGGAGACGGTCGCGGCCCGAGACGCCGCTGCATGGGTGCTACGGAGAGGATCGCGGCCCGAGACGCCGCCGTTCCCGGCTGTGCGCAGAACGTCGCGGCCCGAGATGCCGCCCCTACCCCGGCCGTACGGAGACCGGCTCGTCCGCGGTTCGTTTGCGGAGCAGGAGCAGGGCCGCGTCGTCGTGCAGCCGCCCGCCCACATGCGCGAGCAGTTCGTCGTGGAGCGCGGTGAGCGTGCGTGCCGGTTCCTCGGACACGTGCCGGGTCACGCCTTCGGCCAGCGGATAGAACGCGCGGGTGTGATCGCGGGCCTCGGTGACACCGTCGGTGTAGAGCAGCAATTGGTCCCCCACCGCCAGGGGCAGCCGCTGGAGACCGGGCGCCTGGCCCGAGAGGGCGCGCAGCCCGAGGGGTGGAGCGGGCGGGGCCGACTCCACCGCGCGGACCTCGCCGGACGCGGATATCAGCAGCGGGGGCGCGTGGCCGCAGTTGACGACCTCCAGGTGCCCCGACCGGGGACATCCGGCGACCACCGCGGTGACGAAGTCGTCCGGGCCGAGGTTGCGCGCCAGACTCCGCTCGATCCGGCCGACGACGGCGAGCAGGTCCGGCTCGTCCTGAGCGGCCTCACGGAACACTCCGAGCACCAGCGCGGCGGTTCCCACGGCCGGCAGGCCCTTGCCGCGCACGTCACCGACGATCAGCCGGATGCCGTACGGAGTGGGCAGCAGGGCGTAGAGGTCGCCGCCGATCCGCGCCTCCGCCGCCGCGGCGCTGTAGCGGACGGCCACCTGGAACGGGCCGACGGTCTCCGGGACGGGCTGGAGCAGTGCCTGCTGGGCGGCCTCCGCGACCGAGCGGACCGCCGCGAGGACCCGTTCCCGACGGCCCCGCGACGCGCTGGCCAGCACGCTCGCCGCGGTGACGGCCAGCAGCGCGCACGGCACGGCCGCCAGCTCGCGTGCCGGAGCCCCGTGTCCGACGCCCAGCGCCGCGCCCGTCGCCGCGGCGAGGAGACCGGCGCAGAGCACACCGCGCGGCCCGTTGGTGGTGGCCGCCAGCGCGGGTCCGGCCGCCAGCAGTGGAAGCCAGATCATGCCCGCCCCGCCGGCGAGGTCGACGAGCACGACGACGGCGACCACCAGTACCGGCAGCGCGGGCGCCCCCGCGGCCAGCTGTCCGGCAGCACGCCGCCGGACCTGCCTCCGGGCGTCGGTCGTACGGTCGCCGGACGGCCGTGTCAGCGCGTGACCGCCGCCTTGGTGTCGGGCCTGGCTCATGTCGCGTCCGCAGTCCTCGCCGGTAGGGGTGCGCACACCCGGATGTGTCCGTTTCCTCCAGGGAACGGGCCGGGCGGGGGGCACCGCAAGGGGCGGCTTTTCAGATGGTGAGCGACAGGCTCCGGCTCACCCGGACCGCCAGCGGAACCAGGCGGGCCCGGATCTCCTGGAGCTCGGTCCGCCGCTCCACCGGCAGGGAGACGCCGAGGGAGCCGAGGGTGTCCCCGCGGTAGACGGGCACGGCGACGCACACGGTGCCGAGCGCGTACTCCTCCAGGTCCGTGACGGCCGGCGCGAGGGGCGGTGACTCGATCCTGCGGAGCAGCTCCGGGAGACTGGTGATCGTCCGTGGCGTGAGATCGGCGAGGTGGTGCCGTGACAGGTACTCCCGGCGCCCTTCCTCGTCCAGCTCGCGCAACACGGACTTGCCCAGCGCGGTGGCGTGTCCGGCGTCCTCGAACCCCACCCACAGGTCCACCCGCGGCGTACGGGGACCGTCGACGATATCGGCGACCCTGATCTCGCCCTCCTCGTAGAGCGTGAGGTAGACGGCGCCGGGCAGCTCGTCCCGCAGGGCGGCCAGCGCGGGGCGTACGCGGCTGAGCAGCGTCTGCGCGTTGCCGGCCGCGTGCAGGGAGCCCAGCCGGTCGCCCAGGACGAAGCCGCCGTCGTCCAGTTTCCGTACGTAGCCGTCGTGGACCAGGGTGCGCAGCAGGTGGTAGGCGGTGCCCAGGGGCAGCCTCGTCTCGCGTGCCAGCTGTTTGGCCGGCGCGCCGTTCTCGTGCGCGCTCACCGCCTCCAGCAGACGGAGGGCACGCTGCACGGACGTGATGAGGGTGGGGCCGTCCTGAGCGCCCATAGCACCAGGTTGCGCCGCGGGCCTGGTGCGGGCAAGGCCAGGACCGGGGCCGGCACGGCCCGGCCGCGGTGCGCGACGTGGTACCTACCGTCCAGTAATATCCGGCGGCAGGCCACCAGAGGAGAATCCGTGTCCCGGTCCGAACGCTCGCCCCTGCTGCTCGCCGGCCTCCTGGCCGTGTCCGGGGTCGCCCATTTCGCCGCCCCGCGGCGGTTCGACGCGACGATTCCCCGCCGGCTGCCGGGCTCGCCCCGGACGTGGACGTACGGCAGCGGAGCCGTAGAGCTGGCCCTGGCGGCCGGCATCGCGGCACCCAGGACGCGCGCCGCGGCGGCCAGGGCGGCAGCGGCCTTCTTCGTCGGTGTGTTCCCGGCCAACGTCCAGCTGGCCGTCGACTCGCGCGAGCGGCCCACCCCCCAGCGGACCGCCGCCCTCGCCCGGCTACCGCTCCAGGTGCCTCTGGTGCTGTGGGCCCGCGAGGTGGCCCGCGGCGCGGCGGACGGGAACGGACGCACCGGGGAGGGGCAGCGGTGACCCGGCGCCCCCTGGCGGCCGGGGACAGGGCCGAGGACTTCGCCCTGCCCGACGAGACCGGGACCGTCCGCCGGCTCACCGAGCTGCTGGCCGGCGGACCGGTCGTCCTCTTCTTCTATCCCGCCGCCCTCACCCCCGGCTGCACCGCCGAGGCCTGCCACTTCCGCGACCTCGCCGCCGAGTTCGCCGCCGTCGGCGCCCGTCCCGTCGGCATCAGCGGGGACGACGTGGACAGACAGCGGGATTTCACCGGCCGGCACCGCCTCGGCATGCCGCTGCTCTCCGACACCGACGGCACGGTCCGTGAGCGGTTCGGCGTCCGGCGCGGCTTCTCCCTGGCCCCGACCAAGCGCGTCACCTTCGTCATCGACGCGGACCGTACCGTCCTCGACGTCGTCCGCAGCGAACTGCGCATGAACACCCACGCCGACCGGGCCCTCGCGGCCCTGCACGCCCGCAAGGGCTGAACCGGCTCCCGCGGAGGTGCGCCGGAGGAGGAGCGGTGCCCACCGGCCGCCTTCCGGGCGCGGGTGCGCCGGGCCGGACGCGCAGTTCCCCGCGCCCCCTCCGGGGACGTCCGGCCCCGGGCCGGGCGGTACCGCGCCGCTCCGGTGGGCTGATCAGCCGGGCGGTGACACCCGGCCGGCGGACATGGCGTGAGCGGTGCCGTCGGCCACCGCGCCGCGCGGTACGCCGGGTAGCCTCCCGGGGCGGGGGGCGGGAAGCTGCTGGCGGCGTGAACATAGGCTTACGGTAAGCCAGTTGGGGCCGCAGCCGTCGATCCGGCACCGGTCCGCCGCCCCGGCCGCCGCTCCGCCCGAGGGAGACCATGAAAACCGCCGCCGACGCACCGACGATCCCCGGCACGCCGTGGCGGACCGCGCCCTTCCGGCGGTTCGCGTCGGCCCAGCTCGTCTCCGCCACCGGGACCGCGATGGCCCCGCTCGCCCTGGCGTACTCCGTCATCGAGCAGGGCGGCGGAGCGGGCTCCCTCGGGCTGGTGCTCGCCACGAACACCGTCCCGACCATCGTCTTCCTCCTCGCGGGAGGCCTCTTCGCGGACCGCCTGTCCCGCAGCCGCATCCTCTTCCTCGGCAATCTGCTGGCGGCGGGCGCCCAGGGCGCACTGGCCGTCACGGTGGCCACCGGACACGCGACGACGACGTCGATCGCCGCGTGCGGCTTCCTCTCCGGCACCGCGGCGTCCTTCACCGTCCCCGCCGCCCAGGGCGCCGTCGCCCAGATCGTGGCCCCGGAACACCTCCAGCGCGCCAACGCGCTGCTCCGGCTGCCGGGCAACGCGGTCAGGGTGCTGGGCCCGGTCGCCGGCGGTCTCGTCGTGGCGGCCACGGGCGCTGCCTGGGCGCTGGCCTGGGACGCGGCCACCTACGCCGTCGCGGCCTTCCTGCTCCTCGGTCTGCGCCTGGGCGCTCCCGCGACCCCCCGCGGCGGCGTCCTGGCCGACCTGCGCGCGGGCTGGTCCGGTTTCCGCTCGCGCACCTGGCTGTGGACCTACACGGCCGCCGGCACCGTCCTCGTCGCGGCCTGGCTCGCCGGTTTCCAGCTCCTCGGTCCCCTCGTCGCCGCCCGGGACTACGGCGGAGCCCGCGACTGGGGTCTCGTCCAGGCCGCCTTCGCCTGCGGGCTGCTGGCCGGCACCCTGGTCTGCCTGCGCTGGACACCGGCCCGGCTGCTCACCGTGGCGGTCGCGGCGAGCGGCGCCCTCGCCCTCCCGCTCGCCGCCATGGGCGCGGGCGCACCGCTGACCCTCGTCCTGTCGGCCGCCGCGCTCGCCGGGATCGGGCTCGACATCGCGATCGTCGCCTGGACCACCGCCTTCCAGCGGCACGTGCCACCGGCCGAGCAGGGACGCATGAGCGCCCTCAACGGAGTCGGTGAGCGCCTCGCCGTCCCCCTGGGCTACCTCGTCACCGCCCTCGCCGCGCAGGCCTGGGACAGCAGGGGCGTGCTCCTGGCCTGCGCCGGCATGATCGCCGCGGCGGCCGTCCTCAACCTCTGCGTCCCCGACATCCACCGCGTGGACCGGCGGACCGGGCACGACGGGCCCACCGCCACCGGGTGACCGGGCCTCCCGGGAACCCGGCCGTCACCGCTCGCCGCCGGCCGCCGCGACCTGGGCCAGCGTCCGTCCCGTGCGCACCGAGCGGGCCCGGCGGGGATCCGGCGTGCCGTGCGCGTCCGGGCGGGCCGGGCCCTTGCGGACCAGCAGCCACGCCTCCTCCCCGTCCGTGCCGTCGCGGAAGCGGGTCAGGGCGTAATCTCCGTGCAGCTTGGCGCCGCGGAGCCGGAAGGTGGCGTGCCCCCGCTCCAGGGACTCGGCGAAGTCCACCGGGCGGCCCCGGCGGTCATGGCTCAGCGGCTCGTACGTCCCCCGGTCCCACACGATCACGGTCCCGCCGCCGTACTCGCCCTTCGGGATGACGCCCTCGAAGTCCTCGTACGCCGGCGGATGGTCCTCCGTGGGCACCGCGAGCCGCTTGTCCCCGGGGTCGTCCGACGGGCCCTTGGGCACGGACCAGGACTTCAGGACGTCGCCGACCTGGAGCCGGAAGTCGAAGTGCATCCGGCGGGCGTCGTGGATCTGCACCACGAACCGCGGCCCGGCGTCACCGGCGGGGGCCGCCCGGCCCGACGGCTCGCGGGTCCGCTCGAAGTCACGCCTGCCGCGGTACGTCCGCAGCCGGTCCTCCGCTGCCACCTGCGGCTCCTTCCGTGCGTCCGCCTCACGCGCCCGGGTACCCCCCAGACGGCCGGTTCAGCCGGCGGCGCCGTCCGGCGGGAGCGTGACGCGGGGGGAGTTCGCGGTGCGGGGGCCTCGGTGTCACGATCTGAGCGGAGCCGGTACCGGACGAGCATCGGAGCGCGCATGACGACGCACAGGGTCACAGCGGGGCAGCCGGAGCGGGACACGGACGTGCAGGGACGGCCGCCCGCTCGCGGGACGGCGGCGGATGCCCGTGCCGGGGCGACGGCCCCCGGCGGGGACCTCACGGTCTCCGGGGTGGAGGTCCGGCCCGTGGCCGGGCACATCGGTGCCGAGATCACCGGTGTCGACCTCACCGGGCCGCTCGACGACGCCGTGGTGACCCTGGTCCGGCAGGCCCTGCTGCGCTGGAAGGTGGTGTTCTTCCGGGACCAGCACCTGGACCACGCCGGCCATGTCGCCTTCGCCCGCCGCTTCGGCGAACCCGTCGTCCCCGCCCGGCGGGGCGGTGCCTCACCGGCCGGCTTCCCCGAGGTGGAGACCACGGCCGACCGGCTGGAACTGGGCGGCCGCTTCGGCATGGAGCACGAGGAGTGGCTGCGGCGCCGCCGGCACACCCTGCTGCGCGGCTGGCACTGCGACCACGGCGCCCGGATCGACCCGCCGGCCGCGACCGTCCTGCGCGCCGAGACCGTCCCGCCCTACGGCGGCGACACCACCTGGGCCAGTCTGGCCGCCGCCTACTCCGGACTGTCCGCGCCGGTCCGCGCCTTCGTCGACGGGCTGCGCGCCGAGCACCGGCTCGGCGTCGGCTACCAGCCCCGGCCGGGCGACGACGCGTACGTCCGGCACCTCCTGGACCACCAGGTGGCCTCCGTGCACCCGCTCGTGCGGGTGCACCCGGAGACGGGGGAGCGGGTGCTGTTCGTCAACGGCTACTACGTGGAGCAGATCGCCGGCGTCTCCCGGCCGGAGAGCGCCGCACTGCTGGAGATGCTGCTGGAGCAGGCGGTGCGCCCCGAGTACACCGTCCGCTTCCGCTGGGAGCCCGGCAGCGTTGCCTTCTGGGACAACCGGGCCACGATCCACCTCGCCCCGAGTGACAACGCCCACCTCGGCGCCCCCCGGATCATGCACCGGGTGATGCTCGCCGGAGACGTGCCGGTGGGCGTGGACGGCACGCCGTCGCAGCCGGTCACCGGACCGGCGGCGGGGCAGTGGTGAGTCGGCCGGCGGGCCGCCACCCCAGCGCCGGACCCAGCTTCGTCGCCATGTCCGTCAGGATCTGCACATAGTCCTCGTGCTCGAAGGTGAACGGCAGTGCGAACGCCACCTCGTCGACCTCGCGGAACGCGGCGTGGGCGTGCAGCCGTTCGGCCAGCTCCGCCGAGGTGCCGACCAGGTCCGGCGCGAACAGCAGCCGCGCCGGGCCCTGCGGGGAGGCCGTACGGGGCAGCCGCCGGGCCGCGTACTCGGCGTACCGGGCACGCTGCCCGGGGCTCGCGGAGTCGGTCGGGATCACCACCAGCCCCTGGGAGACGCGGGCCGCGTCCCCGTCCGGGTGATGGGCCCGGAACTCCCGGATGTGGGACAGCTGTGTCCCGGCGAAGTCCGGTGCGCCGCCCGCGCCGTCCTCGGCCTTGACGACGCTGCTGGTCAGCAGGTTCATGCCGTGCTCGCCCGCCCAGCGGGCCGAGCCGAGGCTGCCGGCGCCGTACCACAGCCGCCGACCGAGGCCGGGGGAGTGCGGCTGGACCACGGAGGAGAACACCTCGAAGCCCTCCTCCCCGCGGAAGCCGGTGGCGGGCTCGCCGCGCACCAGGTCCAGCAGCCGGCGTACGCGCTCGTGCCCGAAGTCCTCCGCGTCGGCGGTGTCCGGATAGAGGGCGTCCCTGACCTCGTCGAAGTGCTGGGGAGGACCCACGCTGACCCCCGGGTTGAGCCGGCCGCCGGACAGCACGTCGACGGTCGCGAGGTCCTCGGCGAGCCGCAGCGGGTTCTCCCAGCCGAGCGGTGTCACCGCCGTGCCGAGTTCGATGCGGCGGGTGCGCTGTGAAGCGGCGGCGAGGACGGCGACCGGGGACGAGATGCCGTACTGGAGATGGCGGTGGCGCACCCAGGCGCTGTCGAAGCCGAGCCGCTCGCCCAGTTCGATGATCTCCAGGGTGGACTCGTGGCCCCGGCCGGGGTCCGCCGCGTCGAACAGGCCGATGGTGAGGAAGCCCAGCCTGCGCAGGGGGCGAGGGGTGGACGGCACGGGCTCCTCCAGCGGTCGTACGTCGCTACGGACCTGATTCTGGCAGGCGAATGTGATAGCCGTGTGATCAGTTCGGCGGGCCGGGGAGCGGGATCACGACCTCGTCCTCGACGGGCGGGTCGAGTTCCTGGAGGCGGTTGCCGGTCGCGGCGAAACAGCGCAGCCGGACCTCACGCGGGCCGACGTCCAGCCGCAGGAAGCACTTGAAGAACGGGGGGCTGTAGGTGGTGGAGGACGGTGAGAACAGCTGGGTGTAGATCTTCCGCACCGGCAGCCGGAACCGGGCGGTCCGCTCCGGCCGGCGGCCGGCGCCGAGCAGGCTCGCGACCAGCCGGGTGCGGCGGGTGATCCGGGCGCCGGGTTCCTGCGTACGGCCCGGCTCGATGCCCAGCCGTTCGGCGATCACGGCCGTCGCCTCGGCCGCCGTCAGCCCGAAGAAGCGGGGCAGCCGCAGCCGGTGGCCGTACAGCCGGCTGTAGAAGGCCAGCGAGTCGCCGCGCAGCGGATAGCAGCGGAAGTCGCGCTCGGTGACACCGCCGACCGACACCCGCGGGATGGTGTGCGTGGCGTGCATGAACGCCCCGCCGCCGCCCGCGACCACGTACTGGACGGTGCGGCCGTCCACCTCGACCGGGTACCGCTGGTAGTTGTGGATGTCACCGCCGATCGCCGCCACGTAGTGGTGCTCCGGGTCCCGGACGATGTCGTCCACCGTGCCGCCGCCCTCGATGGGGCACGGGTGGTGCTCGCCGTCGACGTACAGCGGCGAGCCGGTGACGAGGATCTTCGGCCGGGTCCCCCGGGACATCTCCCGCAGCCAGGCGCCCTGTTCGGCGTCGATGGTGCCCAGCAGCCCGGTGTCGATGCCGACGATCCGCACCGGTCCCGCGTCGATCGCCCAGTACGGCCCCGGCTGTACGGCCTGTTGCCCCGGCGCCGACCGCAACCGCCGCGCCTCGGCGAGCCGTTGCTCGTCGGCGGGGCGTGCCCGGTGCCACAGCAGGGAACGCCACCAGGCACGGGTCAGGGGGCGGGGCCGGGGCTCCGGGGCGAGCGGCGGGGGGTCGGCGCAGAAGACGCGCATGAAGGCGCCGAGGTCCTCGTACCAGTCGTGGTTCCCCGGTATCGCGTAGATCGGCGCGGGATAGTCCCGGTACGGCCGGAAGAACTTGCGGCCGTAGTCGTCGGCGCTGCCGACGGGGTAGACGACGTCACTGGCGATGACGGCGAACTCCGTGTCCCGCGCCACCTTCAGGAAGCCCGGCACCACCGCGTACTGGGAGTCGCCGCCCTCCCCGGTGTCCCCGATCACCATGAAGGAGAACCGGTCCGGCACGTCCCGCCGGATCGGCTTGTCGGCGGGCGCGCCGGCCGCCGCCCGCAGGGCCACCCAGCGGCTGCGGGTACGGCCCGTGGGGTCACCGAACCAGGACGCCAGCACGCCGTTGCGCGCGGCCCACAGGGTCCGGGGGTCCAGCCACGACAGTTTCTCGGTGCGGGCCGGCATCAGCCGCTGGTACGTGCCGCGTTCGGCGGCGCCCCAGCCGGCGCCCTGTGCGGTATCGCGTGAGGAGTCAGACACGCGGTGCACGGTAACAACCGGCGTCCCCGGAAACCCGGACGGACGGGTCAGGAACCGGCAGGAGCACGTAAGTTGTGCCGTGAATGATCCACGCCTCGGCTGAAAGACGGACCCGACCCATGACCGACCCTGTGACGACGCCCGAAGAATCGATGCGCCAGAAGATCGACACGTCGGTGCCGCACTCGGCCCGCATCTGGAACTACTGGCTCGGCGGCAAGGACAACTATCCCGTCGACGAAGAGGCCGGCGACGCGTACACGGCCGTCTTCCCGGGCATCGTCACCATCGCCCGCGGCAGCCGTGCCTTCCTGCGCCGTACCATCACGTATCTGGTGTCCGAGGCGGGCATCCGGCAGTTCCTGGACGTCGGCACCGGTCTGCCGACCGCCCAGAACACCCACGAGGTCGCGCAGGGCCTCGCCCCCGAGGCGCGGATCGTCTACGTCGACAACGACCCGATGGTCCTCGCCCACGCCCGCGCGCTGCTGTACTCCTCCCGCGAGGGCGCGACGGCCTACATCGACGCGGACGTGACGGACCCGGACCGCATCCTGGAGGCCGCCGCCCGGACGCTGGACCTCGGCCGGCCCACCGCGCTCATCCTCAGCAACATCCTGGGACACGTCGCCGACCACGACCGGGCCCGCTCCATCGTGACCCGGCTCATGGACGCCCTGCCGCCGGGGAGTCACCTCGCCGTCAACGACGGCTCGCGCGGCATCGACCCGGTCTTCGAGGAGGCGCAGGACGCCTACAACGACAGCGGTGCCGTCCCGTACAACCTGCGCACCGTCGACGAGATCACCGCGTACTTCGACGGCCTGGAACTGATCGAGCCCGGCGTCGTCCCGGTCACGCAGTGGCGCCCGGAGCCCGGCGGGCCCACGCCGGAGGTCGTCGCCGAACACGGCGGACTGGCCCGCAAGCCATAACTCCCCTGCACGCACCGGCCGGCGCCCCCTCCCCCCAGCCGGGGCAGGGGGCGCCGGCCGGTGCGGGGTGTCTGTGTTCTCCGGCGGCGAAGCGGTGGCGGGCGGACAGGGGGAAAACCCTCGATTGACCCGCCGTTGGATGACATGGTCCGGTCAGGGCTGTCATTCTCCCTGCGAACGCTGATCCACCCCACCCGTACACGGATCACGGTCCCGCACAGCTCAGCTCGCCCGGGCGGCAGACCCGTCCGCCCGGTCTGTCATCGGCCGCACACCTGCGGCCGCAGCAGTAGGAGTACGAGTGAGACCCCACAGAGCCCTTCCCCACAAGCGGGCCACGGTCGGAGCCGCCCTGGTCTCCACCGCGGCCTTCCTCGCCGTCGGTCTCCAGGCCGTACCGGCCACCGCCGCACCGGCCGCTCCCCACCCCAGCCCCCTGCGCGGCGGCGGCCTGGCAGCCGGCCTCAGCCCGGCCCAGCACCAGGCGCTGATCAAGAGCGCCCGGCAGAGCACCGGCACGATCGCCCGCACCCTCGGGCTCGGCGCCCAGGAGAAGCTGGTCGTCCGGGACGTCGTCAAGGACAACGACGGCACCGTGCACACGCGGTACGAGCGCACGTACGCCGGACTCCCCGTCCTCGGCGGCGACCTCGTCGTGCACACCCCGCCCGCCTCGAAGGCCGCGGGAACCGTGAGCACCACCTTCAACAACAAGCGCACGATACGGGTGCGCTCCACCACCGCGACCTACACCAAGGCCGCCGCGGAGACCAAGGCGCTGAAGGCCGCGAAGGCCCTGGACGCCAAGAAGCCCGCCGCCGACAGCGCCCGCAAGGTGATCTGGGCGGGCACCGGCACCCCGAAGCTCGCCTGGGAGACGGTGATCGGCGGCTTCCAGGACGACGGCACGCCCAGCCGGCTGCACGTCATCACCGACGCCACCACCGGCAAGGAGCTGCACCGGTTCCAGGCCGTCGACACCGGCGTCGGCAAGACCCGGTACAGCGGCCAGGTGACGCTGACGACGACCCAGTCGGGCTCGAACTACACGTTGACCGACGGGACCCGCGGGGGTCACAAGACGTACAACCTGAACCACGGCACCTCGGGCACCGGAACGCTGTTCTCGCAGACCAGCGACACCTGGGGCGACGGCACCAACTCCAACGCCGCCACCGCGGGCGCCGACGCGCACTACGGGGCGCAGGAGACCTGGGACTTCTACAAGAACACCTTCGGCCGCAGCGGCATCAAGAACGACGGCGTCGGCGCGTACTCCCGCGTCCACTACGGCAACGCGTACGTCAACGCGTTCTGGGACGACGGCTGCTTCTGCATGACCTACGGCGACGGCACGGGCAACAACGACCCGCTGACCTCGCTGGACGTGGCCGGCCACGAGATGAGCCACGGCGTCACCTCCAACACCGCCGGTCTGGAGTACAGCGGTGAGTCGGGCGGCCTGAACGAGGCCACCTCGGACATCTTCGGCACCGGCGTGGAGTTCTACGCGAACAACACGTCCGATCCCGGTGACTACCTCATCGGCGAGAAGATCGACATCAACGGCGACGGCTCGCCGCTGCGTTACATGGACAAGCCCAGCAAGGACGGCGGCTCGGCCGACAGCTGGTACTCCGGCGTCGGCAACCTGGACGTGCACTACTCCTCGGGCCCGGCGAACCACATGTTCTACCTGCTGTCCGAGGGCAGCGGCACCAAGGTCATCAACGGCGTGACCTACAACAGCCCGACCTCCGACGGGGTCGCCGTCACCGGCATCGGCCGCGACGCCGCCCTGAAGATCTGGTACAAGGCGCTGACGACGTACATGACGTCCAGCACCAACTACGCCGCCGCCCGCACCGCCGCCCTGAACGCCGCCGCCGCGCTGTACGGCACCAACTCCACGCAGTACGCGGGAGTGGGCAACGCCTTCGCCGGCATCAACGTCGGCAGCCACATCAACCCGCCGAGCAGCGGGGTGACGGTCACCAACCCGGGCAGCCAGTCGACCACCGTCGGCACGGCCGTCAGCCTCCAGATCCAGGCGAGCAGCACCAACAGCGGCGCGCTGTCCTACAGCGCCTCCGGCCTGCCGGCCGGCCTGTCGGTCAACAGCTCGACCGGTCTGATCTCCGGCACGCCCACCACGGCGGGGACGTACAGCACCACCGTCACGGTGACCGACTCCACCGGCGCGACCGGCACCACCACCTTCGGCTGGACGGTCAGCTCGACCGGCGGCGGCTGCGGCTCGGCCCAGCTGCTGAGCAACCCCGGTTTCGAGTCCGGCAGCACCGGCTGGACCGCGTCCAGCGGTGTCATCACCACCGACAGCGGTGAGGCGGCCCACGGCGGCTCCTACAAGGCCTGGCTGAACGGCTACGGCTCCACGCACACCGACTCGCTGTCCCAGTCGGTGACGATCCCCGCGGGCTGCAAGGCGACCCTGACCTTCTACCTGCACATCGACACCGCGGAGACCGGCACCACCGCCTACGACAAGCTGACGGTGACCGCCGGTTCGAAGACCCTCGCGACCTACTCGAACGCCAACGCGGCCTCCGGCTACAGTCAGAAGTCCTTCGACCTGTCCTCGCTGGCGGGCTCGACCGTCACGCTGAAGTTCAACGGCGTGGAGGACGCGTCCCTCCAGACCAGCTTCGTCGTGGACGACACGGCCCTGACGACCGGCTGATCCCGCACCTGACCGCGGTCCCGCACCCGTTCCCCGGGTGCGGGACCGTCGTCATGTCAGCTCAGCGGGTCCAGCGTGAGATACGCCTGCTGAGGGCTGCCGTCGTGCACCAGTGACTCCTGGTTGCCGACGTCGTCGAAGGCGAAGGCGTAGGCCTTGCCGTCGGCCATCTGCGCGTGGATCTTGCGCGCGTAGTGGTTGGTCACCGTGTCCTGGTAGAAGTTCGCCGTCGTCGTGTCCGGCTGGTTGGGGTTCACCAGCAGGGTCGACCGGTTGAAACCGGCGCACAGCGTACGGGAGATGGGGCCGCGCACGTTGTCGTTCGGTGCGTCCAGCAGCTTGTGGCAGCCGAAGATGCTGGAGGCGTCCGGCTTCTGGAAGCTGGTGACCACCGCGCCGGCGGTGTTGGTGAAGTTCATGACGCCGCCCGAGACCCGGCCGTAGTACTTGGTGTTCGGGTCGTTGGCGAACGGCGTCACCGTCAGGGTCGACGTCGTGTACTTCTGCCAGACCCGGTTGACGTAGTCGTCCATCACGTTCGCCGGCAGTGCGCCGGTCTCCACGCCGTACAGCGGGGACAGCGCGCGCAGCACGGTGCCGTCGGGCCGTGTCTGGATCAGGTTGGCCCAGCCGCCAGGCTGTCCGCGCAGCGCGTTGAAGAAGCCGTTCCAGCCACCGGACTTCAGGTGCCCGGTGGTGCTCACACCGCCGTCGGCCCGCTGCACCCCGACCGCGTACGGCGCCGAGAACATGTCCACCTGGGTGCTGTTGAGCCACAGACCGGAGTCGTTGAGCGTGTACTCCGACCAGTTGAAGAGGATGTTCCGGTTGGGGTCGGAGGGATTCTGCACGGCCGGCTGCACCAACCCGCCGGTGGTGAGCCGGAAGTCGAGCTTCTGGCCGTACGAGAAGTAGATCCGGCCGGAGAACTTCGGGACGCGGATCGTCGTGGACTGTCCGGCGGCCGGGCCGGGTATGGCCGCGTCCGGTGCGGGGGTCGGCGGATTGCCGCCCGCCGGCCAGGGGTGGAACGTGCCGTTCGCGTCGGCCCAGCCCTGCCGCCCGGAGGACAGCTGGGTGCCGAGGTCGTAGACGTAGACCTGGTCGGAACGGCCCGAGTTGTTGGTGATCTTCAGCGGGATGGTGTCCGGGACGGCGGCGTCGGCGCGGACCGGTGCGCCGAGCGTGAGGGCTCCGCCGATCAGCGCCGCGGCGGCGGCCAGGGGCAGGGCGGGACGGGTGAGCCTGTGAGGCACTCTCCACCTCCGTGTGGGGTCGGGGTCGTACGGTCTGGTCCGTACCTGTTCTGAGAGCGCTCTCAGATTCATGCCAGGACACGTGCATGTCAATGTTCCGGACCGAATCGGTCCGGCGCCCGCCGGTCCGCGGGCGCCGGACCCGCCGTCAGAAGGTGCGCTCGAGCAGGCCGAGCAGGGCCGCCCAGTGCCGTTCGTCGGCCTCCCGGTCGTAGGCGGGGGTGTCGGCCTGCGTGAAGCCGTGGTGCGCGCCTGCGTAGACCTCGCAGGTGTGCCGTACCCCGGCGGCCGTCAGGGCCTCCTCGAAGCGCGCCACCTGCTCCGGGGGCAGCGACGGGTCGTCGTCGGCGTGCCCGAAGTACAGCTCCGCGGTGATGCCCGGCGCCTCCAGGTGCGGGCTGCCGGGGTCGTCGGTGGCCAGGCGGCCACCGTGGAAGCCGGCCACCGCCGCGACCCGGTCCGGGTGGGCACCCGCGGTCCACAGGGCGAGCCGTGCGCCCATGCAGTAGCCGGTCAGCGCGACCGGGCCGTCTGCCACCGCCGGACTGTCGGCCAGCCACCGCAGGTAGGCGTCCGCGTCCCGCTTGACCAGGTCGGGCGTCAGGCCGGCCAGTACCGGTCCGAGCCGCTCCCAGATGGTGGGGTCGGCGGCCGGGTCGATGAACGCCGGCAGGTCCAGCACCGGGGCCCGGCCGAGACGGTAGAACACGTTCGGCACGAGCACCGTGTAGCCGGCGGCGGCGAGCCGTTCGGCCATCGACCGCAAGTGCGGGCGCAGCCCGTAGGCGTCCTGGTAGAGGAGTACGGCCGGGCGGGGGCGCCCGTCGGCCGGCTGGACGAGGCAGGCATCGGCGACACCGTCCTCGGTGGTGATGTCGACGCTGGTCGCCCGGACATCGGTCATGGTGAGAAGGCCTTCCCTCGGGGACGGACGCGGGCGGTTCCCTGCCCGGCGCCACGACTGGCCCCATGCTGCCACGCAAGATCCACGAGCGGTGCCGCGGCAGCGGCGTCCGGCCGCGGCCACGCGGACCGGCTACCGGGGCGCGTGCGGCTCGGCGGTCGTGATCTCTTCGGCGGTGGGAGGCGGGGCGACGGCCGCGTACGCGGCCTCCCGCGCGTTCACTCGAAACGGCTCGGGTCGCCCGCTCCCCGGCGGACGATCTCCGCCTCCCCGCCCGAGAAGTCGACCACCGTCGTCGGCTCGGTGCCGCACTCTCCGGAGTCGACCACCGCGTCCACCACGTGGTCGAGCCGGTCCTTGATCTCCCAGCCCTGGGTCAGCGGCTCCTCCTCGTCCGGCAGCAGCAGGGTGCTGGACAGCAGCGGCTCGCCCAGCTCCGCCAGCAGCGCCTGGGTGACCACATGGTCGGGGATGCGCACACCCACGGTCTTCTTCTTCGGGTGCAGCAGCTTGCGCGGCACCTCGCGGGTGGCCGGCAGGATGAACGTGTAGCTGCCGGGCGTCGACGCCTTCACGGCCCGGAACACGTCGTTGTCCACCCGGACGAACTGGCCGAGCTGCGCGAAGTCCCGGCACATCAGCGTGAAATGGTGCCGGTCGTCCAGCCGGCGGATGGAGCGGATCCGGTCCATGCCGTCCCGGCTGCCGAGTTGGCAGCCGAGCGCGTAGCAGGAGTCGGTCGGATATGCGATGAGCGCCCCCGAGCGGACCGCGTCGGCGACCTGGCCGATGCTGCGTGCCTGCGGATTGTCGGGGTGCACGTCGAAGTACTTCGCCATTCGACGAGCTTATTCCGTCGGTGGACGCCCCGCGCGCAGGGGCGGTGCCCCGTGGCACCCGCCGGGGGCCACGGACGCGTCTGACATAGGTATGACGTCACACCTGTCGTGGCGGCGTGCCCGGATCCAACGCTCCCCAGCGGGACGTCGACAGTGTCGCCTCGGCGCTCGCCGACGCCCTGCCCGCGCTGCACCGGGCCCTGGACGGGCTGGTCGCCCGCGACTACGCCCGTCCCGAGCCGCCCGAGGGCCCGCTGAACCTGCTGCGTCACCTCGCGGAGCACCAGGGCGCCACCGTGCGGGGGGCCGCCGACGCCCTGCTGATGGAGCGACCGTGCGGAACGGACCGGGCCGTTCCTTCTCGTTCCGCCCGCCGTTCCGATCGTCCGAAATTGATGGGCGTACTTTCCGGGAGCCGGGGCAAACGAGGGAGGAGCCGCCCGGGGACGTCCCCCCGCCCCGGGCGTGGCGTCTCCGCCGGCGGCCGATCCCCCCCCCCAGGCCGCCGGCGGAGCCATGTCCGGTGTGCCGCCCGGCCCCTGGTCACTCGGCGGCTGCGCGTCTCACCTGGCCGCCGGCTCGGCCGGCAGGTCGAACACGTGCCGGGGCGAGACGATCTGTGTGACCGCCTGACCGAACAGCGTGCTGGGTTCGTTCTTGCCGTGGTCGATGTCGGTGTTGAGGACGATCACCAGCGTCGTGCGCGTCGACGGGAGGTAGACGGTCAGCGACTCGTAGCCGGGCAGGGAGCCGTTGTGGCCGATCCAGCCCTGCACGTCGAAGATCCCCAGCCCGTACCCGGCGCCCGGGATCGGCGTCGCCGGGGTGATGAGGCGCTGCCTCTGCGCGGCGGCGCTGACCATCCGCTTGCCGTCGGGCAGTTGGCCGGTGGCCACGGTGCGCGCCCAGATGCGCAGATCGTCCAGGGTCGAGATCATCGCCCCGGCCGCCCAGCCCCAGGACGGGTCCCAGTCGGCGGTGTCCGCGGTCTTCCCGTCCGCCGTCTGGTCGGTGTAGCCCTGCGGGTGCGGCGCGGGGAACTCGTTGCCCGCGGGGAAGAGCGTGTGCTTCATGCCGGCCGGATCGAGGATGTGCCGCTGGATGTAGTCCCCGAGGCGCTGCCCGCTCTTCTGCTCCACGACCAGGCCGAGCAGGATCAGGTTGGTGTTGCTGTAGTAGAACTTCTCGCCCGGCTGGAAGAGCACCGGGTGCTTGAAGGAGTAGGCGAGCAACTGCTGGGGCGTGAAGGGGCGCCGGGGGTCGGAGGTGAGCGCCTTGAAGAAGGCGTCGTCCTCCGAGTAGTTGAACAGCCCGCTGCGCATGCCGGCCAGCTGACGCAACGTGATCTTGTCACCGTTGGGTACGCCGTCGACGTACTTGCCGATGGGGTCGTCCAGACCGAGCTTGCCCCGGTCCACGAGCTGGAGCAGGGCGGTCACCGTGAACGTCTTCGTCTCGCTGCCGATGCGCGTGTACATGTCCGGGGTCATCCGGCGACCGGTCGACTTGTCGGCGACGCCGAACGAGCGGACGTAACCGGGCTGTCCCGGTGTCCAGATGCCCACGCTCACGCCGGGGGTGCCGGTCTCGCGCCGCACCCGCCGTACGGCCGCGTCGACCTGGCGTGCCACGCCGGGGGACAGGGCGCGGACATCCGAACTCGAGGGACCGGGCGTGTCCGAGGCGGGTGCGGCCGGTACGGCGGCCGGTGCCGTCCCCGCGGCGAGCGGTACGAACAGCGTTCCCGCGAGCGCGGCGGCGGTGGCCCCCCTGCGCAGGCGCGCGGACGAAGGCGACATGGGCTGACTCCAACCACGTGACAGACGCGTGAGAGGCGACCTGAGCGAGACGCCGAGCCCGGATCTCCTCAGCATAGGAGCGCCCGGCCCACCGCGCGCGACGGCCGGGCCCCCTCCCGTACGCACCCGGCGGGACCGGAGCGGACGGGTGGGACCGCCGGTCGGCCGGCCCCCGTCCCGTACGCACCCGGCGGGACCGGGCCGGACGGGCGGGAACGCTTGTCCGGGGGGCGGCAGGGCCGTTCGGGCGATGGCCTCACCCGACCCGGTGAGCGGCCGGCGCGGAGCGCACCGGCGGCGGGCCGGGGGCGTTGCCCCGGCATGGACCGCTTGGACTGGATGGACCGGAGGGACCGCGTGGACCGGATGCGCCTGCTGGGCCGGGTGGACAACGGCCGGGAGCCGGTCTACGCCGGGCTCGTCGCGGAGTGGCGGGCGCAGGGGCGGACCGTCCCCGCCGAGCCCGAGGGACTGTGGACGGCCCTCTCCGGCCCCGCCGTCCCCTCCCGGCGCGAGTCCGGCCGGGGGTGATCCGTTACCGTCCGCACAGCGGCGCAAGGACGGCGAGGGCGCCGTTGGCCTGCCGCAGCGCGTCCTCCAGGGCACCGGGCGCGTGGAGGGTGCCGGTGCCGTCGGGCGGTACGAGCCACTCCAGGTAGCGGGCGGGCCGGTACGGCGGCGGCACGGCCACCCACGTCCCCTTGCTCGCGTACCGCAGTCCGGCGCCCACCCAGCCCCCGTTCGGGTCCGGCGGCAGCAGGAAGCCGACCCGCCCGGCCGCGGTGTCCACCAGGGTCGGCCCCGGCACCGGCAGCGCGGGCCGCCACAGCAGGTCCAGGGTGAGCAGTCCCAGCCGGTCGGGGACGCTCAGCATGTCCCAGAAGCGGCCCGCCTCCAGAAGGGCGATGCCCTCGCCGTGATCCCACTCCCATTTGCAGCCGCGCGGGTCGGCCGCCGCCGCGGCCAGCCACTCCACGCCCCGCGTCCACATCATGTTCGTCATGCGCTGCTCCGGGTCTCCTCGCCCGCCTGCCTGAGCGCAGGGAGCAACCGTGACCGGGCCCCGCGTATGTCCGTACGCCCACCCGGCACATGCATGGTTGTAGATACTTCTACGGCGCGGAAGGGGTGGCGAACCGTGGCGTTTGAGCCGGGACGTTCGAACTCCGCTTGCCGGTTCGTCAGCCGGACGAGGGGGGACGCGTCACCCGCACGGCGACCGACCGTCAGCCGGGCGCACGTTTCGTTCGTCCTCGCACTCGAATCGATTGCGACCTGTTGAATCGGCCGCCTCTTCCATCGTATGGTCACGGCATTCCGTCGCCGTCTTCGCGAGGTACTCCATGGACCGCACGCGTCTGCCCGCCCTCCTGTCGCGCGAGAGCGCCGAGGCCGAACGCCGCAACCCTCGCTCGCGAGCGGCCTACGCGCGCGCCGACCACCTCTTCGGCCGGGTGCCGATGACGTGGATGAACAAGACCGCGGGCGCCTTCCCGCGCTATCTCGCCGCGGCGCGCGGCGCGCGGGTCACCGACATCGACGGGCACGAGTACGTCGACTTCTGCCTCGGTGACACCGGTGCGATGGCCGGCCACTCACCCGCTCCGGTCACCGAGGCGGTCCAGCGGCGGTACGCCGACCTCGGCGGAGCCACCGCCATGCTGCCCACCGAGGACGCCGAGTGGACCGGAGCCGAACTGACCCGCCGGTTCGGCCTGGCGCGCTGGAGTTTCTCCCTCACCGCGACGGACGCCAACCGCTGGGCGATCCGGCTGGCCCGTGCCGTCACCGGCCGCCCGAAGATCCTGGTCAACAGCTACTGCTACCACGGCAGCGTGGACGAGTCACTGATCGTCACCGGCCCGGACGGCACCGGCACCGCCCGCCCCGGAAACGTCGGCGCGCCCTGTGACGTGACGCTGACCAGCAGAGTTGCCGAATTCAACGACCTCGCCGGGCTGGAACGGGAGCTGGCTCACGGCGACGTCGCTGCCGTCCTCATGGAGCCCGCCCTCACCAACATCGGCATCGTGCTGCCCGAACCCGGCTACCTCGCCGGCGTCCGCGAACTGACCCGGCGCTACGGCACCCTGCTCGTCAACGACGAGACGCACACGTTCTCCGCCGGACCCGGCGGCTGCACGGCCGCCTGGGACCTGGAGCCCGATCTGCTCACCATCGGAAAGGCGATCGGCGGCGGCATCCCGGCCGGCGCCTACGGCCTGTCCGCCGAACTGGCCGACCGGCTGCTGGCCCGCGCCGACCTGGACCTCGTCGACATGGGCGGCGTCGGCGGCACCCTCGCCGGCAACGCCCTGTCGGTCGCGGCTACCAGGGCCACTCTGGAACACGTGCTCACGGACGACGCGTTCGCCCGGATGGCCACCCTCGCCGAGCGTTTCGAGGCGGGTGTCCGGGCCGCCGTCCAGGCACACGGACTGCCCTGGTCGGTCAGCCGCCTCGGAGCCCGTACCGAGTACCGCTTCACCTCCCCGGCCCCGCGCACCGGCACCGAGTCCGCGACGGCCGCCGACCCGGAGCTGGAGGACTTCCTGCACCTCTACCTCGCCAACCGGGGCATCCTGCTCACCCCGTTCCACAACATGGCCCTGATGTGCCCCGACACCACCGAGCAGGACGTCGACATCCACACCGAGGTCTTCGCCGCCGCGCTCGCCGAACTGGCCGGCTGAGCGAGGCCGGGAGAGAGCCGGGACACGAGGGATATGGGGGGCATGAGGGGCATGAAGGACATGGACGACATCGACCGCGCCATCCTGCGGGAACTCCAGACCGACGGCCGCATCGCCTACGCCGACCTCGGTCCCAGGGTCGGCCTGTCCGCCTCGGCGGCCCGGCAGCGCCTGCAGCGCCTGCTGGACTCCAGGGCCGTCCAGGTGGTCGGCGTCACCGACCCGATGGCCATGGGCGGACAGGCCATGGCCCTGCTCGGCATCGGTGTCGACGGCGACCCCCGCACCGTCGCCGACGCCCTGGCCGAACGCCCCGAGGTCGTCTACTCCGTCCTCACCTCGGGCGGCTTCGACCTCTTCGCCGAGGTGGTCGCCCCCGGCCCCAAGGAACTGCTGGACTTCGTCAACGACGTGGTGCGCCCCGTCGAGGGCGTCCGCGAGATCCGGTCCTTCCCGTACTTCGGCATCCACACGCACCGCTTCCTGTGGGACGTGGGCTGACCACCGGGGGAGTCCGGGACGCCCGCGAGCGGGTCAGGCCGCCGCCGGCGGCTCGGGTGACAGCACCAGCATGGTGACGTCGTCGCGGACCTCGTAGTGCCGCCGGGCCAGATCCGCCCACACCGCCTCCGGCAGCCCGGCCGACGGGGTACCGGCCAGCGCGGCCAGCCGCTCGGGCAGCGGATAGAAGGTGCCGGTGGCGTCGCGCGCCTCCCACACCCCGTCCGAGGCCAGGAACAGCCGGTCACCCGGACCGAGCGCCACCGTGACCTCCTTCGGCGGGCCGACGCCCACCAGCCCGATCCCCAGCGGCGGACCGGGCGCGACGGCCACCTCCCGGGCCTGCCCCGCGCGCAGCAGGACGGGCGCCGGATGACCGCACGCCACCAGCCGCACCGCGGCCGTACCCCCGGCGAACTCCAGCAGCAGCGCCGTCGCGAACAGCTCCCCGTGCCGTACGTCCGCCGAGTCCACCGCCAGCCGGCGGTCCATGCGGGCCGCCACCGACTCCAGGTCCGGCTGGTCCAGGGCCGCCTCCCGGAACGCCCCCAGCAGCGACACCACCGTCGCGACCGCCGCCAGCCCGTGCCCCCGTACGTCCCCCATCACCGCGCGCACACCGCACGGCCCCTCCCGGACGTCGAAGAAGTCGCCGCCCACCAGCGTGCCGTTCTCCGCGGCCCGGTAGAAGGCCGCGCAGCCGACGCGCCCGACCCGCTCCGGCAGCGGCGGCAGCACCGCCTGCTGCACCGCCTCCCCGATGGCCCGCTCCGTGTCCAGCTGGGCGTCCCGGTGGCTGCGCACGAAGGACACGAACACGCTCAGCGCGGCCACGAACACGATGGTGAGCAGGTCGGTGCTGCCGGGCCGGTTCAGATGCGTGGCCGGCACGTTCAGCACGACGATCACGCCCACGCCCAGCACACCGGTCATCACCGGGCCGTACGACAGGACGGCCAACGGCGGGATGGCGCCCAGCAGGAAGCCGACATCACGCGCGGTGGGCGTCACCAGCGTGGCGAAGGTGACCGCCGAGAGCAGGAGCACGGGCAGCACCCGTACCCACCACGGCGGTGGCGCGCCCCGCAGCCAGCCGCGCTTCTCCCGGTCCCCGTGCGAGGGCCAGCCGCGCACCGTTCCCACATCCCCACGCTACGCCGCCCCCGCCGGCGCAGCCCGCCGCCGGGCACACCGGACCGCGCCGAAAACCCGTGGACGCCCGCCCCGCGGGCCGCCTAGCCTGTGGGGCACCACGCCCGAGGCGGACAGACCAAGGAGGCGAGCATCATGCAGGTCACCAGCATCGAGCGCTCCCCCCTCCCCGTGCCGCCGGCGTGCCACGCCTGATCCGACCGGGAGCGCCGCACCCGCACGCATCCCGGAGGAATCCTTGACCGACCTGGTCATCCGCACGCTCGACGCGAGCAGTGCCGCCCTGTTCCGTACCATGCCCGACCCGCTCGCTCTGGCCGAGAAGCACCGGAGCACCCGCTACCGCCCCGACTGGCAGCGCGTCGCGCTGCGTGACGGCCGCACCGTGGCCCGCGCCGCCTGGTGGGGCCGCCCCGAGGACCTCGAACCGCTGGTCATCAACTGGTTCGACGTCGCCGAGGGCGAGGAGGCGGCGGGCGCCGAACTGCTGCGGACCGCGCCCTGGCAGACCCCCGAACTGGAACTCGACCTGCCCGTCGGCTGGCGCGACGACCCACGCCTACGGGCCGCTGCCGACACGCGTGCCACCGCCGCGCGCCGAGCCGGCTACACCCCCCTGGTGGACCGCTTCCTCTACCGCTGGACCCCGGACCTGGGCCTGCCCGAGCGGCCCGGCCGGCTCCGGTTCGCCCCCGAACCCGACGACGCCGTCTTCCACGGCCTCCTGCGCCGCATCCACTCCGTGACCCTCGACGCGCACGCCCTCCGGGCCGTCGCGGAGGGCGGCGTGGACCACGCGGCCCAGGAGGAACTGGACGGCCTGCGCCGGCTCCCGTCCCCGCGCGCCTGGTGGCAGGTCGCCCGCACCCCGGGCGGCGATCCGGTCGGCATCCACATCCCGGCGGCCAACCCTTCCGGGCCGTGCGTCGGCTTCGTCGGAGTGGTGCCCGAACACCGCGGCCACGGCTACGCCTACGACCTGCTCGCCGAGTGCACCCACTTCCTCGCCGCACGGGGCGCCTTCATCGCCGCCGCCACCGACCAGGGCAACCTCCCGATGGCCGCGCACTTCGCCGCGGCCGGCTACCCCGTCGTACGGGAACGCGTCAACTACTGGGCCGACGACGCCACCGGCGCCGGGTGACCCCGCCGGCCGCCCGGTGACCGCGCCGGGGCCCGTCCGCGAGACGGTGCCCCAGGCGCCGGCCGGTCCCCGTCCCGGCCGGCCGGGTGCCGCCTAGGTGTCCACCCGGACGACGCTCGTGATCAATACACCGGGTCGGTGCCCTCCGAGGGGTGGGCCTGCGACAGGCGGGTCTGCGCCGCCGCCAGGATCTCGGTGACGCGGAGGCCGAAACCGGCGTCGCACGGGTGCGGGCGGCCGGTGCGGGCCGCCCGCACCAGAGCGTCGGCGGCCCGGGCCAGCGCGGGAACCGCCCCCTCGGAACTCCCCGGCAGAGCGGTGACCCCCGCCTCGCCCCGCAGTTCCACGTCGGCCCCGGCCGCCGCGGGCGGGGCCGTCAGGCTCAGGGTGAGCGTGCTCGACGCGCCCGTGGCGTGGTCGAGGACCAGATGGACGGTGTCCGCCGGACCGTGTGCCGCCGCCACGACCTGCCGTACGTCGCCGAGGACCGGCAGCAGCACCGACAGGGCGTGCGGGCCGACGTCCCACAGGGCGCCCTTCTCCCGCCGCCACGGCGACGCCGCGAACGGGCTGTCGGACGTGAACACCGCCCCGAGCCACTGCGCCCGCGCCGTGAACCAGCCCGCCACCGACGCCTGTTCCTCGATCCAGGCCTCCGGCTCCTTCTGGAAGCGCGCGGTGAAGAACACCACCGAAGCCACCCCGGCCCGCTCCACCGCGTCCGCGACCGCCCGTGCCTCGGCGACCGACAGCGCCAGCGGCTTGTCGAGCAGCAGATGCCGGCCCGCCGCTGCCGCCCGCACCGCGAACCCGGCCTGCACGGACGGCGGCAGGGCCACCGCCACCGCGTCCACGTCGGCCAGCAGGGCGTCCACGTCGGCGTAGGCGGGCACGTCGTACCGCTCCGCCAGCTCCGTGGCCGCCTCCGGCCGGCGCCCCCACACCCCGGCGAACTCCAGGCCGGTGTGCCCGGCCAGGGCGGGGGCGTGGGCCGCCCGTGCCCACGGGCCCGTTCCCAGCAGTCCGATGCGCATGTCGCGTTCCTCTCTCCGAGCCGTCCCCCGCGAACTCAAGATGCCGTACTCCGTTCGCCCTCCGTACACCCGCGGCCCGGATCCGTCTCCTGAGCGAGCCATGCGGCGATGGTGGCGGCGATCGGCTGCCCGGTGTCCAGCTCCACGAACCCGAACTGGCCGGACTGGTTGCACTCCAGGAACCACCAGATCCCGTCCGCGTCCTCCGCGAAGTCGAAGGCTCCGTAGGCCAGTTCCGCGTCCCGCAGGTAGCGCAGCACGCCCTCGGCGACGCGCGGCGGCACCTCGGCGGGCAGCCAGGGGGAGACCGACGGGGCGAAGCGGACGTCCACGTCGTCGGGCCCGGCGTCCGGGTCGGTGGGCTTGCGCGCGGCCAGCAGCGTGCCGCCGACAGCGGTGAGCCTGATGTCGGCCCGCTTGGCGATCCGCCGTTGCAGCAGCGTCGGCCCGAAGGCGACCGCGGTGAAGTCGGCGTCCGGTGCGACCCGGCTGGTCGGCACCGCCCGCGGCGGCTCCTGCGGATGCGCGCCCGAGACCGGTTTGACCACCAGGTCCGGGAAGCGCTCCGCGAACGCCCGCGCCGCCTGCGGGAACGTCGTGATCAGCGTGGCCGGCACCGGCAGGCCGCTGCCCTGGGCGAGGCGCAGCTGCCAGGGCTTGTGGCGGGCCCGGCGGGCCGCGTCCGGGTGGTTCATCCAGCGGGCCTCACTGGCGCGCAGCATGCCGTACAGCGCCTGCGACGACTCCTCCGTCAGCCAGGCCGACGGCTGGGCGGCGCGGGCCGCGGGAATCCCCGGTCTGCGCACCCACACGGAGCGCAGACCGCCGATGCCGACCAGCCGCCCGCCGACGGACAGGTGTCCCCGGCAGGCGCCGTGGACGAACTCGCCCGACAGCGCCACGCCGTTGGTCAGATCGGCGGGGTCGAGCCGGACGACGGGCACGCCCGCCTCGCCCAGCCGGAGGACCACCATGTCCGCCGTCACGTCCTCTTCACTGGTCAGGATCAGCACGGTCATCGTCTCGACGCCCGCGGTTCAGTCGTCGAAGTGCGTCTTGGAACCGGCGGTCGAGGTCGTGGTGCCGAGTGCTCTCAACGTGGCGTGATCGGTGGCAGCCGCGCGCCCGTCCGGAAAGACGTTCAATTGCAGTCCGGAGTCGTACGCGTACGGAGTGGTGACGTCCAACTGCACTGCGGGCCGCGCGTAGTTGAGCGTGAACGGTTGCATCGTCTCTCCCTGATTAGGCTTTCACGTCCTTATACGAGTCGAACGGGTGATTGGTTTCCTTACGCTCCGTGATCACGCGCCGGAAGCGGCCCGGGACCGTGCCCGAACAAGGAGACGGCACCGTGCTGTTCCGTCGACGCGACCGGGTGGCCGCGGCCCCCGTGGCTCGCCCACGCCCGTGACCCCTCGGCGTACGGGTACCCGGCATCCGGGCAGGGGAGGCCGGCCGTGACCGGGCGGACGGGGGCCCGGGTCAGCGCGCGAGTGCCTCCCTCGCGACCTCCAGGGCTCGCTCCGCGTACGACCGCCCGAACAGCACGACATGCACGAGGAGCGGGAAGAGCTGGTGCAGACCCACCCGCTGGCGCCAGCCGTCCGCCAGTGGGGCCGCCTCCTGGTAGCCGGCGAGGATGCGGTCCAGCTGGGGGCAGCCGAACAGCCGGAGCATCGCCAGGTCGGTCTCCCGGTGTCCGCCGTGCGCGGCCGGGTCGATGAGCCGGACCTCGCCGTCCGCGCCCCACAGCACGTTGCCGTTCCACAGGTCGCCGTGCAGCCGGGCCGGCGGCTCCGGGGGACCCGCCAGTTCCGGCAGCCGCTCGCAGACCCGCTCGAACAGGGCCGCCTCACCGGGGCGGAGCGTGCCCCGGTCGACCGCGCCGCGCACATACGGCAGCACGCGGTGTTCGGCGTACCAGCGGGGCCAGTCGGTGCCCGGCGCGTTGCGCAGGGGCGCGGCCCCGATGTAGGCGTCCTCGGGGCCGCCGGGCGGAGGCGCCCCGAGGTGGGGCGCGCCGGCCGCGTGCAGGGCGGCGAGGGCCCGGCCGAGACGGAGCGCCGCCTCGGGGCCGGGGCTGCCGGTCGCCACCCGCTCGGTCACCATCCAGTCCTCGTCGTGCCCGAGCACCGCCGGCACCCGGACCGCGTCCGCCGCGGCCAGCCAGCGCAGTCCCGCCACCTCGGCGCGCACGGCCCCCGGGCCGTCGCCGCGTTTGACCATCACCGGTGTCCCGCCGTCCAGCAGCACCTCGGCCGGTGACCCCGGCGTCGTGCGCACCCGGCCGGCCGGGCGCCCGGTGAGCCGGGCCGCCACCTGCCCCGGACCCTCGTCCCGATTGACCACGGCCCCAGCGTACGGCCCCAATCGGGCGCACGCGCGCGTCACTTCGGCCTCGTCCCCGCCCGGCCGCACCCGGGGGGAACGTGAGGCGAGGGTGGCGGGGACGGCGCCCCGGGGGGACGCCGGCTCGGCGACATCGGCTCCGCCGGGGCGCGGGCGGTCGTCGCCCGGCGCCTGTTCCCGCCCGGCGGACGGGAGCGTGAGACGAGGGTGGCGCCGCCGACCGGTGCCACCGTACGTCCCGGCCTGGCGGGTTCCGCTCCGCGCCCGGGGGACGTCACCCCGGCGGTGCCGGCCCCGCCGAGGCGCACTTCCGTGCGGCGGGGCTCCGAGCGGCGGCTGACAACCCGCCCCTTGTACGGCGCCGGACACTCGGCCTGCCACCCCCGTACGGAGCCTGACGCTCGGTTCGCCGCCCCCGTACGGTGTCGGGCGGTCGGCCGGCCCCCGTGCGGCACCGGGCGCGCCCGCGCCGGACTCAGCCGGCGACGGGGTGCGACGAGCGGGGCAGCCCCACCGGATTGCCGGGGGGCAGCAGGCCCGAGCCGAGGACGGTGGCGGTCAGCGGTTCCAGCAGGCGGGCCAGGCGCCCTGCGCGCTCGGCTCCCAGCGCGGACCACGGCCCCTCGGCCGCCGCGTCGGTGCGTGCCTCCGTCTCCGCGCGTACCGCGGCCCCCGCGGGCGTGAGCGAGCCGTCCGCCGCGAGCCGGCCGGACGCGCGCAGCCGGGCCACGGCCGCGTCCCAGTCGGACTCCTCCCACTTGCGTGTCGTACGCAGGAACGACCCGTCGGACTCGCCGGCCGCCGCCTTGAGCACCATGGCCTCGACCGGTCCGAGCCCCAGGCTCACCAGCACCGCGACATGCGAGTCGCCCCGGTGCTCGCGGAGGGTCGTCAGAGCCTGCCACAGGCGGGCGGCGGGCCGCTCCGGGCGCTCCAGCGCCTGGTTGGCGGCGGCCAGCACCCGGCCCGTGGTGTCCGCCGCCGTCGCGGCTTCCCAGGCCAGATCCGCGGCCTCGGCGAAGTCGGCCGAGCCGACGGTGTCCGCCCCGAACAGGCGGGTCATCACCGCGTTCATCGCCTCTTCCCGGGCCGCCAGCACGTCCGCCGGGGCCGCGTACCGCCAGGCGTCCGGCAGTGCCCGGGCCACGCGGGCGGGATGGAAGACGTAGAAACAGCTCGTCACCACGGACGGGGGCGCTGCACCGAGGGGGGCGGCGCGCAGGGCGAAATAGCCCATCCAGTAGCCACGCAGACCGAGCCCGTCCGCCGCCCGGTGCGCCTCCGGGGCGAAGTACACGAGGTCGTGCACCGGTTCGTACCGTTCCCACAGTGCCCGCGCCATTCCGTCCGCCACTGCTTCCTCCCACCGCGTCGGCCTGCCGTGCTGTCGGGCACCAGCCTGCGTTATGACGGCTGTCATAACAAGAGGCGGGGTGTCACCGGACCGGCACGCGAACCAGCTCGGTGAACCACATGGCGCCGTCCGGCCCCGGGGTGATCTCGGCCGGACCGGCGTCCGGGCCGGAGGTCGGGAAGTCGGTGACCGTGCCGTCGGCCGCCATCCGCCCGATCCGACCGGCGCCCTGCTCCGCGAACCACAGCGCGCGGTCCGGGCCGGTGGTGATCCCCTGCTGCGGCCCGGCCCGGGCGGGGCCGCGACGCCGGCCAGGGCCACCAGGGCGGCGGCCGACACGGCCGGCAGCCGTCGCGGGACCCTCCCCGCCCCCGGAGTGCTGCACGGCATGCGGCGTCCGCCTCCCCGGTTGGCCCGTACGGGGGCCCCGGGGCAGCCGTACTGGGGCAGACGGGTGGCGTGGTGACCCGGCTGGACGGCTCGGATGGTGGAAGGTGACGGCCTCGCTGACGGTGGTTCATGTCAGGGCCGGGTCCACCCAGCTGATGTGGTATCCGCTGACCGGCCATGGCGGAAGGACATCACTATGCGCTCTGCCCGCATGCTCCTGGCGACCGCGGCTGCCACCGCCGCCCTCTCCTTCGCCACTCCAGGAGCCGCGTTCGCCGTCCCCGCCGGCGATCACGACGACTCCTCGTACAGCAAGGAGCACGACAGCGACTCCGGCCGTGACCACGACAAGGACTCCGACAGCGACCACGACAAGGGCTCCGGCGGGGATCACGACAAGGACTCCGGGAGGGATCAGGACAAGGATTACGGCAACAAGCACGGGGGCGGCCGGGAGCACGACGAGCCGCGCGGCGGAATGCACACGGGTGGCGGAGCACTCGCCGCGGTGCGCGGCGACGACTGGGGTTCGGACCGCGACGACAGCCGGTTCGACCCCGAGACCTACCGCGACAAGGAAGACAAGGGCGACAAGGAAGACAAGGGAAACAAGGGAGAGAAAGGCGGCGGTGAGAAGGGTGGCGGCGGCGGTCACGACAAGGGTGGATGGGGCGACGACCACGAGAAGCCGCGCGGCGGCATGCACACCGGCGGCGGTGCGCTCGCCGCTCCCGGCGCCACCGCGGGCGGCATCGCCGTCCTGGCCGTAGGCGCCGCCGGCGCGTACGCGCTGCGCCGCAAGAAGGCCGTCCAGCCGGCGTCCTGAGGGACGGCACGTCCCAGGGGCTGCGGACGCCGCCGGCGCACGTTCGTGCCGGCGGCCCGTGCCCGGTCCCGGGCGCCGTCCCGGCGGCGCGTGCCTTCCCAGCCCCGCGTCCCTTGCCGCCGTGCCCGAGTGAGGTGGTGTCCGATGGCAGCAGATTCGTCCTCCCCGACCTCCGCGCCGGACGAACACGGTTCCGGCCACGGCGGGCGGCTGACGCTGTGGGGTGTGGCGGTGGCCGTCCTCGCCGTCAGCATGTTCGGCGGTCACCAGCGGCCGGTCCCCACGCCGGGGGCACTGCCCCGTCCCCCGAGCGTGACGGTCGCCGCGCCGGCCGACCCGCACCGGGTCGGCGAGGCGCTGCCCCGGTCCGAGCCGACCCGCCTGCTCATCCCGAAGATCTCCGTCGACGCCCCCTTCACCACCTTGTCCCTCGCCGCCTCGGGCCAGCTCGAGCCGCCACCCGCCGCGGACACCAATCTGGTCGGCTGGTACGCCAAGGGAGCCTCGCCCGGTGAGAAGGGCACCGCGGTCATCGCCGGGCACGTCGACACGGCGGTCTCCGCGGCGGTCTTCGCCGGCCTCGACCGGCTGACGCGCGGCGACCGGTTCTCCGTGGAGCGGGCCGACGGGAGTACCGCCGACTTCGTCGTGGACGACGCCGAGTCCTTCCCGAAGGACGACTTCCCCAGCTCACGCGTGTACGCGGACGCCAGCCGCCCCGAGGTCCGGCTGATCACCTGTTCCGGGGCGTACGACCACTCGGTGCGGGACTACACCGAGAACCTGGTCGTCTTCGCCCACCTGGTCTGAGCCGGAGGGGCGTCCGGCACCGGCACCGGCGTCCCGTGCGCCGGGGCGGCCATGGCCCGCCTGGTGGACTCCGGCCCCACGACCACGGATCGCGGTCACAGGGGGCGCGCGGGTGCCGGGCCGCCGGGCAAGCCGGCCTCCCGGAGGAAGACGGCGCTGATCATCGGAGCGGCGTGCGGCGTGCGGCGTGCGGCGTGCGGCGTGCGGCGTGCGGTCAGGCGGTCCGAGGACGCCGAGCCCCGCACGCCCGCGCAGCGGGCGGCTCCGGCCGGCGTGACCCCGCGCACCCTGGCGGACCTGCGGCTTGTGTCGCGGAGGACGCCATGGAACGCTTCGGTCCGCCGCCCGCGCGCACGGGGCGCGGGCCGGGGCGTGCGACCGGCCGCGGGAACGAACGGGGAGTGGACCGATGGAGCTGGAGCTGCGGCACCTGCGCGTGCTGTGCGCGATAGCGGACGCGGGCAGCGTGGGCCGCGCCGCCGCACAGCTGGGGTACTCGCAGCCCGCCGTGAGCACCCAGCTGCGGCGCATCGAACGCCACCTCGGCGAGCCGCTCTTCGAGCGCGGACCGAGCGGGGTACGGCCGACACGGTACGGCGCCGAGGTCGTCGAGCAGGCCCGGGACGTGCTCACCCGGGCCGCCGCGATAGGACACCGCACCGCCGCCGGCCCTCCGCGCCGGACCCTGCGGGTGGCCGCCACCAACTCACCCATGCTGTCCGGCACGGTCTCCCGCGTCCGCGCCCGGCTGCCGGAACTGTCCCTCGCCGTCACCAGCGTCTACGCCTCCTCGCGGATCGTGGAGCTACTGGAGGAGGGTGCGGTGGACGCCGCCATCGCCGCCGACTACCCCGGCATGGAACTGCGGCACTCGGCCGGTGTCCGGCACCGCGGCATCGTCACCGAACCGACGTTCGTCGCCCTGCCCGCCCGGCACCGGCTCCGGCAGTGCGCGCAAGTACAGCTCGCCGACCTGGCCGAGGACGCCTGGTTCGTCACCCCGGACGACGGCGCGGGCTGGCCCGGCGTGTTCTACGACGCCTGTACGGCGGCCGGCTTCACGCCGCTCACCGTCCACGAGTTCCTCGGCGACCAGACCCAGTTGCAGAGCATGATCGCCGACGGACTCGGCGTCTCCCTCGTCCAGCCGACGCTGCGGCCCGTCCCGCACATCCTGGTGAAACCGCTGGCCGGCTCCCCGCTGTGGTGCCGTTACGTCCTCGCGTGGCGGCCGGACACCGTCGGCGACGCCGTGGCGGAGACGCTGCTGGGGTCCGCCACGGCCGCGTACCGCGACCTCGTCGCCCAGGCCCCGCACCTGCGCACCTGGGCCTCCCGCACCTGGAGCGTCGGAGCGTAGACGCACGGGGACCGCGCGCCGTAGGGGGCAGGGGGCATCACACACGCGCAGCAGAGGCTGGAGCGCCGCGTGTACTTCTTGTCGTCCTTCGCGGACAGCGGCGAGCACGCCGGGGCGGCTGTTCGCGGTACGGGCCCCGGCGTGAACGGGCGGGGCGCGGCGCGATGTTATGAGCGAGCGGTGCCATGTGCTATGTCACACGCCATTGTTGGGGCACAGGCGCGCTGAGACAGTGCGTCACACGCCTCGACACCCCACCGGGGCGCATCCCTTCGTGGAGGAATCCCGATGCGCTATCGATTCGCGCTGCCCGGCCGCGGAGCCGGCCGTCCGGCCACGCGGCTGGCCGGCGCGGCCGCCGTCTGTGTGACCCTGGCCGGCCTGCTGTCCACCCCGGCGCTCGCGGCACCCCCGGGCCGCCCCGGCACGGCCCCCCCGGCCCGCGCGCACCTCACCGTGCCGTCACCCGCCGCCGCGACCACCCTCCCCACCGAGCGTCCCGCGGTCCAGGCCCGGCGCCTCAGCCCGGCCCGGCTCCGGCCCCAGCAGCCCGCGTTCACCCGGCCGGCCGCGAGCACGGCGAAGGCCGTCTCCTGCACCCCGGCCGACTTCGGCAGCCGCACCGGCACCGCGCTCGTGTCCTACGTCAAGGCCGCGACCGCCGACTGCGTCAACACCCTCTTCCCGGTGACGGGCAAGGACGCGTACGACGTCTTCCGCCAGTCCCAGATGCTGAGCGTCGCGAACGCGTTCACGCGCACCGCCGGGCGCTACCGCGGCGACAACTCCGCCGGCCTGCTCCAGCTGGTCCTCTTCCTGCGCGCCGGCTACTACGCGCAGTTCAACCACCCCGGGGACGTGGGCCCGTACACCCCGCGGCTCACCACCGCCGTCACCGCCGGCATGGACACCTTCTTCGCCCGCCCCCACTCCCGTGACGTCTCCGCGGCCAACGGCGACATCCTCGGCGAGACCGTCATCCTCACCGACAGCGCCGACCAGCAGGGCCGCTACCTCTCCGTCTACCGGCGGCTGCTGACCGCCTACGACAGCACGTACGACCCGGTCGACAGCATGGTCAGAGCCGTCAACGACGTCTACACGCCGCTGTGGCGCGGCAACTGGAACCCGGAGTACGTACGGGCGGTCGCGGCCGACCCGCGGATCACCGGCACCCTTTACGACTTCGCGCTGGCCCACACCGACCGGCTCGGCACGCCCCTGGCCTTCCTGGACTCCAACGCCGGGATGAACCTGGCCCGTTACACCGAGCACCCCGAACTGCGGAATGCCGTACGGCCGTTGGTGAAGGACCTGCTGGACCGGACCGCGATCACCGGCCCGACGGCCGGACTGTGGGTGGCGGTGGCCGCGCAGGCCGCCTCCTACGACGGCGCCGACTGCGGCTACTACGACGTGTGCGGCCTGCCGGACAAGCTCGCCCGCGCCGTCCTGCCCGTCACCCGTCACTGCGACGCGAACGTCACCGTCCACGCCCAGGCGCTCACCGCCGCCGACCTCGACGCGGCCTGCGCCGCGGTGCTGCACCAGGACGCCTACTTCCGCGGCATCGTCCGGGCCGACGGCGCGATACCCGGCCAGTACGCCTCCACGCTCCAGCTCGTCGTCTTCGCCAGCCGCGCCGACTACCAGACGTACGCCGGGCCCATGTACGGCATCAGCACCGACAACGGCGGCATGACGCTGGGCGGCGACCCGTCGGACCCGGCGAACCAGCCGATGTCGATCATGTACCAGAAGGACCAGGACGACGGCTTCGCGGCCCGGATCTGGAACCTCAACCACGAGTACACGCACTTCCTGGACGCCCGCGACGACATGCTGGGCGACTTCGGCCGGCAGATCTCGGTGCCGGACGTGTGGTGGATCGAGGGCCTCGCCGAGTACGTCTCGTACAGCTACCGGGGCCTGGCCGACGACCAGGCGGTCCAGGAGGCCGGCAAGCACACGTACCGGCTGAGCACCCTGTTCGGCAGCACCTACAACAACAGCGACGTCACCCGCACCTACCCGTGGGGCTACCTCGCCGTGCGCTACATGCTCGAGAGGCACCCCGACGACGTCCAGCGCATGCTCGCCCGCTTCCGCGTCGGTGACTACGCCGGCGGCTACGCGGTCTACCACGACGGCATCGGCACCCGCTACGACGCCGACTTCGACCAGTGGCTCACCGCGTGCGCCGCGGGCGCCTGCGCGCGGCCGGCCGTGGCCTGACCGCACGCACACGACCGCCCCCGGCCGGGGATCCCGGCCGGGGGCGGTACGCGTACGCGGGGCGCGGGGGATCAGACCGCCGTGGCCGGGTACGTCGGGTACTCCACGCCCGACACGTGCTGGACGACGCGGACGACCTGGCAGGAGTAGCCGAACTCGTTGTCGTACCAGAGGTAGAGGATCGCGTTGTCGCCGTCGACCTTCAGGGCGCCGGCGTCCACGATCGAGGCGTGGCGCGAGCCGATGAAGTCGCTGGAGACCGCGTCGGGCGCCGTGATGAAGTCGATCTGCCGCTTCAGCGGCGAGGTCAGCGACACCTCGCGCAGGTAGTCATGGACCTCCTCACGGGTGGCCTCGCGGGCCAGCTGGAGGTTGAGGATCGCGATGGAGACGTCCGGCACCGGCACCCGGATCGAGCTGCCGCTGATCTTCGCCTTCAGGTCCGGCAGCGCCTTGGCGACGGCGGAGGCGGCACCCGTCTCGGTGATCACCATGTTGAGCGGCGCGGAGCGGCCACGGCGCTCGGACTTGTGGTAATTGTCCAGCAGGTTCTGGTCGTTGGTGAACGAGTGGACGGTCTCCACGTGCCCGCGCAGCACTCCGTACTCGTCGTCCATCGCCTTCAGCGGCGGCACGATCGCGTTGGTGGTGCAGGAGGCGCAGGACAGGATCTGCTCGTCGGGCTTGATCGTGTCGTGGTTGACGCCGTGCACGATGTTCGGGACGTCGCCCTTGCCCGGCGCGGTCAGCACGACCTTCTCGATGCCGGGGCGCAGATGCTTGGACAGGCCCTCGCGGTCGCGCCAGTTGCCGGTGTTGTCGATGAGGATGGCGTCGCGGATGCCGTACTCGGTGTAGTCCAGGTGTGACGGATCGTCGGCGTAGATCACCTTGATCTCGTTGCCGTTGGCGACGATCGTGCTGCTGTCCTCGTCCACCGTGATCGTGCCCTGGAACTGGCCGTGGATGGAGTCCCGGCGCAGCAGCGAGGCGCGCTTGACGAGGTCCCCGGTGCCCCGCCCGCCGCCGCGCACGACGATGGCGCGCAGTCGCAGGCCGTTGCCGGAGCCCGACTTCTCGATCAGCAGACGGGCGACGAGCCGGCCGATGCGGCCGAAACCGTACAGGACGACGTCGCGCGGCTCGCGGCGCTCGACCCGGTCGGCGCCGGTGGCACCGGCGACGGCCTCGGCGGTGAACTCCGCCACGCTCAGGCCGCGCTCGTCGGCCTGGTACAGGGTGGCCAGCATGCCGAGGTCGATCTGTGACGGCCCGAGGTCGAGGGCGGTCAGTGCCTGGAGGAACGGCATCGTCTCGGTGACCGACAGCTCCGCGCCGGCGATCTGGCGGGCGAAGCGGTGAGTCTTGAGGATGCTGACCACCGACTTGTTCACCAGGGAGCGGCTGTGCAGCAGGACGGTCACGTCCCGCTCGCGGTGCAGCTTCCCGATGAGCGGGATCATCGACTCCGCGATCTCCTCGCGGATCTTCCAGTTGGTGAACGAGTCGTCGTTGACAGTCACAGATCCATCTTTCGAGCTAGGCAGCGCTCATATGATAACCACACCCTTTTCGGGGTCTCTGCGGGGGTGGATACGGCCCGGCCCGCGATGACATGATCCGACCGGGTCCGATGAGGTCCGACGGGGAAGGGGCCGCCGATGAGGCTGCACACGCACGAGTGGGGGACCGGCGACCGGATCGCCGTGCTGGTGCACGGGATCATGTCCGACCACCGCACCTGGCACCGGGTCGCACCCGTCCTGGCGGACAAGGGGTACCGCGTCATCGCCGTGGACCTGCGCGGCCACGGTGCGAGCGGCCGGGGTACGTACAGCCCCGAGCACTGGGCCGACGACCTCGTGGAGACCCTCCCCGCGGGAGCGGAGCTGGCGATGGGCCACTCGCTAGGGGCCATGGTCCTGGCCGGCGCCGTGGAACGGCTGGCGCCCGCCCGGGCCGTCTACTGCGACCCCGCCTGGGAGGTGCGCGAGAAACTGGTCGCGGCCTCGGCCTACTTCGCGGCGTTCAAGACCGCCGGCCGTTCCATGATCCGGAACCTCAATCCGCGCTGGGACGACGTGGACGTGGACGTCGAGCTGGCCGCACTGGCCGCCTGGGACCCCGCCACGGCGGCCGTCCTGCCCGGCATCTACGCGGTCGGCCGGACACCGGCCCGCCCGGTGGTGCCCTCGCTGGTGCTGCTGGCCGGCGCGGGCGAACTCCACCGCGCCGGCCTGGACGCCGAGCTGGTCCGGCGGGGCTTCGAGATCCGGACCGTCGAAGGCGCCGGCCACACGCTGTACCGGGACGACTTCGAGGGCTTCATGGGGGCGCTCGACGGCTGGATCTGAACAGCCCCGGAGAACCGTCGCGGCGCGGGCCAGGAAGGCGGCGCCGCTCGGGACGGCGGCGCGCCCCGGGACGGCGGCGCGCCCCGGGCCGGCAGAGGGGTCAGGGCACCGGCGCGGCGCGGTCAGGGCGGCGGGGTCAGCGCGGGTCGAAGACGACGCTGGCGAAGTGTGCGCCGGCGCGCGCCGACCGGCCGGGGGCGAGCCGCAGCGCCGTCCCCTTGCACTTCTTCCGGGTGTAGACGACCAGCGGCTTCTTCGTCCCGTTGTGCGCGCCGCGCGCTTCCTGGGCCATGTCGAAACACCGGTGGCCCGGCGGGTCGCTGATGGCGTACGCCTTGCCGTGCGGACCGACCCAGGTGAACGTGCCGTCGACGGCGAGCGCCGGACCGGCGGCGGTGAGGGCGAGGGTGAGACCGCCGAGCACGGCGGCGAGCGGACGGCACAGGCGCATGGTGGTGTCCTTCGACGAGGGATGAGGGAGCGGACCGGGGACGCACCCGTAATCTGCCACTTCGTACCCACGCGGCGCAGCAGCCGACACGGGCACGTCCACCGTCCGGGTGACGGCGGACCGGAATCCGCGCCCCCACCGCGGTACGCCCGCTGGCCCGGCCACGCCCGGGTGAACGCGGCCGGACCGGCCTCCTTTCGGGGGACCGGCTGTGCGAAGGCCGTGGATCGGGGTAGGCGAGACGCCCGAGGAAGGAAAGGACCGTCTCATGACGACCTACGTGATCAGCGTGCCCGGCACCTTCACCAGCGGGATCGGTGACGATGCCCGTACCCGGCTGGCCCGGGCGCTGCGGCCCGCCGACCCGCACGGCACACGGATGGGCAACGCCGAGGACCTCGACGTGCTCAGCCTCAACGAGGACAACACCTTCACCCTCCGCCTGACCGTCGAGGCGGACACCGGCCCGCACGCCGAGGAGGAGGCGCGCCGGCTCGCGGACTCCGCGCTCCGGGACGCCGGCCTGGACGAGGGGAACGCGCCGCTCGGGCCGGCGATCATCACCGGTATCGACTCCGAGGTCCGCTGACGAGGACCGGGAGTGGGGGCGGGGGGCGGGGGCGGTAGCGCGGTGCCGGTCCGAGGGCCGTCGCCGGGGCACGATGAGCCCGTACGGGTAAAATCTAGGGGTTCGTCGAACATCCAGGCGGCCGGCCGGTCGGCCGCGCGCCACCGCCCCGGCGGAAGTGATCGATGCCCCGCAAACGCTCCACGGACGAAGGCGACGAGCTGCTGGCCAGACTCGGTTCGCTCACCGCCCAGGCGCGTCGGCGCGCGGAGCTCCAGCGCACCCAGGTCGAGCTGGCCATCGCCCTCCAGCGCGGCATGCTGCCCCGGGACCTGCCCACCGCACCCGGTCTCCACCTGGCGGTGCGGTACGCGCCGGCCAACATCGGCCTCCACGTGGGCGGCGACTGGTACGACGCCTTCACCCTGCCCGACGGCCGGATCGGCCTGTCGATCGGCGACGTCCAGGGACACAACATCGAGGCCGCCGCCTTCATGGGCCAGGTCAGGGCCGGACTGCGGGCCCTCGCCTCCGTCACCGGCGAGCCGGGCGAACTCCTGGCCCGCACCAACGACCTGCTGCTCTCCCTGGGCGGCGACCTGTTCGCCACCTGCACCTTCATGCGGCTCGACCCGGCCACCGGCGTGCTGGAGAGCGCTCGGGCCGGGCACATCCCCTTCGTCTGGGCCACGGCCGACGGCAAGTCCGGCGTCGTCGACGACCGGGGCGGCCCGCCGCTCGGCATCGAGCGGGGCGTCGAGTACCCGGTGACCAGGCACCGGCTCACTACCGGCGGAGTGTTCGTCCTGGTCACCGACGGGGTCGTGGAAGGGCCGTCGCTGGACCTGGAGGACGGTCTCCACCAGGTGGTACGCCTTGCGGGCATCGCCGCTGTCGCCGGCCTGGAGGCCCGCGCGCTCGCCGCGGCCGTGATCAAGGGCGCCGAGAGCGTCGGCCACGAGGACGACGCCGCCGTCCTCGTCGTGGGCCTGGAGGCCCCGAGCACCACCCCGGGACGGAGGCCGGCCGGGCATGCCGTGACGTGGTGAGGGGGCGGGCCCGGCATGCCGTCGCCTGCGAGGGCGCCGCGGCCCGGCGGCTCACGGGCGCGGCGACTGAGCCGGTCCTCTGTCAGCCATAGAGGCGGACCGGGCCCGCTCCCGCCTCGCCGAGCCGGGACCGCCGGTGTGAGATGGCTGGTGTGGTGGGTATCGAGGAGCCGCGCTGGCCGGCCGGCCGGGCCGTCCGGATTCTGGGCGTCGCCGGCTGCTACTACGCGGCGGCACAGCTGGGCCTGCTGCGCGATCTCACGGTCGAAGGAGCCGTCGTCACCCCCATCTGGCCGCCGACCGGCGTCGCCGTCGCGGCCCTGCTGCTCCTCGGACCGGGCTGCTGGCCCGGCGTCACACTCGGCGCCTTCTTCGCGGTCCTGTCCCTCACCACGCCCGGCCCCGCGGTGCTCGGCGTGCTCCTCGGCAACACCGCCGCACCCGTGTGCGCGGCGCTCCTGCTGCGCCGGGCCGGCTTCCGCACCGACCTCAGCCGCTTGCGCGACGGACTCGCCCTGGTGTTCCTCGGCGCGCTGACCGCCATGCTGATCAGCGCGACCATCGGCGTCGGCCTCCTCGTGCTGGCGGGCAGCCTGGCCGGTCACAGCTTCTGGATCGTCTGGCTCGCGTGGTGGGTGGGCGACGCGATGGGTGTCCTGATCGTCACCCCGCTCCTGCTGCTCCTGCTGCACGGCGGCCGCCGGCGGTTGCCGCTCGGCCGGTGGAAGGAGGCGACCGCGCTGCTCCTCGCCGCCTGCGCGCTCGTACCGCTGGCGGCCTACAGCTCGAACAGCCTGCTCTTCCTCGTCTACCCGCTCATCATCTGGGCCGCCCTGCGGTTCCAGCTGGCGGGCAGCGTCATGTGCGCGCTGCTGACCTCCGTGGTGGCCACCCTCGCCGCGACCGACGAGGCGGGGGCGTTCGCGGGGCTGAGCCGGATCGAGGTCCTGGTCAAGCTCCAGGCGTTCAACGGTGCCACGGCCCTCACCGCGCTGCTGCTGTCCGCCTTGATCATCGAGCAGCGCAACACGCGGCGCTCGGTCGAGCGGGCCTGCCAGGAGCTGGTCGAGGTACTGGAACACCTCACCGCGGGCGAGGCCCCGCCACCGAAGCCGCAGAACGGGCCGAGCGGTACCGTCGACGACCGGGACCGCCGGTCCGAGGCACCGTGAGCGCGGTCCGGCGCCTGCCGGCCGGCCTCAGTCCTCCGAGCGGTGCACCGGCCCTTCGTCCCCACTGTCCGGCTCCACGGCCGGCTCCGCCGCCCCGGGGTCCTGGCGGGAGCGGACCGGCGGGTGCGCGGCGCCGGTGGCGCCGGGCCGGCCGCCACTGGTCGTGCCGTAGCCCCCGGGGATCCCCGGCGGGGTGTCCGCGGCGGCCGCCGCCTCGCTGATGTGGCGCCGCGCCCTTACCCCCGCCCTGCGCTCCGGATACGGGTAGTCGAACGGTTCGGCGGAGGCGCGCTCGCGGTCCGCCTCGAGCTGCCGGCGCGCGGCCCGCTCGGCCGCCGTCGCCTTCTCGTCCTGTCGGTCACGGTCGTCGTTCCTCATACGGCGCCGAGTACCCGTGGGACGGCCGCCGCCAACGTCCGTCCCCGGCGTGTCGACCGGCCGCCCGGGGGCACTGGGAGACGATGGAGAGAGCCGGCACGGGCACGGGGCCCGGCCGGGAGGAACAGAGGCGGCATGGAACAACGGCCGGTGACGGAAAGGCCGGACGAGGCCGGCACGAGGCCCTCGCCCACCCCGGCCGGCCCGCCCCCGCCGACCCCCGCACCCGCGAGCCGGCCCTCGCCACCGCCCGCCCCCACCAGGCGTACCGCTCCCGCCTCCCGTCCCGGCGCCGAAGACGTGCGGCGCCGGGTTCCCCGTACCGATGTACTGCTGCGGGAGCCCCGGCTGGCCGCGGCCGTGGAGCGGCTCGGTGTCGGGCTGGTGAAGGCCGCTGTCCGGCAGGCGCAGCAGCGCGCCCGGGAGGGGAACGTGCCGGTGGAGCTGGTGCCGGAGACGGCCCTGGGCCTGCTGCCGGGGAGCGCGGGCGGTCTGCGGCCGGTGATCAACGCCACCGGGGTGCTGCTCCACACCAACCTGGGGCGCGCCCCGCTGTCGGCCGCGGCCCGGCAGGCGGTCGCGGAGGCCGCCGGGCCCACGGACGTCGAACTCGACCTGGCCACCGGGGTGCGTGCCCGCCGGGGGCGTTCCACGCTCGCCGCGCTGCGGGCGGGCGTGCCGGCCGCCGCAGCCGCGCACGTCGTCAACAACGGAGCCGCCGCGCTCGTGCTGGCCGCCACCGCCCTCGCGGCCGGCAAGGAGATCATCGTCAGCCGGGGCGAGATGGTGGAGATCGGCGACGGATTCCGCCTGCCCGACCTGCTCGTCTCGACCGGGGCCCGGCTCCGCGAGGTGGGTACGACCAACCGCACGGCCCCCGCCGACTACGCCGCCGCCGTGGGCCCCGACACGGGCTTCGTGCTCAAGGTGCACCCGTCCAACTTCCGCATCACCGGGTTCACCCGGTCCGCCGAGGTCACCGACCTGACAGGGCTCGGGGTTCCCGTCGTCGTCGACATCGGCTCCGGCCTGCTCGCGCCGCACCCCGCCCTGCCCGCGGAACCCGACGCCGACACCCAGCTGCGCGCGGGTGCCGCCCTCGTCACCGCCAGCGGCGACAAACTGCTAGGCGGCCCCCAGTGCGGGCTCCTGCTGGGCCGGGAGGACCTGGTCGGCGCGCTGGCCCGGCATCCCCTGGCCCGCGCGCTCCGCGTCGACAAACTGACCCTGGCCGCCCTGGAGGCCACCCTCACCGGACCGCCCACCCCGACCGCCCTCGCCCTCACAGCCGACCCGGCCCTCCTCGGGGCCCGCGCCGCCCGCCTCGCCGCGGACCTGTCCGCCGGCGGAATCGACGCGCGACCCGTCGACAGCGCCGCCACGGTCGGCGGCGGAGGCGCCCCCGGCGTCACCCTGCCCAGCGCGGCACTGTCCCTGCCCGCGCCGTACGCCGCCGTACTGCGCACCGGCCGGGACCCGGTCGTCGGGCGCCTGGAGGGCGGCCGCTGCCTGCTGGACCTACGGGCGGTGCCCCCGCAGGACGACGCACGCCTGGCGGAGGCCGTACGGGCGGCCCGGGCCGCCGTGGAAGGAGGGCGGTGATGCGGGTCCTCGCCACCGCCGGCCATGTCGACCACGGCAAGTCCGCGCTGGTCCGGGCGCTCACCGGGATGGAGCCCGACCGGTACGAGGAGGAGCGCCGCCGCGGACTGACCCTGGACCTGGGCTTCGTGTGGACCCGCGTCGGGGAGGAGGCCCTCGCCTTCGTCGACGTACCCGGGCACGAGCGCTTCGTACCGACCATGCTGGCCGGTGCCGGGCCCGTGCCCGCCGTGCTGTTCGTGGTCGCCGCCGACCAGGGCTGGCAGCCGCAGTCCGCCGAACACCTCGCCGTCCTGGACGCGCTCGGCGTCCGGCACGCCGTCCTCGCGGTGACCCGCAGCGACCTCGCCGACCCGGAACCGGTGCGTGCCGACGCGGTCGAACGCCTGGCCGCGACCTCCCTCGGCAAGGCCCCGGCGGTCGCCGTCAGCGCGGTCACCGGGGCCGGGCTGGACGATCTGCGGGCCGAGCTGGCCGCCCTGGCCGGCCGGCTGCCCGTACCCGACACCGGAGCCGACGTCCGCCTGTGGCTCGACCGGGCGTTCACCGTCCGCGGCCACGGCACCGTGGTGACCGGCACGCTCGGGGCCGGCACCCTGCGCGTCGGCGACCGGCTGGTCACCGGGGACGGGCCGGCCGTGCTGCGGGTCCGCGGCCTCCAGAGCCTGCACGAGGAGCGGACGGCCGTCGGCGCGGTGGCCCGTGTCGCCGTCAACGTGCACGGTCCGGGCGCCGGCACCCTGCGCCGCGGCGAGGTCCTGCTGACCCCGGACCGCTGGCTGCGTGCCGAGGTGATCGACGTCCGGGTCACCGGGGAGCCGGTGGCCGAGCTGCCCCGGGGCGTCACCCTGCACATCGGGACGGCGGCCGTGCCGGTGACCGTCCGCCCGCTCGGCCCGGACACCGCCCGGCTCACCCTCGGCCGGGGGCTGCCCCTGCGGGCCGGTGACCGCGCCGTGCTGCGGGAACCGGGCGGCGGCCGTCCGCCCTGCGGGGTGACGGTCCTCGACGTACGGCCGCCCCGGCTGGCCCGGCGCGGCGCCGGCCGCGCCCGCGCGGCCGAGCTGGACACCATGACCGGCCGCCCCGACGGCGCTGCCGAGCTGCGCCGCCGCAAGCTGGTCCGGCGCGCCGACCTGCGGGCGATGGGCATCCCGGCGCCCGGCGACCCCGTCGCCGGGGACTGGCTGGCCGACCCGGCGCACTGGCAGGCCCTCGCGGTCAGGCTGGCCGAGGAGACCGGCCGGCACGCCCGCGCGCACCCGCTGGAGCCCGGCCTGCCCGCCGAGGCGGCCCGCCGGTTGCTCGGCCTTCCCGACCGGGCCCTCGTCGACGCGCTGGCCGCGGCCCAGCCCCGGGTCCGGGCCCACCAGGGCCGGCTGTACCCCGCCGACCGTCCCGGGCCCGCCCTGCCCGGGCCGGTCCGGGCGGCCGTGGACGCCGTACGCCGGGACCTCGCCCGTACGCCGTTCCGCGCGCCCGAGGCCGGGCGGCTGGCCGAACTGGGGCTCGACCGGCGGGCGCTGGCCGCCGCGGCGGCAGCCGGGGCGCTGCTGCGCATCGCCGACGGGATCGTGCTGCTGCCCGGCGCGGACGCGGGGGCCGCCGCCGTCCTGGCCCCTCTGCCGCAGCCGTTCACGCTCAGCGAGGCCCGCCGCGCCCTGGACACCACCCGCCGGGTGGCCGTACCGCTGCTGGAGTTCCTGGACGCCGGAGGCTGGACCGAGCGCGTCGACGACCGGCGCCGGCGATGCCGGGCTCCGGCGGGGGACGGAGGCGGACGGGAATCGAACCCGCCTGCCCGAGATCCTCGGGCACCTCGGTTTTGAGGACCGGGAGGGCCACCAGGCACCCACACGCCTCCACCGCTCGACAGGCTACTGCCCCAGGAGATCACCGGTATGACACCGACACCGACGCACCGGGCGCCCGTACGGCTCACCCAGTTCGCCCACGGAGGCGGCTGCGCCTGCAAGATCCCGCCCGGTGAACTGGAGGACGTGATCGCGGGACTGACCGCGGCACCGCCGGCCGGCGGCGACACCCCGCTGCTCGTCGGGCTCGCCACCGGCGACGACGCGGCCGTGGTCGGTCACCGGGGGAGCGCCCTGGTGTGCACGGCCGACTTCTTCACCCCGGTCGTGGACGACCCCTACGACTGGGGCCGCATCGCCGCCGCCAACGCCCTGTCCGACGTGTACGCGATGGGCGGCCGGCCCGTGCTCGCCGTCAACCTGCTGGCCTGGCCGCGCGACCGGCTCCCCTTCGACCTCGCCCGTGAGGTGCTGCGCGGCGGCCTCGACATCGCCACCGAGGCCGGCTGCCACGTCGGCGGCGGGCACAGCGTGGACGACCCCGAGCCGAAGTACGGCATGGCCGTCACCGGCATCGCCGACCCCGGGCGGCTGCTGCGCAACGACGCCGGCCGCCCGGGGGTGCCGCTGTCGCTGACCAAGCCGCTCGGCCTCGGCGTGCTGAACAACCGGCACAAGGCCACCGGTGAGCGGTTCGAGCAGGCCGTCGCCACGATGACGGCGCTCAACCGGGACGCCTCCGAGGCCGCCCTGGCCGCGGGGGCCGTCTGCGCGACCGATGTCACCGGCTTCGGTCTCCTGGGCCATCTGCACAAGCTGGCCAGGGCCTCCGGGGTCACCGCCGTGATCGACACCGCCGCCGTCCCGTACCTGGACGGCGCCCGGGAGGCCGTACGGGACGGGTACGTCAGCGGCGGCACCCGGCGCAACCTGGAGTGGGTCGCGCCGCACACCGACTTCGGGGACGCCGACGAGGACACCCGGCTGCTGCTCGCCGACGCGCAGACCTCCGGCGGGCTGCTCGTCGCCGGGGAGGTGCCCGGGGCGCCGGTGGTGGGGGAGCTGGTGCCGCTCGGGAGCCGGTCGATCGTGCTCAGGTGAAGTCGCGGCAGGTGACGTGGTGCGCGGGTGACGTGGTGCGCGGGTGACATCGTGCTCGGATGACGCCATGCTCGGGTGACGCTGCTCACTGCGGTGGGTCGGGCGTCGCCCGGGGTGACGGTCCCGCGCCGGTCCGCCCGCCCGACGGCAGGGCACGACGGACGGCGATATCCGGCCGGGACCTGACGGCGGCGGGCCTCCGGCGACCCTGGTGAGAGAGGCCGACGCATCTCCGGCGCGCACCCGCAGATCCGGGCGAAAACTATCCGGATACCCCGCTTCGCGATCCTCACACCTGCGGTGCGCGAGTTGTTTTCCCGGGCCGGAAGTGTTGGCCGATTACTTTGTCCCAGCCTGCGGAAGTGGGTTAGCCTGCGGCGTATTTTTCTCATCATGCAAATCCGTGAACTGCGGAAATGCACACACCAACGGTCGGGTCGCAGCACGCTCCCGGCCGCGGTTCCGAGTCCTCGGCGCGGGGGCTCTAGGGGAGCGGATCGAGGGTGCGCATGGCCGGCAAGGCGACCGGGACGACCGAAGCGGTCCCGGGTGACCACGAACTGAGACGACTGCTCGCGGGATTGACCGCGGTGCGGGACGGAGACTTCGGCACACGGCTGCCCGACGACTCCACCGGTCTCATGGGCGACATCGCCACTGTCTTCAACGGGATGGTCGACCAGCTGTCCGTGTTCACCTCCGAGGTCACCCGGGTGGCCCGTGAAGTGGGTACCGAGGGCACCCTCGGCGGGCAGGCGCAGGTACCGGGCGTCTCCGGCACGTGGGCCGATCTGACCGACTCCGTCAACGCGATGGCGGGCAACCTGACCACGCAGGTCCGGGACATCGCCCAGGTCGCCACCGCCGTGGCCAAGGGCGACCTGTCGCAGAAGATCGACGTGGACGCGCGCGGCGAGATCCTTCAGCTGAAGGAGACCGTCAACACGATGGTGGACCAGCTGTCGGCGTTCGCGGACGAGGTGACCCGGGTGGCCCGCGAGGTGGGCACCGAGGGCCGCCTCGGCGGCCAGGCCCAGGTCCCCGGCGTCGCCGGCGTGTGGCGGGACCTCACGGACTCGGTCAACTTCATGGCCGGCAACCTGACGGCGCAGGTCCGCAACGTCGCCCAGGTGACGACCGCGGTGGCGCAGGGCGACCTGTCGCAGAAGATCACCGTGGATGCCCGGGGCGAGATCCTGGAGCTGAAGAGCACCATCAACACGATGGTGGACCAGCTCTCCGCGTTCGCCGACGAGGTGACCCGTGTCGCCCGTGAGGTGGGCACCGAGGGCCGGCTCGGGGGGCAGGCCGACGTCAAGGGCGTCAAGGGCACCTGGCGGGACCTGACCGACTCGGTGAACTTCATGGGCGGGAACCTGACGGCGCAGGTCCGCAACGTCGCCCAGGTGGCCACCGCGGTGGCGCAGGGCGACCTGTCGCAGAAGATCACCGTGGATGCCCGGGGCGAGATCCTGGAGCTGAAGAACACCATCAACACGATGGTGGACCAGCTCTCCGCGTTCGCCGACGAGGTGACCCGTGTGGCCCGCGAGGTGGGCACCGAGGGCCGGCTCGGCGGCCAGGCCCAGGTGCGCGGCGTGGCCGGCACCTGGAAGGACCTCACCGACAACGTCAACGTGATGGCCTCCAACCTGACCGGCCAGGTCCGCTCCATCGCCCAGGTCGCCACGGCCGTGGCCCGGGGCGACCTGTCGCAGAAGATCACCGTCGAGGCCAAGGGCGAGGTCGCCGCGCTCGCCGACGTCATCAACACCATGGTCGACACGCTGTCGGCGTTCGCCGACGAGGTGACCCGTGTGGCCCGCGAGGTGGGCACCGAGGGCCGGCTCGGCGGCCAGGCGCACGTGCCCAATGTGGCCGGCACCTGGAAGGACCTCACCGACAACGTCAACTCCATGGCCAACAACCTCACCGGCCAGGTCCGCAACATCGCGCTGGTGACCACCGCCGTGGCCAAGGGCGACCTGTCGAAGAAGATCGACGTCGACGCCCGCGGCGAGATCCTCGAACTGAAGACCACCATCAACACGATGGTCGACCAGCTCTCCGCGTTCGCCGACGAGGTCACCCGCGTGGCCCGCGAGGTGGGCACCGAGGGCCGGCTCGGGGGCCAGGCCGAGGTCGAGGGCGTCTCCGGCACCTGGAAGCGCCTCACCGAGAACGTCAACGAACTCGCCGGCAACCTCACCCGGCAGGTCCGCGCCATCGCCGACGTGGCCAGCGCGGTCGCCGAGGGCGACCTGACGCGGTCCATCACCGTCGACGCCTCGGGCGAGGTGGCCGACCTCAAGGACAACATCAACTCCATGGTGGAGTCCCTGCGCGAGACCACCCGGGCCAACCAGGAACAGGACTGGCTCAAGACCAACCTCGCCCGGATCTCCGGCCTCATGCAGGGCCACCGCGACCTGCCGGTCGTCGCCGAGCTGATCATGGACGAGCTGGTGCCGCAGGTGTCCGCCCAGTACGGCGCCTTCTACCTCGCCGAGGACGGTACGGCCGGACCCGAGCTGCGGCTCGTCGGCGCCTACGGGCGGCCCGAGGCGGACTCCCGGCCCGTCCGTATCCCGTTCGGCCGCTCCCTGGTCGGCCAGGCCGCGCGCAGCCGCCGTACGATCGCCGTGGACCAGCTGCCGCCCGGGTACGTCACCATCTCCTCCGGGCTCGGACGGGTGGAGCCCACCGCGCTGCTGCTGCTGCCCATCGTCTTCGAGGAGCAGGTCCTCGGCGTCATCGAACTCGCCGCGGTCACCCGGTTCACCACGGTCCAGCGGGACTTCCTCCAGCAGTTGGTCGACACCATCGGCGTGAACGTCAACACGATCGTCGCCAACGCCCGCACCGACGAACTCCTCGAGGAGTCGCAGCGGCTGACCAGCGAACTCCAGTCCCGTTCCGCCGAGTTGCAGGCCCGCCAGGAGGAACTCCAGCAGTCCAACGCAGAACTGGAGGAGAAGGCCTCCCTGCTGGCCGACCAGAACCGGGACATCGAGGCGAAGAACCTCCAGATCGAGCAGGCCCGGCAGGAACTCGAAGCGCGCGCCCAGCAGTTGTCGCTCGCCTCGAAGTACAAGTCCGAGTTCCTGGCGAACATGAGCCACGAGCTGCGGACCCCGCTGAACAGCCTGCTCATCCTGGCCCAGCTGCTGGCCCAGAACCCCTCCCGCAACCTCACCCCCAAGCAGGTCGAGTACGCGGGCATCATCCACTCCGCCGGCTCGGACCTGCTCCAGCTGATCAACGACATCCTGGACCTGTCCAAGGTCGAGGCCGGCAAGATGGACGTGGCGCCCGAACGCGTCTCGCTGCGCCAGCTCATCGAGTACGTCGAGGCCACCTTCCAGCCGATGACGTCGCAGAAGAGCCTGGACTTCACCATCACCACGGCGCCCGGTGCCCCCGCCGACCTGCTCACCGACGACTCCCGGCTCCGGCAGATCCTGCGCAACCTGCTGTCCAACGCCGTGAAGTTCACCGAACAGGGCGGCGTCGAGCTGCGCGTCGAACCCGCCGCGGACGACGAGGTGCCCCCGGGCGTGATGCGCGGCGGGGCGATCGTCGCCTTCCGGGTGAAGGACACCGGCATCGGCATCCCCGAGCAGCAGCTGGAGACCATCTTCGGCGCGTTCCAGCAGGCCGACGGCACCACCAGCCGCAAGTACGGCGGCACCGGGCTCGGCCTGTCCATCACCCGGGAGATCGCCCACCTGCTCGGCGGCGCCGTCACCGTGGACAGCACTCCCGGCAAGGGCAGCACCTTCGCCCTCTTCCTGCCCGTCGCCCGGCCGGACTTCGAGGAGCACCTGCGCGGCGGACGCCCCGCCCCGCACCCCGCCGAACCGGAGCGGACGGAACTCACGCCCGGGCAGGAGGCGCCCCTCGGGCTGCCGCCGGCCACCGCGAGGCGGGAGCGCCCGCGCCGCCTGCTCGTCGTGGAGGAACGCCCGCGCGGGCTGCTCACGCTGGTCGCCGAGAGCGTGATCGGGGACCTCGCGCACAGCCGCGCCGACGGCGGCGGCACGCCCGTCGACATCATCACCGCGGTCGGTGCCCAGGAGGCGGCCGGTGCCCTGGCGGACGAGCCGTGCCACTGCGTCGTGGTGGAACTCGGCACGCCCGACGGGGAGTCGGCCCGCTTCCTGGAGGCCCTGCGCGGCGACTCCGCCCTGACGAGCGTCCCGGTGCTGGTGCACGTCTCGCACCGCACCGACCCCCTCACCGAGGAGCCCGCGGGCGGTTCGCTGGAGTACCTGTTCAGCCTGGACGAGCTGCGCGAGCGGATCGCGCTGCACCTGTCGGCCGAGGAGCCCGGCGAGGTGCTCACCCTCGTCCGCGGGGACGAGCCCCAGCACTCGGCGCCGCATCTGGGCGACGACCACACCCGCGGCCGTACCGTCCTCGTCGTGGACGACGACGCCCGCAACCTGTTCGCGCTCAGCGGCATCCTGGAGCTGCACGGCTTCCGGGTGCTGCACGCGGAGAACGGCCGCAAGGGCATCGACACCCTGGTGAACAACCCGGACGTCGAACTCGTCCTGATGGACGTGATGATGCCCGAGATGGACGGGTACACGGCCACGGCGGAGATCCGCAAGATGTCGCAGTACGCTGATCTGCCGGTCATCGCGGTGACCGCCAAGGCCATGCAGGGCGACCGGGAGAAGAGTCTGGCTTCCGGCGCCAGCGACTACGTCACGAAACCGGTGGACACCAATGACCTCATCGCCTGTGTCCGGCGCTGGCTCCCCGCATGAGGAGCACACGGCGAGCCCGTCCGTCCACAGGTCTAGGAGTACGGATCCGGTGAACGAGCCCGAACCGCCCACCGGGGCGGACCTGCCGGCCGGCGTGCCCTCCCAGCTGCCGGCCGGGGAGGTCCCGGCCGCGGACGCGGTGCTGCCCGGCGTCCCCCTCGGGGACGTCCCGGCCGTCGACATGGTCCTGCCGGGCATCCCGGCAGCGGGCATCCCGGCCGTCGACGTCGTGCTGCCGGAGATCCCGGCCGCCGACGTGCCCGCCACCTCTCCGGTCGGCCGGCTCGCCGCCACGGTGGAGCGGCTGCGCCGGGAGGTGCGGGCGGCGCAGGCCGAGGCCGAGGGCCGGGCGCTGGTCGAACTCGCCAAGGGCATCCTGGTCGAACGCCTCGGCTGCGGCCCCGCGCAGGCCGCCCGCCAGCTCGCCGAACTCACCGAGCAGGCCCAGATGACCCCGCTGGAGTTCGCGGTGGAGGTCATCAACCAGGCCGCCCGGGACCGCGTCTCGGAGGTCACCGAGGCGTTCCTGTCGGCCGCGGCCGCGGCCGACCCGGCCGGCCCCGCCGAGGAGTCCGCGGCCGTACGGCTGCGCGCCGCCGAGAGCGGTGTCCTGGCCGCCGACGACACCCAGGCGATGGCCGACTCGCTGCTCGAGCACGCCCTGCGCCCGCTGGGCGCGGTCGCCGTGGCCATCTGGGCGGCCGGCTCGGACGGCTCCCTCTCCCTCGCGGGCAGCGCCGGCTTCCCGCCCGGCGAGGCGGCCCGCTGGCGCTACGTCCCGCCCGACGTGGCCACCGTGGCCCGGCGCGGCCTGAACCAGCCCGACGGGCAGTGGCTGCCCTCGCTCGCCGGGTCCGGGCTGCCCACCATCGGCCGCCGGGAGTACGCCGACGGAGCGCGGATCGCCCTGCCCGCCGGCGCCGGCGGCCGGATCTACGGCGTCCTGGAGATCGCCTGGCCGAAGCCCGAGAGCCCGCTGCCGCGCCCGGTCGTCCGGCAGGTGGAGGCCCTCGCCGAGCTGTGCGCGCACTCCCTGGAGACCACCGCACCGCCGCTCGGCACGGAACAGGAGCCCCGGCTGCTGCCCGACGTGATCGAACTGACGGACCTCGCGGACGGTCTGCACGACCCGGCCCTGGTGCTGGTGCCGCACCTGGACGACTCCGGTCAGCTCGTCGACTTCCGTATCCACCACGTCAACAGCCGCTTCCTCGACCCGGCGGGCCGGCCCCGCGCCGTCGTGAGCGGCGCCCTGCTGCTGGAGGCCTACCCGATGGCCGCCGGCGCCAGCGAGCTGTTCCAGCGGGTGGAGCGGGTCTATGCCACCGGTGAACCGTTCCGCGCCCACCGGATGCGGCTGACCGCGCTGGTCGACGACGTGCCGCTGTCCGCCGTCGCCGACATCAGCGTCAGCCGGCACGGCTCCAGCGTGCTGCTGATCTGGCGGATCGAGGACGAGGCGGCCCGCCTGGCCAGCCTGCTCCAGCACGCCCAGCGGCTCGGCCGGATCGGCGGCTTCGAGGAGAACCTGCTCACCGGCGAGATCACCTGGAACGGCCAGCTGTTCAGCCTGTACGGCCGCCCCAGCACCAGCCTGCCGGTCGCCCTCCAGGACCTGCCGGCCCACGCCCACCCGGACGACGCCGTCACCCTCGGCCGTTTCCTGCGCACCGTCATGCACCACCGCAGGCCCGCCTCGGCCGCGTTCCGGCTGCTGCGTCCGGACGGCGTGACCCGGCACATGCGGGTGGTCGCCGAGCCCGTCCTCGACACCGACGGCCAGCTCTTCGTCGTCCGGGGCGCCTACCAGGACATCTCCGCCCAGCACTGGACGGAGGTCGCGCTCGCCGCCACCCGCGACCAACTGGCCCACACCGAGCAGCAGGCCGTGGAGCGCAACCGGCTGACCCTTCAGCTCCAGCACGCCATCATGCCGCCGACGCAGGCCCCGCTCCGGGTGCCCGGCCTCCAGGTGGCGGTGCGCTACCGGCCCGCCGAGACCGAGAACCTGGTCGGCGGCGACTGGTACGACGCCGTCGTGCTGCCCTCCGGGCTGATCCTGCTGTGCGTCGGCGACGTCGCCGGACACGGCATCGAGGCGGCGACGAGCATGGTCGTCCTGCGCAACGCGCTGCGCGGCCTCGCCGTGACCGGCGCCGGCCCGGCGCAGCTGCTGTCGTGGCTGAACATCGTCGCCCACCATCTGACGGGAGCGGTCACCGCGACCGCCGTCTGCGGTCTGTACGACGGTGAGCGGCGCACCCTGCGCTGGGCGCGGGCGGGGCATCTGCCGCCGGTCCTGGTGCGGGAGACGGACGAGCCCGGGGGGCCCGAGGCGACCGCGCTGCCCCCGGTCAAGGGGCTGCTGCTGGGCGCCGTGCCCGAGGCGCGCTACGACGAGGAGGAACTCCAGCTGGCCGTGGGGGACACCCTGCTGATGTACACCGACGGCCTGATCGAGCGCCGGGACCGCTCGGTGGAGGAGTCCGTGGCCCATCTGCTGGAGACGGCGGGCGCGGTCTCCACCACCCTCGACCAGCAGCTGGACCGGCTGCTCACCTACAGCAGGTCGGACACCGACGACGACACCTGCATCATCGGCATCAGGGTGGCCTGATCCGCCCGGACCCCGTCGGGGACGGCGGGGTGCGCGGGGCCGGTCCGTCCGGGCGGACCGCTCAGACGACTCCCGCCGCGAGGAACGGCACGATCGCGCTGATCCGCTTGCCCTGCGGCAGCCAGGTCACCTCCAGGCCGCGGGAGAGCATCGCCACCAGGTGCAGCCCGTGGCCGCCGACCCGCCCGGGGTCGGGAGGACGCCGCCGCGGCGGCTCCCCGGAGGTGTCCGTGACGGAGACGCGCAGCGCGCCGGCCAGCAGTTCCAGACGCAGGGCGCAGGGGCCGGGCGCGTGCTTGGCCGCGTTGGTGAGCAGTTCGCTGACGACGAGCTGGGCGTCCTGCACCGGGCGCCGCCCGAGCGCGGGCCGCACCTTCGCCAGAAGGGCGGCGACGGCGTCTCTCGCCTCGGCGATGCTGGATACACCGGCGTCCCAGGTGCGGCTGTAGCGCGGGGGTACCGAGCGGGCCTGGGTCGTCACGTTCGTCCTGCGCGGGATGTCCATACCTCGTTGCCCTTTTCCTCTGGGGGGAGGGGCCCTTCCTGTGCACCAGGGGGGTGGTCGTCCGTCCCTGCCCGGCTACCCACTGGGCCGCCGGTCAAAGGGACGTTTCCGGGGAATCCTCCGGATGCGCACGAATGGTTCGCGGGGACGGTACAGCGCAGAACGCCGGCCGGGGGCGGGTCCGCGCGCACAGCGGAACGGGTCCGGACATCCGCTTCCCCTGGATGTCCGGACCCGTTCCGCAAAGTCGGCGTACCTCGGTGTGCGAGGACGTCGGTTCTGAGGATGGCAGTACGTGAGACGTCAGTGCTTGAAGACGTCCTTCGCCTTCTCCTTCGCCTGCCGGGCGTCTCCGGCCGCGCCTTCCATGCGGCCCTCGGCCTCCAGGCGCTCGTTGCCGACGGCACGCCCCGCGGTCTCCTTGAGCTTGCCCTTGGCCTGCTCCGCCTTGCCCTTGGCCTTCTTGTTGCCGGCCATCGCTTGTCACATCCCAACGTCGACGCGGTCTGTGGTCGGTATTCGGATTACCGCTGTGCCGCCGCCCAAACCAGTGGCCCGCCGTCCCTTCGGACCCCGTGCCCGTTTCAGTGCTCGTGCCGCCGCCGCAGGAGGTGCCGTACGGCGAATCCCGCGACGACGGCCGCGACGGCCACCAGGACGTAGGGCTGGTAGCGCTCGATCTGGTCGTACACCGCCGTGATGTGGCTGCCGGCCAGGTACGCCAGGGTCGTCCACAGACCGACCCAGAGGGCCGCGCCGAGGGCGTTGAAGGCGAGGAAGCGGCGCCAGCGCATGCCGGTCGTGCCGGCGATGATGCCGTTGGCCTGGCGCAGGCCCTCGACGAACCGGGCCACGGTCACGATCCGGCCCCCGTGCCGGCGGAAGAACTCCTCGGCGGCCTCGAACCGCTTTGGGGTCAGCAGGACGTACCGGCCCCACCGGTGCACGAAGGCCCGCCCGCCGGTCCGGCCGATCAGGTAGCCGAGGTTGTCACCGGCGACGGCCGCGACGAACGCGACGGCCGCCACGGCTGCGACGTCCAGCCGGCCGGCGCCCGCGTAGACGCCCGCCGCGAGGAGCATCGTCTCGCCGGGTGCGGGGACCCCGAAGTCCTCCACGAAGACCACGGCCCCCACGGCCCAGTAGCCGTAGTGGCCGAGCAGCGGTTCCAGATGGGCCAGCGGTCCCGGAAGGGGTGCGGACATGTCTTCACAGTACGTCGGTGCGGACCGGTGATCACGGGCGGGGGTGGCCAGTGACTGCTCCGGCGTCACGGCGTCCACAGCCGCCCCGGCGGGCGCTGCCGTGCGCCGGCGGCGGCCGGTCAGCCGCAGGGCGAGCGGCTCGGCGTACCGGGCGGCCGGCGGGCCGACGACCATGAGGATCAGTACGCGGCCGTCGCGAGCGGGCCGAGGTCGGCGTCGATGCCGGAGGTGACGGCGAGACCCGCGATGACGGGGGAGAACTCGTCGCGGGCCACCAGGGTGCCTCCGGCACGGCCGCGCGGGTGGGCCCGGGTCGGTCCCGGAGGGGGGTGAAGGTTGGGGCCGGGCCGGCTAGGAGGCGGTGGTGTCCTCGTCGTCACCGTGACCGGGCTGGCACGCGTGGCACAGCTCGTGGTCGCCGTCGCGGGTGACGACGGTCCCCCAGCCGAGGCACTGCTCGCAGTCGCGGGCGCGGCTCAGATCGGGGTGGGGAGGCAGAAGGCGGCTGCGGTGGGCTCCGTACGCCATACGGGGAGCGGCTCCTTGGAAGTCGCGGGGAAACGCGGGCGGGGAGGTGGTGGGGCGGGCGGCAGGCGGCATGACCACATGTGGCACGTGGGGCACGCGTGACAACGCTGTCCGAACTGCCTCCATTATGTCCTACTTATGCCGAATGTCTATAGGGCATTGTCACTCGGTGCCAGCTTGTCGGCCGCACCTACCGGGCGCTCGCCGAACGCCCGCCGGACGCCCACCCGACGCCACCGGACGCGCGCCGTCGCAGGTCCGCGCGTAATGGGACTCAGGGCCTCCGTTTCTGCACCGGCCCCAGGGGCAGGCGGGTGATCACAGGTGCGAGACGAAGGAGACGCCGGTGAACGGTGCGACGTCCGGTGAGGAACGGCAGCCGCGGGGCGGGCGCCGGGGGCCGTGGCGCGGCTGCCGCGCCAGGTCCGCGAGGAGCTGACCCGCAGGCTCCGCCGCAACCGGCGGGCCTTCGGCGCGGCCGACGTCCAGGTCGTCGAGTCCCCGCTGCTCCGGCGGGCCGTGGGCGCCTCCGCGCTCGGCAACTGCATGGAGTGATTCGACTTCGGCGTCTACAGCTACCTCGCCGCCACCATCGGCAAGGTGTTCTTCCCCGGCGCCTCCCCGGCCGCCCAGCTCATCTCCTCCTTCGCGACCTTCGCCGCCGCCTTCGTCGTACGCCCCCTGGGCGGCCTGGTCTTCGGGCCGCCCGGTGACCGGGTCGGCCGGCAGAAGGTACTGGCCACGACCATGATCATGATGGCGGCCGGCACCTTCGTCATCGGTGTCGTCCCCGGCTGCGCCACGATCGGCGTCGCCGCGCCCGTGCTGCTCCTGCTGGCCCGCATGGTCCAGGGCTTCTCCACCGGAGGCGAGTACGGCGGCGCCACCACCTTCGTCGCCGAGTACTCCCCGGGCCGCCGGCGCGGCTTCCTCTCCAGCTGGCTCGACTTCGGCACCTTCGTCGGTTACGCCCTCGGCTCCGCCCTGGTCACCGTGCTCAACCTGGCCCTGAGCGACGACCAGATGCTCTCCTGGGGCTGGCGCGTGCCCTTCCTGATCGCCGGGCCGCTCGGGGTGATCGGCCTCTACATGCGGCTCAAACTGGAGGAGTCCCCGGCCTTCCGGCAGCAGCTGGACGAGCAGGAGAAGGCCCTGGCGCAGGAGTCGGCGCGCAGCGAGTTCAGGGACATCGTCCGCAGGCACTGGCGGCCCCTGCTCGTCTGCATGGGGCTGGTGCTGCTGTACAACGTCACCAACTACATGGTCACCGGCTATCTGCCGACCTATCAGACCGAGACCCTGCACCGCTCCAGCGGCTCGGCGGACGTCCTGGTGCTCGTCGGCATGGTGTGGATCGTCGTGCTGATCACCTTCCTCGGCCGGCTCAGCGACCGCGTCGGCCGACGGCCCCTCTACGCCGTGGCCGCGGCCGCCATGATGGTGCTCGCCGTCCCCGCGTTCCTGCTGATCAAGGCGCACGGCACCTGGCCGCCCATCCTCGGGGTGCTGATCCTGTCGACCCTGCTGGCCTGCTCGCCGCGCCCAGCGCGGCCACCCTGCCCGCCCTGTTCCCGACCGCCGTCCGCTACGCGGCCATGGGTATCGGCTTCAACCTCGCCGTGGCCGCCTTCGGCGGCACCACCCCCCTGGTCACCACCGCCCTCGTCGACCTCACCGGCGACGACCTGATGCCCGCCTACTACCTGGTGCTGGCGGGCGCCATCGGCCTGCTCACCGTGCGGTTCCTGCCCGAGAGCGCCCAGGTCCCGCTCAAGGGCTCGCAGCCCATGGTCGGTTCGCGGGAGGAGATGCGCGAGCTCATCAGCACCTCGCAGGAGCTGTACGCCTTCACGGGGGAGCGGGACGAGGCGCGGCACGGCTGAGCCCGCCCGGGGGCCGGGGGCCCCACGAGGGTTGTTCGATCCTACGAACTTCCCCCGCGCCGGGTTACCGGGCCCCTCCGCCTTTGATAGGAAACTTTCCTACCAGTAGGCGGTACGGACCGAACCGCCCACGCCCACCCCCCACTTGGAGCCCCTGTGGTGCACGCACACCGTGAGCCGGCAACCCCTGCCCGCCTCTCCCGCCGGACCGTCGTCGCCGCGCTCGGCGCCGTCGCCTCGGGCACCCTGCTCGGCGTCTCCCGCGCGGGCACGGCCTCGGCCGCCGCGCCGGGCCTGGACGACCCGGCGAAGAAGGAGATCGCCATGCAGCTGGTGTCGAGCGCGGAGAACTCCTCGCTCGACTGGAAGGCCCAGTACAAGTACATCGAGGACATCGGTGACGGACGCGGCTACACCGCCGGCATCATCGGCTTCTGCTCCGGCACCGGCGACATGCTCGACCTCGTCCAGCTCTACACCGACCGCAAGCCCGGCAACGTCCTGGCCAAGTATCTGCCCGCTCTGCGCCGGGTCGACGGCAGCGACTCGCACGCCGGGCTCGACCCGGACTTCCCCAAGGACTGGCGCAGGGCCGCCCAGGACAGCGCGTTCCAGCAGGCCCAGAACGACGAACGCGACCGCGTCTACTTCAACCCGGCCGTCACCCAGGGCAGGACCGACGGTCTGCGCGCGCTTGGCCAGTTCACCTACTACGACGCCCTCGTCATGCACGGCGACGGCGACGACCCCACCAGCTTCCGCAACATCCGCAAGCGCGCCCTGCGCACCGCGAAGCCGCCGGCCCAGGGCGGCAACGAGACCACCTACCTCAACGCCTTCCTGGACGCCCGTGTGTGGGCCATGAAGCAGGAGGAGGCACACAGTGACACCAGCCGCGTCGACACCGCGCAGCGGGTCTTCCTGCGCAAGGGCAACCTCGACCTGAACACCCCGCTCGACTGGAAGGTGTACGGGGACAGTTACCACATCGGCTGACCCGCGCGACCCGCATGGGGAGCCGCCGGCCGGGCCCGCTGCGGCCCGGCCGGTGGTGCGCACGTGCATGCCACGCCCCTGACGAGGAAAGATGGGGTGAGCGTACGACCCCCACCGATGCGGAGGAACGGACTCATGCCGCACGAGCGAGCCGGCCGGCCGGCCGGTCCCGAGGACCTTGTCGACGTGGCCAGGCTGGTCACGGCGTACTACACGCTGCACCCCGACCCGGCCGACCCGGGACAGCGGGTGGCGTTCGGCACCTCGGGGCACCGTGGTTCGTCCCTGGCGGGTGCCTTCAACGAGGACCACATCGCCGCCACCAGCCAGGCCATCTGCGAGTACCGGGCCGCCCAGGGCACGGACGGACCCCTCTTCCTGGGCGCCGACACCCACGCCCTGTCGGAGCCCGCCAGGGCGACCGCACTGGAGGTGTTCGCCGCCAACGACGTCACCGTGCTGATCGACAGCGCGGACGGCTACACGCCCACGCCCGCCGTCTCGCACGCGATCCTGACGCACAACCGGGGCCGCACCACCGGCCTCGCCGACGGTGTGGTCGTCACCCCGTCGCACAACCCGCCCGCCGACGGCGGGTTCAAGTACAACCCGCCGAGCGGCGGCCCGGCGGCCTCCGACGCCACCTCCTGGATCCAGGACCGCGCCAACCAGATCATCACGGGCGGCCTGAAGGACGTACGCCGGCTGCCGTACGACCGCGCGCTCGCCGCGGACACCACCCGGCGCTACGACTTCCTCGGCACCTACGTCGGCGACCTGCCCAGCGTGCTGGACCTGGACGCCATCCGCGCGGCCGGTGTGCGCATCGGCGCCGACCCGCTCGGCGGCGCCTCCGTCGCCTACTGGGGGCGGATCGCCGAGGAACACCGCATCGACCTGACGGTGGTCAACCCGTACACCGATCCCGCCTGGCGCTTCATGACGCTGGACTGGGACGGCCAGATCCGCATGGACTGCTCCTCGCCGTACGCGATGGCCTCCCTCATCGAGCAGCGCGACCGCTTCCAGATCGCCACCGGCAACGACGCCGACGCCGACCGGCACGGCATCGTCACCCCGGACGCGGGCCTGATGAACCCCAACCACTACCTCGCGGTCGCCATCTCCTACCTCTACCGGCACCGTGAGCAGTGGCCGGCCGGCGCGGGCATCGGCAAGACCCTGGTCTCCTCCACCATGATCGACCGGGTCGCCGCCGACCTCGGCCGTCAGCTGGTCGAGGTGCCGGTCGGGTTCAAGTGGTTCGTGGACGGACTGGTCAGCGGCGCCCTCGGGTTCGGCGGCGAGGAGTCGGCCGGCGCGTCCTTCCTGCGCCGGGACGGCTCGGTGTGGACCACCGACAAGGACGGCATCATCCTGGCGCTGCTCGCCTCCGAGATCACGGCCGTCACCGACCGGACGCCCTCGGAGCACTACGCCGGTCTGACCGCCCGCTTCGGCGAACCCGCCTACGCCCGCATCGACGCGCCCGCGACCCGCGAACAGAAGGCGCTGCTCGGCCAGTTGTCGCCGGCCCAGGTCACCGCGGACACGCTTGCCGGCGAGGCGGTCACCGCCGTCCTGACCGAGGCGCCCGGCAACGGCGCGGCCATCGGCGGTATCAAGGTCACCACCGACAACGCCTGGTTCGCGGCCCGGCCCTCGGGCACGGAGGACGTGTACAAGGTGTACGCGGAGTCCTTCCTCGGCGCCCGCCATCTCGCCCGGGTCCAGGAGGAGGCGCAGGCGGTGGTGCTGGGAGCGCTCGGCGGCTGACACGGCCGTGGGGCGGCCTCGGTCACGGAGGCCGCCCCGGCGGTCCGCGGTCCCGGGCGCGGGGCGCGGGCCGGTGCCGTCCGGCTCAGCCGCGTCCGCGGTCCGTGCGCAGCCGGTCCAGGACCGCCTGCGCCATGGCCGCCTCGCCCTTGGCGTTGGGGTGGGCCGGGGCCGCGGGGGAGGCCGGCTGGAGCGGCTCGATCCAGCGGTCGGCGGGCGCCTTGCACATGTCATGACCGATGGTCGGGCCGTAGGTGTCCACGTACGCGGCCCGGTTCACGCCGGCCACCAGGCGCAGCATCAGGTTCAGCCGCTTCTCGGTGTCCCGCAGATAGGTGAAGTCCTTCCGGGCGAACGGCACCTGCGGGAAACAGCCGACGCCGTCGTCGGGGAGCAGGTCGGGGTAGCCGACGACGACCACCCGGGCGTGCGGTGCGCGGGCGTGCACGGCCCGCAGCACCCGGTCGACCTTCGGCGCGGTGCGCACGACGGCGAGGGCCAGCTCGTCGTACCCGGAGGCGTGGTACGCGCGTTCACAGGGGTTGCCGGCCGGGTCCTGGGCGGCGAGCCGGGCGCAGGTGCCGATGATGGGGCCGAATCCGACGTCGTTGCCGCCGATCTGGAGCGTCACCAGGTCCGTGTGCCGGTCGAGCGCGTCCAGCTGGGGTCCGTTCGTGCCCTGCGCCTGCCACATCTCGGCTGTCGTGGCGCCAGCGCAGCTCACGTCCGTGAACGCGGTCACCTCGGTCCGGGCCGCCACGAGCGAGGGGTAGTCGTGGTCGGAGCGCGCGCAGTCGGCGTCCACCTGGCGGGGAATCCCGGGACCCGAGGTGTAGGAGTCGCCGAGCGCCACGTAGGCGGCTGCGCGGCCGTGCCCGCCGGGGTGTGCCACGGCCGGTGCCGTGCCGGCCGCGACCAGGGTGCATCCGGCCAGTGCCGCCCCCACTACGGCGCTCCGCCGCCGGCCCGCCGCCCTGCCCGCCGGGCGTCTGTCGTGCGTCATGCGTCCTCCCCCTGAGCTGCTGCGTCGCGCGGGCGGCACCTCAGGAGCGGCCCGCGCGCGTTCGACCGGGCCTGTATACCGTCCGGTAGGGCTCGCCGACCAGAAGCGGGAGGCAACTGGTTCAGGGGGAGGGATGGCGCAACGGGCCCGGAGGTCCGGCCCGTTGCGCGGGGACCGGCACACCGGTGGCTTCGCCGTCGGCCGGTGTGCCGGTTCGCGTCAGAGCGCGGCCGCCGGTTCCGCCGGGCCCGCCATCTCGAGCAGTGAGTCGTCCTCCGGGCGGGCGCCGGAGAGCCGGTGCCGGGCGGCGATGAGGGCCATGTCGACATCCCGGGTGCCGGTGGCCACGCACAGCGTGTACGACACGTCCGCGAGCCGCTGCCGGGCCTCCGGGGTGCTCTCCTCGGCCCCGAGCAGCGTGAGGGCCTCGTACTGGGCGATGAGGTCCTGTAGTACCGCGGGGTGTGCCATCAGCATGTGCGCCTCCTGGTGTGTCGCCGATGTGCGAAGTCGCAGCGCGCATACCCGCGTTCGGGCACCGCATGCCATCCGTCTCCCGCAGTGCCGTGCCATCTGTCTCCTTGACACCCGGAAGTGTGAGTGATTGAGTACTCACATGAAGACCGAACGGCCCCGCCAGTTGTCCACCGCCGAGGAGCGCCGCGAGACGGTCCTGCGGACCGCGATCGGAGCCTTCGCAGCCCGCGGGTACTTCGGCACCACCACGACCGAGGTGGCCAGGGCGGCCGGCATCTCCCAGGCCTACGTCTACCGGCTCTTCCCGAACAAGGAATCGCTCTTCACCGCCGTGGTCGAGCACTGCTTCGTCCAGGTGCGCACCTGCCTGGAGCGGGCCGCCGCCGAGGCGCGGGGCAGCTCCGCGGAGCTGGTGCTCGGCGCCATGGGCGACGCCTACGCCCGGCTGATCAGCGACAACGACCTGATGCTGATCCAGCTGCACGCGCAGGCGGCGGCGGTGTCCGAGCCGGCGGTGCGGGAGGTCGTCCGGCAGGGGTACGCGCGGCTGGTGGAATACGTGCGCGGCGCCTCGGGCGGCAGCGGACCGCAGGTCCAGGAGTTCTTCGCCCGGGGCATGCTGTGCCATCTGATCGTCTCCATGGGGGCCGACGAGGTGGACGCGCCGTGGACCCGGACCTTGGCCGCCGGCATGAGGCACTACTGAGCCGGCGGGTCGCGGCCGAGCCGGAGCCCCGGGAGATCCGGGACCGGCACCGGGGCCGCCCGGGCGGGGTGTGGCACCCCGCCCTTTTTCCGGGCTCCCTTGTGAGTGGTTGACCACACATTCATGCAGCCGACATCCCGCCCAGGAGGCCACCGTGAAGTCACCGACCGGAACCACCCGCCGCGTCCGTCCGCGCGCCGCCCTCGCGGCCCTGGCCGGCGCCCAGTTCACGGTCATGCTCGCCACCTCCGTCGTCAACGTGGCCCTGCCCCGCATCCGGGCCGGCGTGGGCCTGTCGGACGGCGGCACGACCTGGGTCGTCAACGCCTACGGCCTCGCCTTCGGTGCCCTGCTGCTCGCCGGTGGGCGGGCGGCGGACCTGTTCGGGCGCCGCCGGACCCTGCTCGCGGGCCTCGCCCTCTTCGGTACGGCGTCACTGGCGGCGGGCCTGGCCCACAGCGCCGGCCCGCTCATCGCCGCCCGCACGGCTCAGGGGGTCGGCGCCGCCGTGGTGGCCCCCGCCGCACTGGCCCTGGTGATGGACGTGTTCCCGCCCGGCCCGGGACGCGGACGTGCGCTCGGGGTGTGGGGAGCGGTGTCCGGCGCCGGAGCGGCGGCCGGAGTGCTGCTCGGCGGGCTGCTGACCCAACTGCTGGGCTGGGCCTGGACCTTCCACGCCGTCGCGCTCGGCACCGCCGTGGTCGCCGGGGGAGTGGCGGCCTTCGTGCCCCGCGTCCCCGGCGGCCGGCCGGGCCGGTTCGACGTCCTGGGCGCCACCGCCGTGACCGCGGCACTGACCGCGCTCGTCTGGGCGCTGACGACGGCGCGGCGCACCGGCTGGAGCGCCGCGCCGGTACTCGCCGCCCTCGCCCTGGCGGCCGTGCTCCTCGCCGTGTTCGCCCGCCTGGAACACCGGCACCCCGACCCGCTGTTGCCGCCCCGCCTCTTCGCCACGGGCACGGTCACCGCCGGGAACGTCCTGATGGCGCTGCTCGGCTCGGTGTGGACCGCCCTGTTCTTCTTCCTGCCGCTCTACCAGCAACAGGTCCTCGGCTACGGACCGTTGGTCACCGGTCTGGGCCAACTGCCGCTCGCCGCGGCCACCATGCTCGGCTCCACGGTCGCCCCCCGCCTGGCCCGCCGCCCGGGACCGCCGGTCACCGCCGCCACGGCCCTGCTCACCGAGGCCGCCGGGCTGCTCTGGCTCTCCCGCATCCGTGCCGACGGCGGCTACTGGTCCGACGTCCTCGGACCGGCCGTCCTCATCGGGCTGGGACTGGGCGTCGCCTTCGTCCAGCTGACCGCCCTCGCGGTGGCCGGGGTGCCGCGGGCCGACGCCGGACTGGCCGGGGGACTGGTGAACACCACCCGGCAGGCCGGCGGCGCGGCCGGCCTCGCCGTACTGACCACCCTCGCCGGTTCGGTCACCGCCCACGCGGCCGCCGGCCGCACCCACGCGGAAGCGCTCACCACCGGCTACCGCACCGCGTTCGCCGTCTCCGCGGCCCTTCTCGCCCTGTCCGCGGCACTCGCCCCGGCCCTGGCCCGCCGCCGGGCCGTACCGGCCGCACCGGACACCGTCCCGCTGACCGGGACCGGCCCGTCCGCGCCCTGACCCGTCCCCACCACCGCGCTCCTGCGCCGACCCGGCTCACCCGGTCCACCACCGAGAGGAACACCCGTCATGTACACCATCGAAGAGAACGCCCCGGTCGTCGTACGCCTGTCCACCGACATCGACGCCCCGGCCGCCGCCGTCTGGGAGCTGCACACCGCCGTCGACGCCTGGCCCACCTGGAACGCCGGCGTCGAGTCGGCCCGGCTGGACGGTCCGCTGCGGCCCGGCACCACGTTCACCTGGCGCACCCACGGCCTGGACATCACCTCCACCGTCCGCGAGATCGTCCCCGGCGAGCGGATCGTCTGGGGCGGCCCCTCCGCCGGCATCACCGGCGTCCACGTGTGGACCTTCGAGCGGACCGGCGACCGGGTCACGGTCCGTACCGAGGAGTCCTGGAGCGGCGCACCGGCCGAGGCCCGGCCCGACGCACTGCGCACCGCCCTCCACCAGTCCCTGGAGGCCTGGCTGACCGCCCTCAAGGCCCAGGCCGAACAGGCCCGTTGACCCACCACCGCCCCCACGCCCCGCGAGCACTCCGACCGAGAGGACGCACGATGAGCACCAAGCCCTACCTGACCGGCCACTACGAGCCCGTCGCCGACGAGATCACCGCCACCGCCCTCCCCGTCGAAGGCGCTCTGCCGCCCGAGCTGACCGGCCGGCTCGTCCGCAACAGCCACAACCCGAAGCCCGGCGTCACCCCCACCCACTGGTTCAAGGGCAGCGGCATGGTCCACGGCATCCGGCTGCGCGAGGGCCGCGCCGAGTGGTACCGCAACCGCTGGGTGCGCACCCCGGCCCTGGACGGCGCCCCCTACCTGACCGAGCACGGCCCCGACCTCACCGCCAGCACCGCCGGCACCCACGTCATCGAACACGCCGGCCGTCTGCTCGCCCTGTGCGAATCCAACCTGCCCTTCGAACTCACCGCGGACCTGGACACCGTGGGCGCCTACGACTTCGACGGCCGGCTGCGGACCGCGATGACCGCGCACCCCAAGGCCGACCCGGTCACCGGCGAACTCCACTTCTTCGGGTCCTCGCCCTTCCCGCCGTACCTGACCTATCACGTCTCCGACGCCACGGGCCGCATCAGCCACAGCGCCGAGATCCCGGGAGCCACGGCCGCGCTGAAGCACGACTTCGCCCTCACCCGGAACCACGTCGTCTTCGTCGAGGGCACCGTCACCTTCGACCCCGGCGAGCACTCGGGCATCCCGTACAGCTGGAACGACGCCCAGCCCGCCCGGATCGGCGTCATGCCCCGGGGCCGCGACGGAGCGGGCGCCGTCCGCTGGTTCCCGGTCGAGCCCGGCAGCATGCTGCACGCCGCCAACGCCTACGAGGACGCGGCGGGCCGGATCGTGCTGGAGGGCCCGACCGTCGACCGTGCGGGATTCCAGCTGTCGTGGAACTGGTGGGTCGGCGCACCCGGCCGTGGCAGTGAGCCCAACGCCCGCTCCTACCAGCGCCGTTGGGTGATAGACCTGGTGACCGGCGCCGTCGACGAGCGCATCGTTGACGACCTGGCGGTGGAGTTCCCCACCATCAACGAGGACCGGCTGGGCGCCGAGCACCGCTACCAGTACGCCGTCTCCTTCCCCGACCAGGACGGCTACGGCGGCTACGGCATCGTCAAGTACGACCGCGTGACCGGCGCCCGCCGTATCCACCGGGCCGGCGACGCCCGGCTGCCCAGCGAGGCCGTCTTCGTCCCCGCCGCCGGTGCCACCGCCGAGGACGACGGCTATCTGCTCACGGTCGTCTCCGACCTCAAGCAGGACGCCTCCCGCCTGCTCGTCCTCGACGCCACCGGCCTCGGCCAGGTGGCTGCCGTCGACCTGCCCCGCCGGGTGACGGCCGGGATCCACGGCTCCTGGATCCCGGACAGCACCCCCGACGGCGGCGACCCGCAGGCGTGACCCGGCGACCGGACCGGCTCGGCGGCCCCGGGGGAGAACGAGAACCCCCCGGGGCCGCTCCGTCCGGCCGGAAACCGTGTTCCGGCCGGAAGCGGCCCCCATCACAACCGGGGGCCCTCGTTCCGCCGTCGTGGGGGCATCTTGTCCGCGCCAATGCCGACTCGCGCACCACTCCCGCCGCGGGCCCCGCGCCCCCCTCCCGTCACCGCACCCCGGCGTGGGCGTATGCGACGCGTGACGCGCCGTGACGGTGTCCCCGCGCCCTCGTCGCGCCACGGCCACTTTCGGCCGAACCCTGTCCGGGGCCGGTGCGGCGGGGCAGACGGCGTGACGCACGCCTGCCTAGCCTCCCGGGCCATGCGATCACCTCTGCTCGGACGCCTCGGGCTCACCGCCGTCCTCGCCCTCCTCCTCGCCGTCTGCGGCCTCGCCCCGAGCGCGAGCGCCGACCCCGCGCCGGCTCCCCTCACCTTCGCCACCGACAGCGCCACCACCACCCCCGGGGGAACGGTGAAGCTGTCGATGACCCTCACCAACAACAGGACCTACGACATCTGGTTCGTGTACCAGACGATCGACCCGACCTGGCTGACCACCCAGCGCCCGGACCTGAAGTACAGCTTCACCGGGTGCAGCCTGGCGACCGCGAGCGGCAGCAGCGCCTGTGCCGGCACCGGACCGAGCAACCTCGGCGGCAACTACGGGGCCACCATCCCGCCCGGTCAGAGCCGCACCGTCACGCTGACCCTCCAGGTCGCCGCCGATTCCGGCTGCAACGGCAACATAGGCTTCTACTCGTACTACTACGCCGAGTTCAGCGACAGCACCCACACCGACGGCGGGCCTGTCTACGCGCCCGAGACGCGCGTCGTCTGCGCCTGACGGACTCCTCGGCCCCGTGACCCGGGTGGCCGGAAACCGCCCCCGGTCATCGGTCCCGCGCGGTACGGACCCGACATGTCGCCCGGCGGACCGTCATGGGCCGCCGGTGCGCCGCCCCCCGGCCGGACCAGCGGACCGGGCCCCTTCGTGCGCCGCGACCCCTGTGCGAAGACGACGCAAAAACGGTTGTTCGGGTTGCTTCGGGGCACTGGCGGACACCTGTGATTTTCCGTCAGGTTCCGTAACTCGACCACAGAAGCTACACAGAGACATCACCATGTGACGCGACAGATGCGTTGACGACCGGCTTCTGAGGGGGACGCCGGCGTCACGCGAGGGGGTGTCGGCTCCATGGGAGCCGTGTTCACCCCTGCCCGGGGAGGGGACTTCACCGCATGAAGCGGACCGTACGCACCACCGCGCTGACGGTGGGCGCGCTCATCGCCGCGCTCGGCCTGGGGGCCGGCCCGGCCGAGGCCGACGCCACCACGCCGCGCATCGACCTCAGAGTCCTGGTGGTGAGCGACGGTGGTCCGGCCACCGACGCCATCGCCGCCGAACTCGACGCCGCCGGTACGCCGTACACGAAGGTCGACCTCACGCGGTCCGACCGGCCCGCCATCGACGCGGGCTTCCTCGCCGACACCGTCGACGGCCGGCCGCGGGCCAGGTTCCAGGCCGTCGTGCTGCCCAACGACAACCCGTTCGCGGCCGGCAGCGCCGAGATGACCGCGCTCGCCGCCTACGAGCAGACCTACGCGATCCCACAGGTCGACGCCTACACCTACGCCCGCCCCCAGGCCGGACTCCAGGTCCCCACCTCCGGCGGCTACTCGGGCAGCATCGACGGCGTCCAGGCCCAGGTCACCGCGGCCGGCCGCGGCGGAGTCTTCGGCTACCTCGACGGCCCGGTACCGTTCGAGGACAACTCGCCCACCGTCGGCGAGAGTTACGCCTACCTGTCGACACCCGCCGCAGGCGCCGACTTCACCCCGTACGTGCAGGCCCCCATCCCGGGCACCACCCGGCAGGGCTCCCTGGTCGGCGAGTACCGGCACGACGGGCGGCGCGAACTGGTCGTCACCTTCGTCTACAACCAGTACCAGCAGCAGTTCCGGCTGCTGTCCCGCGGCATCGTGGAGTGGATGACCGGCGGGGTGCACCTCGGCGCCTCCCGCAACTACTTCGCCGTGCACGTGGACGACGTGTTCGCCGCCGACGACCGCTGGGACACCCGGCTCAACTGCACACCCGGCGACGTCGACTGCACCGGCGGCGCCGGCACGCCCAGCCCCATCCGAATGACCCCGGCGGACGTCGACCACGCCACCGCCTGGCAGGACAGCCACCACTTCACCTTCGACCTGGTCTACAACGGCGCCGGCAGCACCGACCAGCGCGAGGACGACGACGGCGTGGACCAGCTCGCCGACAGGCTGATCACCGACCGGAACCAGTTCCGCTGGGTCAACCACACCTACACGCACGCCTTCCTCGGCTGCGAGCAGAACGTCACCGTCGTCCCGTGGACCTGCACCACCAACGCCGACGGCAGCACCAAGTGGGTCAGCCGCACCACGATCGACAACGAGATCGCCACCAACCGTGTCTGGGGCCAGGTCGCCGGACTCCCGCTCGACAGCACGGAACTGGTCACCGGCGAGCACTCCGGCCTCAGGATCCTGCCGCAGCAGCCCGCGGACAATCCCAACCTGGCCCTCGCCCTCGCGGACAACAACGTCACCTGGCTCGCCTCGGACAACTCCCGCGACCCCCAGCAGCGCCAGGTCGGCCCCGCCACCACGGTCGCCCGCTACCCGATGAACGTCTTCTACAACGCGGGCCGGGCCGCCGAGCAGGTCGACGAGTACAACTGGCTCTACACCGGCCGCGCCCAGGGCGGCAGCGGCATCTGCGAGGACAACCCGGCCACCACCACCTGTCTGTCCGCCCCGCTGGACACCGGCACCGGCTACACCGGCTACATCGTGCCGCTGGAGACCCGGATCGCCCTCGGACACGTACTGTCCGACGACCCCAGGCCGCACTTCATCCACCAGTCGAACCTCGCCGAGGACCGCATCGCCTACCCCGTACTCGACGGCGTACTGGACGGCTACGACGCCCTGTTCGCGGACAACACCCCCGTGGTGAACCTGCGGATGAAGGACATCGGCGTCGAACTCCAGCGCCGCGCCGCCTGGAGGACCGCCGTACAGGCCGGCCAGGTCACCGCCTACCGCATCGGCGACACCGTCACCGTGCAGGGACCGAACGGCGCCGCCGTTCCCGCCACCCTGCCCGCCGGCACCACCCGCGGCACCACCGCCTTCGGCACCGCCTACGCGGGCGCCGTGTCCGGCTGGACCGCCTCCGCCGGCAGCGCGCTCACCTTCACCCTGCCGTCCTCCGCCACCGCACCCGCCGCGACCGCGGGCACCACCGCCGCGGCCACCGCCCCGGCCCCGCACACCAGGATCCCGGCGGGCGTGACCGAGCAGGTTCCGTACACCCCGGACAACTGAACGCCGCACCGGACCCGGGGCCGGTCCGGCCGGCTCCCGCACGCCTCGTGACGGGAGCCGGCGGGACCGGCCCGGGTTCCGGCCACCCGTCGGCGCCCGGAACCGGCCCGACCACCCCACACCTCGGCCGTGGAGCCCCAGCCATGCACGTTCAGCACGGCGCGCGCCGCTCCGGCGCGGCGCACGTCACCCTGCTCACCGAAGGCACCTACCCGCACAGTCATGGCGGCGTCAGCGTCTGGTGCGACCAGCTCGTCCACGGCATGCCCGACCTCGACTTCGAGGTCGTCGCCGTCACCGGCACCGGACGCGAACCCGTCGTATGGGACCTGCCCGCCCACGTCCACAGCGTGCTCTCCGTACCCATGTGGGGAACCCCGCCGCAGGGCCGCCCGCCCCGGGGCCGGGCCCGCAACCGGCTCACCGCCGCCTACGAACGCTTCCTCACCGCGCTCCTCGACCCGCACGCCGAGGACCAGTTCCCGCCCGCGCTGTACACCATGGCCCGGGCCGCCGCCGACGGCACACTGAGCGCTTTCCTGCGCGGCGACCGGGCCATCGCCCTCCTCGCCGCGGTCTGGAACCGCCCGGGACTCGCGGTCCGGGAGGCCGGGCCCACCCTGCACGACGCGGTCACCGCCACCGCCCTGCTGGAACACGCCCTGCGCCCGCTCGCCGCGCCCACCCCCCGGCACGGGGTGACCCACGCGGTCAGCGGCGGGGTCGCCGTGCTGCCGGGGCTCGCCGCGCTGGAGCGGTACGACGTCCCCCTGCTGCTCACCGAACACGGCGTCTACCTGCGCGAACGCTACCTCGGCTACCGCACCGCCCCCTACCGCTGGCCGGTGAAGGCCCTCGTCCTCGGCTTCTTCCGGCTGCTGGCCGAGGAGAGCTACCGCCGCGCCGCCCTGATCACCCCCGGCAACCGCTACAACCGGCTCTGGGAGGAGCAGGGCGGCGCCGACCCGCAGGCCATCCGCACCGTCTACAACGGTGTGGACCCGGCGGCGTTCCCGCCCGCCGGACCCGAACCAGGAGTGCCCACGCTCAGCTGGGCCGGGCGCGTCGACCCCATCAAGGACCTGGAGACCCTCATCCGCGCGTTCGCCCTGGTCCGCAAGGAACTACCCGAGGCCCGGCTGCGGCTCTTCGGCGGGACACCGCGCGGCGGAGAGGCGTACCGGGAACGCTGCGAGGCCCTCGCCGCCGAACTGGGACACGCCGACGCCGTCACCTTCGAGGGCCGCGTCGACGACATCAAGGACGCCTATGCCGCCGGGAACGTCGTGATGCTCTCCAGCATCAGCGAAGGCTTCCCGTTCACCCTCATCGAGGCCATGTCCTGCGGCCGGGCCACCGTCTCCACCGACGTCGGCGGCGTCCGGGAGGCCGTGGGCGGCACCGGGCTCGTCGTCCCGCCGCGCGACCCGGCCCGCATGGCGGCGGCGGCACTGGAACTGCTCGGTGACGCCGAACGGCGCAGGGCGATGGGCGAGGCGGCCCGGCTGCGGGTGATCGAACAGTTCACGCTGCGCCAGACCATCGACACGTTCCGCTCGATCTACCTCGAACTGCCCGCCCACTTCCGGCCGTCCACCGCGCCGGCCGCGCAGGGCGAGGCGCTCCGCGTCGCCGCGGGGAGCCTCTCCGGATGAGCGGCCCCATGGCGCTCGAACCGGGCGGCCCCGAACAGGACACCCTCGCGCTGCGGCTCGCCGAGCCGCCCGCGCGCCGCGACGACCACACGATGGCCCTGCGCCTGCCCAGGCGCGGCCCCGACCCGGAGGCGGTCAGCCGGCTGGCCGCCGACCTCGCCGACCGCGTCGGCCCGGCCGTCCACCCGTACGAGGTGGCCGCCCTGCTGGAGGCCGAGGGCCTGACGGCCGACGAGATCAGGCAGCGGTACGGCCACACCGGCCTGTTCTCCCTGGCCGCCGCCCTGTACGAGCAAGTACCCCGGACCTTCCCCGAACCGCCGCCGGTCGCCGACCCCTGGCGCCCGGACACCGTCCGCAGCCTGCTGCGCGGGGTGCTGTTCGCGCTGCCGGGCCTCGCCTACCTGCTCACCGCGCCCCTGTGGCACCCCGGCCGGCACACCGCCGCGCTCATCACCGCCGGACTGGTCTCCTGGGCGTGGGGGCAGGGCCTCGGCCACCGCGCCCACCTGCGGCTGGCCACCGGCCGCAGGGAGGCCGCCCGCACCCTGCTCACCGGCGCGCCGCTGGGCGCCGCCCTGGCCACCGCGTGCGCCGTCCCGCTCGCCGGCACCGCCGGCCCGGTGCTCGCGGCGGCGGCAGCGCAGTCGCTGTACCTCGCGGCAGCGGGCGTTCTGCTGGTCCTGGCCCGGGAGCGGCTGCTGCTGGCCGCGCTCACCCCGCTGATCGCGGGCACCGCCGTACTGCCCTGGTGGGAACCCGGCACCGCCGTGCGCGCCGGGCTGCCGCTGCTCGCGCTGCTGGCCACCCTCGCCGGCACCGGCCACGCCCTGCGGGGCGCCCTCGCTGCCCCGGCCGCGGCCGGCGGCGCCCGGCCCCAACTGCGGTGGTCGCTGCCGTACGGACTGTTCGGGCTGGCCGCGGGCGTGCTGGTCCTGCTGGAGGGGCGGCGCGACCCGTACGCGGTGATCGTGCTGACCGTCAGCATGGGCCCCGCCGAATGGCTGCTGTTCCGCTACCGGGGCCTGTCCGTCGCCGCCCTGCGCGCCAGCGCCACCCCCGCCGGGTTCCTGCTGCGCTCCGCCGCCGTCCTCGGCGGCTGCCTGCTCGCCTACGTGCTGCCGCTGCTGCCCGCCGCCTGCCTCACCGGCGCGGCACCGGCCCCGCTGCTGCTGCTCGCGGCGACCCTGTGGACCGCGCTGCTCCTCCAGGCGTTCGGGGCCGCCTGGCCCCCGGCCGTGATCTGTCTGGCCGCCGCCGCGACGGCCGGCGCGGTACCGCTGCTGCACCTGCCACCGGGCGGTACCGCCCTGCCGCTGTGCTGCGGCGCGGCCGTGCCGGCCCTGGTCGCCTGCGCCCTGCGGCTGCTCGGCCGGCCCGCCCGGCACGCCTGACCCACACCGCCCGTCCTCGCGCAACCGACCGGAAGGACCCCCGACTTGACCTCCGCACCGCTCGCCGCCGTCACCGGAGCCGAAGGCTTCATCGGCTCCCACCTCACCGAGGCCCTCGTCGCCCGCGGCCACCGGGTCAGAGCCATGGCCCAGTACAACTCCTTCTCCTCCTACGGCTGGCTGGAGACCCTCGCCCCCGACGTCCTGGACCACGTGGAGATCGTCCTCGGCGACGTCCGCGACCCCGGCTCGGTCCGCGGCCTGCTCGACGGCGCCGACGTCGCCTACCACCTGGCCGCACTGATCGCGATCCCGTACTCCTACCAGGCCCCGCACAGTTATGTGGAGACCAACGTCACCGGCACCCTCAACGTGCTGGAGGCGGTCCGCGCCCTCGGCACGCCCCGGCTGGTGCACACCTCCACCAGCGAGACCTACGGCACCGCGCGGACCGTGCCCATCACCGAGGACCACCCCATCAACACCCAGTCCCCGTACGCCGCCTCGAAGGCCGGCGGCGACCGGCTGGCCGACAGCTACCACGCCAGCTTCGGCACCCCGGTCGTCACACTCCGCCCGTTCAACACCTTCGGCCCGCGCCAGTCGATGCGCGCCGTCATCCCCACCGTCATCGGCCAGGTCGCGGCGGGGGAGCGGACCATCACCCTCGGCGATCTGCGCCCCACCCGTGACTTCACCTTCGTGCGGGACACCGCGCAGGCGTTCCTCGCCGTCGGCTCCGCGCCCGCCGAGCAGGTCGTCGGCCGCACCTTCAACGCCGGGACGGGCGGCGAGATCTCCGTCGGCGACCTCGTCGCACTGATCGGCAAGGTGATGGACACCGCCCTCGACATCCGCGAGGACCCCGCGCGCATCCGGCCGGCCGACTCCGAGGTCATGCGGCTGGTCGCCGACGCCACCCGGCTCGCCGGGGCCACCGGCTGGCAGCCCGCCCACACCCTGGAACAGGGCCTCGCCCACACCGTGGACTTCTTCCGCGACCCGGCCAACCTGGCCCGCTACAAGACCGGCATCTACAACATCTGAACCGACCGGCACGTCCCCCCGAGTCCTTGCGTCAACTAAGGAGGAGCCATGCACGCAGTGATCCTGGCGGGAGGCAAGGGCGTCCGGCTGCGGCCCTACACCACCGCGCTGCCCAAGCCCCTCGTCCCGATCGGCGACCAGCACGCCATCCTGGAGATCGTGCTGCGTCAGCTGTCGGCGGCGGGCTTCACCCGCTGCACCCTCGCGATAGGCCACCTCGGCGAGATCATCCGCGCGTACGTCGGCGACGGCTCCCAGTGGGGCATGAACGTCGACTACGCCACCGAGGAGAACCCGCTCGGCACCATGGGCCCGCTGCTCACCCTCAAGGACCGGCTGCCCGAGACGTTCCTGGTCATGAACGGCGACGTCCTCACCGACCTCGACTACGCCGACGTACTGCGCCGCCACGAGCGGTCCGGTGCCCCGCTGACCATCGCCACGTACGCCCGCAAGGTCCACATCGACTTCGGCGTGCTCACCACCGACGCGAGCAGGGTCGTCGCGTTCACCGAGAAACCCAGCATGGACTACCGCGTCTCCATGGGCGTCTACGGCCTCAGCCGCGCCACCCTGGACGGCTACACACCGGGCCTGCCGCTCGGCTTCGACGAACTCGTCCTGGACCTGCTGAGAGACCAGGACCCGCCACACGCCTACGACTTCGACGGTTACTGGCTGGACATCGGCCGTCCCGACGACTACGACCGGGCCAACGCCGAGTTCACCAGCCGCAAGTCCCTGCTGCTCAAGGGAGCCTGAGTACCACATGCGCATTCTCGTCCTCGGCGGCACCGGGTATCTGGGCCGCCACGTGGCCGAGCGGCTGCGCGCCCTCCCGGGCGCGCACGTCCTCACCGCCGGCCGCACCGCCTCCGCGGCATTCGGTGCCGACCTCGCCGCCGATCCGCCCGAGCGGCTCACGAAGACCGTGGCGGCGGCCGCCCCCGACGCCGTGGTCAACTGCGCGGGCGCCACCGGCGGCGACGCCGTGACGCTGGCCGAGGTCAACACCCGCGGCCCGGCCGTACTCTGCGCGGCACTGCGCGAGGCGGCTCCCACCGCCCGCCTGGTGCACCTGGGTTCGGCCGCCGAGTACGGGCCGGGCACCCCGGGCGTGCCGGTCACCGAGTCGGCGCCCGCCTGCCCGGTGACGCCGTACGGCGCGACCAAGCTGGCGGGCACGGTGGCGGTCACCTGCGCCGCCCTGGACGCGGTGGTGCTGCGGGTCGGCAATCCGGTCGGCCCCGGCGCACCCCTCGCGTCCCTGCCCGGCCGGCTGGCCGCGCTGCTCCGCTCGGCCGGGCAGGACCCGGCGGCGGTACTGCGCCTCGGGGACCTCTCTGCGCACCGCGACTTCGTCGACGTACGCGACGTGGCCCGGGCGGCCGAGTACGCCGTCACCACCCCCGGGCCCCTGCCGGCCGTGCTCAACATCGGCAGCGGAACGGCCGTCCCCGTACGGCAGTTGGTGCACGGACTGGCCCGGCGGGCGGGGTTCCGGGGGCGGGTGGAGGAGAGTACGGCCGGTTCGGCGCGCTCCGCGCAGGCGTCCTGGCAGTGCTCGGACATCTCCGCCGCAGCCCGGGCCCTCGGCTGGCGGCCGGACCACAGCCTCGACGACGCCCTCGCCGCGCTGTGGACGGCCGACGCGGAGCGCGTGCCGTGAGCCTGCTGGTACCGCTGTACGTGCACCCGGCCGAGGACCCCGGCGCCTGGCACCGGCTGATCGCGGCGGCCGACCGCACCTACGCGGTCGTCCTCAACCCGGCGAGCGGACCCGGCGCCGCTCCCGATCCCGCGTTCACGGCGGCGGCCCGGGCCCTGCGCGCGGCCGGCGCCCGCCTCGTCGGCTATGTCGACACCGACTACGGCGTCCGGGACCGGGACCGGATCACCGAGGAGATGCGCCGCCACCGGGACTGGTACGGGACCGACGGCTGCTTCCTGGACCGGGTCACCGCCGGCCCGGAGGGCCTGCCCGCCTGCCGCCGCCTGGTCCGGGACCTGCGGCGGCTCGGCGCCGGCCCCGTCGTCCTCAACCCGGGCGTCCACCCGGCGCCCGGCTACACCCGCCTGGGCGACCTGACCGTCACCTTCGAGGGCCACTGGTCGACGTACGTCTCGGCGTTCACCCGGCCGGCCTGGGCCGCCCGGCACCCGCCGGACCGGCTGTGCCACCTCGTCTACGGCGTCCCCGCGGCCCTCGTCCCGCTCGCCGTCCGCACGGCACACGAGCGGGGCGCCGCGGTGTGCGGGCCGGTGACCGGCGAACCGCCCAACCCCTGGGCCGGGTTGAGTCCGGCGTTGACCGGCGGGGGCGGTGTGGAAGGCTGAGCCGGGACCGTATCCGCAGCACGGGAGGCAACCACCGGTATGGCCGTCATCCACGACACCACCCTGAAGCCGAGCAAGACGGAACTGCTCGCCGACTGGCTCCCCACCCGCCCCTGGTACCGCGGCGGGCCCGGCGCGCCCGTGCTGGAGAGGTCCGGCGGGTTCCGGCTGGACGACCCCGAGGGCGAGGTCGGCATGGAGTTCATCGTGGCCACCGACACCGCTAGCCCCGAGCGGACGGCGTATCTGGTGCCGCTCACCTACCGCGGGGCGCCGCTGGAGGGCGCCGGACACGCCCTGGTCGGCACGATGGAGCACGGGGTGCTGGGCAAGCGCTGGGTCTACGACGGCTGCCACGACCCGGTGCTGTTCACCGAGCTGCTGGCGCTGATCGAGGGCCGGGCGCAGGCGATGGCGCAGAGCGTCAGCGACACACCCGACCACGAGGTGACCCGCTCCCACACCGGCGCCGCCCTCGTCCCCGACGGCCTCGCCCCCGAGCCGGCCGACGACCGGGAGGGCACCCGCCTGCCCGCGCCCCACGGGACGGTCCTGCACGTGCACCGCGTGCTGACCCCGGTCGACGAGAATCCGCCGCTGCCCCCGCGGGAGGCGCTCGGGCATGTCGCCACCGGCTGGCCGGGTCCGGACGGAAGCCGGCTGCGGGCCGTCCTCATGACGCTGCGTCACGGCTGATCCGGGCGCCGCCCGCCCGCCGGAGGGCGGGCGGCGCCGGACGGCGGTGGCGCGCACGGCGCCGGGGCGGGGCGCCCGCTTTATCCATCTGGCATGGACCGGTCAAATCTGTCACTCTTTCGGCAGTCGACCGGCAGTCGCCGCCCCGACCCCATGGGGCGCGACGGGCTCCTCGGCACGAGCGATCGCGCAAGCCCCGTACGCGGCCGCCCCGGCGAACCCCGGCCGGGCGGCCTTCGAGCAGGCCGGAACCCCGGCCGCCACGAAGGAGTAGCGTGTGAGAACCACCCCCCACAAGGCCCTCGGCGCCGGTGCGCTCACCGTCGCCGCGGTGGCCGCCCTCGTACTCCCCGCCACCCCCGCCGCCGCCGGCCCGGCCTCCGCCCCCGCCGCCTGCGCCCCCGCCCAGGTCATCAGCAACGGAGGCTTCGAGAGCGGCACTTCACCGTGGACCCAGTCCCCGTCCACCGTGATCACCAGCCGCTCCGGACAGAGCGCCCACGGCGGCGGCTCCTACGCCTGGCTGGACGGCGCGGGCAGCACCCGCACCGACACCCTCGGCCAGAGCGTGACGATCCCCTCCGGGTGCGCCACCGCCACCCTCGGCTTCTGGCTGCACACCGACACCGCCGAGACCACCACGTCCGTCGCGTACGACAAACTGACGGCCAAGATCGGCAGCACGACGCTGGCCACCTACTCGAACCTGGACCAGAACACCGGCTACGTCCACAAGACCATCGACGTGTCGTCGTTCGCGGGCCAGACGGTGAACCTGTCCTTCACCGGCACCGAGGACTCCAGCCTCCAGACGAGCTTCGTCCTGGACGACATCACCCTCGACACCTCCGGCGGCACCACGCCACCACCCGCCGACTCCACCCGCACCCCCGCGGCACCCGCGTACACCGTGAACCTCAGCAGCGACACGAGCGGCACCGTCTGGACCGGGCACGAGAGCGCCACCTTCACCAACGCCTCCGCCACCGCGCTCGGCGAGGTCTACCTGCGGCTGTGGGACAACTACCACGGCACCTGCGACGCGATGCCGGTCAAGGTCAGCAACGTCACCGGCGGCAGCGCCGGCGCCCTCTCCGTGGCCTGCACGGCCCTGAAGATCGACCTGCCGTCCCCGCTCGCCCAGGGCCAGTCCGCCACCATCGGCTTCGACCTCGGCATCACCGTGCCCAGCGGCGCCGACCGGTTCGGCCACGACGGCGCGTTCAGCTTCATCGGCAACGCCCTGCCCGTCCTCGCGGTCCGCGACAGCGCCGGCTGGCACCTGGACCCGTACACCGACAACGGCGAGTCGTTCTACTCCCTGGCCGCCGACTTCAAGGTCACCCTGGACCACCCGACCAGCCTGCTGGTCCCGGCCACCGGCACCTCCACGGAGACGCCCGGCTCCAGCGGCCGTACGGTCACCACCGCCACCGCCGCCAAGGTCCGCGACTTCGCCTGGGCCGCCGGACCGTTCACCAAGATCTCCGGCACCTCGGCCGCCGGCGTCCCGGTGAACGTGTACTCCGTCTCCGGCATCAGCTCCTCCAGCGCCCAGTCGATGCTCAGCACCGCCAGGACCGCGGTCGACGCCCACGCGGCCCGGTTCGGCGCCTACCCCTACGGGGAACTGGACGCCGTCATCGACAACAACTACTGGTTCGGCGGCATGGAGTACCCCGGCTTCGTCCTGGACCTGGTCAGCACCACCGCCCTCACCCACGAGATCGCCCACCAGTGGTGGTACGGCATCGTCGGCGACGACGAGTACACCAGCCCCTGGCTGGACGAGGCGTTCACCGACTACGCCACCGACCTCGCCCAGGGCAAGACCGGCAGCAACTGCTGGAGCAGCGTCTCCTGGGCCTCCAGCACCGAGAAGATCACCAACTCGATGGCCTACTGGGACGCGCACTCCTCCCGGTACTCCACCGTCGTCTACGGCTACGGCAAGTGCGCCCTGCACGACCTGCGGCGCGTCCTCGGTGACACCGCCATGGCCAAGCTGCTGAAGGACTACGCGAGCGCGCACTGGTACGGCGTGTCCACCACGGCCGAGTTCAAGGCGGCGGCCCAGGCCGCCACGAGCACGGACCTGACCTCCTTCTGGAGCCAGCACCGCATCGACGGCTGACGGCCACCCGAACGGCTCAAGGACCGGCCGCGGAAGGCATCGTTGGGCGGTACCCGGGGTGCGGGACGACCCGACCCCGGGTCAGATGGAGTGCGTGCGAAACTCCGTAGCCCCCTTCCGCGGCCGGTACTCCCTGTGCCTCACCGGCACCCTGACCGGCCTCCTCCTGTTCCTGTCCAGCGTCCCGGCCGTGCCCCTGCCGGCCGGCGGCGCTCCCGTACGCGGCAGCGCCTACATGGGTATCGGCGTACTCGCCCACGACGGCACCGACGGCACCCCGCCCCCCGTCCCCCGCGCCTCCCAGGCCGAGGGCGTCGACGTCTCCAGCTATCAGGGAGCCGTCGACTGGAAGAAGCTGTGGGGCGACGGCACCACATGGGCCTACACGAAGGCCACCGAGGGCACCTCCTACACCAACCCCTACTTCAGCTCGCAGTACACCGGTTCGTACAACACCGGCTTGATCCGCGGCGCCTACCACTTCGCGACCCCGGACACCTCCGGCGGTGCCGCCCAGGCCGACTACTTCGTGCAGCACGGCGGTGGCTGGTCCAACGACGCCAAGACCCTGCCCGGAGTGCTCGACATCGAGTGGAACCCGTACGGCGCCGACTGCTTCGGCAAGTCCAAGAGCGGCATGGTCAGCTGGATCCGCGCCTTCCTCGACCGGTACAAGTCCCGCACCGGGCGTGCCGCGGTCATCTACACGGCCACCAGCTGGTGGACCCAGTGCACCGGCAACTACGCCGGCTTCGGCGCGACCAACCCGCTGTGGATCGCGCGCTACGCCTCCACGGTCGGAGCACTGCCGTCGGGCTGGAAGACACACACCATGTGGCAGTACACCTCCACCGGCAAGACGGTCGGCGACCACGACCGGTTCAACGGCCCCCAGGACTCGCTGCGGGACTTCGCCACCGGCTGAGGGGAACCCGGCGGCCGGGACCGGGCCGTGCCGTCGGCCCGGTCCCGGCCAGGGCCGGCAGCCGGCGGGCCGGCAGCCGGGCCAGGAGCAGCAGGCCCACCGCGGTGAGCGGGAGTGACTAGGCTCGGTGCGTGCCGCACGTCGAGATACTCCAGCTGCTGGTCTCCCCGGTGCACCGGTTCTCCGGCCGGCCCGGCGACGGTCCGCCCGAGCTGCCGCCCGGGGAACTGGTGACGACGGCCGAGGTCCGTGCGGGCCTCGGCATCGTCGGCGACCGCTACTTCAACCGCCCCGCCCACCGCAACGCGTCGGTCACCCTCATGGCTGCCGAGCGGCTGCCGCAGCCGGGGCCCCACCCGGCCGGGCTGCTCCGGACCCGGCGCAACGTCCTGCTGCGCGGCGTCGACATCGACGCGTACATCGGGTCGACGGTCTACCTCGACTGCGGGGCCGGACCGGTGGAACTGGAGGTGCGCCGGGCCGCCCGGCCGTGCGCCTGGATGGACACCACCCTGGGGCCCGGTGCCCAGCGCGCGCTGCGCGGCGGCGGGGGAGTGCGCTGCCGGCCGCTGACCGACGGCGTCCTCACGGTGGGCCCGGCGGTGTTCGGAGTGCGGGAACCCGGGGAGACGGCGGCGGGCGGCGCGTGAGTACGAGGGCCCGAGCGGCCCGCCCAGCGGACCCGGCGCCGGGCCACGGCACCGGCGGTCCGCCCGGCCCGGCGGTGACCCCGAGGGATTCGCCCCGGCGGTGACCCCCAAGGGTGTCGCCCACCGGCCTCGTGGACGTCAGTGACGCCCTGCGGCCGGAGCGCTCAGGTGCCCGAGGCGGCCAGTTGGCCGGCCAGCCGGTGGGCCTGGGCGAGCAGCGCGCCGTAGGTGGCGACCTCGTCGGGATCCTCCCTGACGGAGCGGGCCAGGTCCCGGCGCAGCTCGCCGAGCGTGTCGCGCAGCCGGGCCACGGACTCGCTCAGCTCGTCCTCGCACGCGTCGCCGAACCGGCTGCGGCTGTACAGCCGCAGCGCGTGGGCGGTCTGGCGCAGGAACTCGGCGTAGCGCCGGGCCGGACCGGGCCGCGGCCGGGGCGGCGGACGGTCCTCGGCGGCTGCCTCCATGACCGTGCGGGTCACCCCCGCGGTGTGGACGGACGCGTAGTCCAGGACCACGAGCGCGTCGTCGTACTCCTTGCCGGGCGGCGGCACGGCGCCGGCGCGCCGGCGGCGCAGGTTGACCCGCAGGCTCTCCCGGCTCCACTCGACCGCCGAGCGGGCCTCCTCCACCAGCCGGTTCAGCCGCAGGGCCCGCTCGTGCCAGGCCCCGGCCTCCTCGGCGTCCCAGTGTCCCCCGGCCAGCCCGTCCGCGACGTCCCGCAGGATGTCGTGGGCCTCCTCGGTCGCGTCCTGGAGCACGGAGCGGGTGTCGCGCAGATACAGCGGGGGCCGTACCAGCGCGTTGACGGCGATGCCGACGACCGCCCCGAACAGGGCCTCGGTGAGCCGGGCCGTGGAGGTGGCGACGCTCACGGGTGCGTTGGTGAGGACGAACAGGGCGCCGGTGGCCGCGTTGATGCCCTGGCTGCCCAGCCGACGCCACCGGCCGAGCAGCATCACCGGCGGAAGGACGACCGCCATCGCGGCCACCGTGCTGTGCAGCAGCAGCCCGGCCGCGGTGGCGGCGATCGTGCCGGCCGCGATCGCCGCGAGCTGTTGCAGCCCGTGGGCGATCGACCGGTAGACGGTCGACTCCACCAGGACGACCGCCACCCAGGGCGCGACGAACGCCACCGGTGCGTGCAGCCACCACCCCGCCACCACCCAGGCCAGCCACGCGGCCAGCGCGGCCTTCACCGCCTGGAGGGCCATGTCCCGTTCCCGGCCCGGTCCCGTCCAGGCCCGTCGTACCGTCCGTACCGCGTCCGACAGATCACGCCGTACAGCCTGCAAGGTCACTCCTGTCCCACGCACGGTGACCCGGGTGCCACCGGTCGGCACCGTCCATGCCGCCCGACCGGTCACCGGCACTGTGACAACGCGCACCACCGCGCGGTCCGGCGGATCGTCAGGGGGGTACGGCGCGCAGGGCGCGCAGCACCGACCAGACCACCGAGACCAGCGGAACCGCCACGATGGCACCGATCACCCCGGCGACGATGCTGCCCGCGATCACGGACAGGGCGACGACCAGCGGGTGCAGCCGTACCGCCCAGCTCATCACCAGCGGATGCAGCACATGCCCCTCGAGCTGGCCGATCACGACGATCAGGACCAGTACGCACGCCGCCGTGAAGGGTCCGCGCCCGGCGAGCGCGACGACCGTGGCGACCGCGAGGGCGACCGGCGAGCCCACCAGCGGCACGAACGCCGCGAAGAACTCCAGCAGGGCCAGCGGCAGCGCCAGCGGCACCCGCAGCACCAGCAGGGCGACACCGACCAGTACGGCGTTGGTGGCGGCCACGATGATGATGCCCCGCGTGTACCCGGCGAAGCTGTGCCAGGCGGCCCGCCCCGCCCGGTCCCAGGCCGCACGGGCACCGGCGGGCATCAGCTCGTCGCGTGCCCAGCCCCACAGGTGCTCGCCGGAGTGCATGAAGAACACCGACGCGAACAGCGCGAGCGCGCCGCCCGCGGCCACCTCCACCACCCGGCCGAACTCGCTGACGGCGCTGCTGAGCAGAGCCGCCTGGTGGGCGGAGACATAACCCGTCAGCTGGTCCTGGAAAGCGGAGAGCCGGCCCGCGCTGATCCGGAACGGCGGCCGTTGCAGCCACTCCTGGATGCGGTGCGTACCGCCGCGGAAGTCACCCACCAGCCGGCCCGACTCGTTCACCACCGCACTGCCCACGAGGGCGAGCAGGGCCAGCAGGAGCAGCAGGCTGCCGATCAGCGCCAGGGCCACGGCGACCGGCCGCGGCAGGAACCGGCCGAGCAGGTCGACGAGCGGGCGCAGGACGGACGTCACGACCAGCGCGAGGAACAGGGCCACGGCGATCAGCTGGAAGCTGCCGAGGACGCTGAAAACGCCGTAGACGACGATGCCTACGAGGATCAGCCGCCAGGAGAAGGCCGCGGCTACCCGCAGCCACGGCACCGTCCACTCGGCCGGCGGCGCGGGCGGCTCCGGCCGGGGTGGCGCCGGCAGCCGCACCGAGTACGCCGGCCGGCTGCCCGGCACCCGGCCGGCGGGCCGCCGCCCGCCGCCTCGCCCGGTCACCCGTCGGCGCTGCTCACCCACCACCGCTCGCGCCTCCTCGCCACCCATGACGGCCGGTCACCTCCACAGCACCGTAAGCACAGGGCGGCGAGGGGGCGCGCCGAGCGCACGCGTCGGGCCCGCCTCCCGGCGACCGGTGCCACCCGCGCGCACGCCACGGTGCGCATACGGCACCCGCCGGTCGCGGCCGAACCGGCGTACCGGACCGGCGGGGCCGAAGGTCCCTGCGGGGCCCAGGGGCTTGCGGGGCGGAGTCGCACGGGCGACGCCGTCGAACGGGCCGTACGCCGAACAGGCGCCGGTTGGGGCGGCCGGACGGCCCGCCGGGCCGGCCGCCTCCGAACCAGTGCGGCCGCTCGGCCGGGGCGGTGTGCGCGGCGCCGGCCCCCACCGGGCCGGGCAGGGACGCGGACCGCGTCAGGGCGGGCGTCCGTCAGCCGGTCCGCTCCCGTGCCGAGGGGCCGGGCCGGTCCACGGCGGTCACAGGACCTTCACAGCCGGCGAGGGTGGGCACGCCGCAGCAGGGCACTCGCGTCGGTGTCCCCGGCAGGAGGGGGAGCCTCCAGTGATCATCGTCGCGGTTCTGCTGTTCCCGGTCCTCAGCCTCCTGCTGTACGGGCTGGATCAGGTTGAGGACCGGTGGGTGCTGCGGCCTCCGGCGTCCCGTCGCTCCCGGCACCGCCGGGGGAGCCGGGCGGGCCGGCGGTGACCGGCGTCCCGCCGCACCAGCGGTGACGGACGATCGCCTTCCCGAGTTCGGTCCGCTCGGACTCGGGAAGCGCGCCGCCCTGGGCGTGGTCCAGGACGTGCTCGGCGACCGCCCGCAGCTTGGTGTTGGTGTGCTGGGAGACGTCCCGCAGCGCCCGCCAGGCCCCTTCCGGCGTCAGCTGCCCCAGGACGACCAGGACACCGATGGCCTGGTCGATCACGGCGTGCGAGGTGATCGCGCGCCGCAGCTGCTGGTTCTCCTCGTGCATCCGGTCGTGCTCGGTCACCAGGTCGGTGATCGAGAGCAGGACGAGCGGCTTGTTCCGGGAGACGGCGAAGAAGGCCATTGGAGCACCTTTTCGGAGTGGGGGCGTCACTGCTCCGCCTGCCCCCGGTGAGCGTATGCATACGAATTCAACCAGTAACACCGGTTACGGTCACGCCGTACGGGTCCGCGTCCTACACGGCCCGGCCCGTCGGCAGCAGCTCGCGGATGTCGGCGGGCAGCGCCCCGGCCATCCGTTCGGTCAGTTCCGGGGCGAGGGCGGCGTCCAGCACCTCCAGGACCGCGGCGGCCTCCCGCAGTGCCGTGTCCTCGTCGGTACCGGCCCGGACGGCGATGCGTCCGGCGAACGCGGTCAGCCCGAACCGTTCGCCCGACGTGCCGGAGTCCGGCCCGGCCGAGGCGTCGGCCGCCTCCCGCATGGCCGCCGCCATGTCGTGCGGCAGCTGGGCGGCCACATGCCGGGCCAGCCCGGACGGCAGCCGTTCCGACAGCGTGGTCACCACCGCGTGCGCGGCCCGCTCGGCCGTTCCCCGGTCGGGCAGCTGGGCCAGCGCCTGCACCTTCCCGATCATCTCGTCGTGCCGCATGATGCCGGTCCCTTCGCGCGAAGTCCTGACGGCAGCGCCGTCCCGCGGGCGTGGCGGCCCCGCACGGGTACCCCCGCAGCCGCCCCGCGTCACCGTCTCCGGCCGTCCGGCGGCGCCGTCGCCGTGGCGCGGGGCGGGCGTCGGCGGCGTAGGATCGGCTGATCATCGTGCGAGGTGCGCATGACAGGAGTGGGACTGGCCGCACCGCTGTGGGACATCCACAACGGGCAGGGGCCGCGGCAGCTGGCCGAACTGGGCCTGGCGCTCGTGCTGTCCAGCCTGATCGGCTGGGAGCGCGCGGCCCAGCAGAAGAGCGCGGGCCTGCGCACCCACACGCTGGTCGGCATCGCCAGCGCGCTGATGATGGAGGTCTCCCAGCACGGGTTCAGCGCGGTGCTGGGCCTGGAGAACGTCTCTTTCGACCCCTCCCGCGTCGCGGCGCAGATCGTCTCCGGGATCGGCTTCATCGGCGGCGGCCTGATCTTCGTACGCCGTGATGCCGTACGGGGCCTGACGACCGCCGCCACCGTCTGGCTGACCTGTGCGGTCGGCATGGCCTGCGGCGGCGGGCTGCCCCTGCTCGCGGTGGTGGTGACGGCGCTGCACTTCCTGGTGGTGCGGGGCTACTCGCGGCTCTCGCACCGTCTGGTCCCCGGCGCGGCCGCCGCCACCTTCGAGGCGCGCCTGACCTACCGGACAGGCACGGCGCTGCTGCCGCGCCTGATGGAGGCCTGCACCCGGCGCGGCTTCCGGATCGTCCAGGTCAAGGTCGAACGGCTGCCCGACCGCGCCGATGCCGCCGCCCGGGTCCTGCTGCGGCTGGAGGGCACCGCGGACCCCTCCCGGCTGGCGTCGGAACTGTTCCAGGACGACGGCGTACTCGATGTGGAGCTGACCTCCGCGGCGGACGACGAATAGCCCGCACGGGGGCGCCCCGGACCTCCCCGCGCGCGGGTCGGCACCCCGGACCCCGCCGTACGCGGGACGGTGGGCGCCCCGGACCTCCACGTGCACGGGACGGACGGCGACGGCCGACCGCCCGCGTGGACGGCCGACCGCCCGCGTGGACGGCATACCGTCCACGCGGGCGGTGCCGCGGCCGGCTCAGTCCTCGGTCGCCTGCTGGGTCCACGTCCAGGCGTAGTGCAGCCAGTCCGACAAGGTCAGCGCACTCAGGCCCCCGCACACCAGCCGGGTGAGCCGGGGCGCCGCCGCGTAGGAGCAGACCAGGGCGCCGGCGGTCCAGGCGGCGGTGCAGAACGGGCAGGCCAGCAGGTCGCCGACGGCCCGCCGGGGGCCGGTGCCCCGGGGTTCGTCCATGACCTCGCTGGCCTCTCCCTGGCCCGTACGGCGGGTGAACGGGGCCCGCAGAAAGCTGGTGATCTTGTCTCGGGTCAGCACCCTCGACGCCTTGTACGTCGCGGCGCCGAGCAGTGCGACGTCCCACGGCGGCACCTCCTCCGGCAGCCGGATTCCCCGCTGCCGGGCCACGACCGCGAAAGTGCCGACGCCCGCCGCGAAGACGGAGGCGAGAGCCGCGTATCCCGCGAGGGGAACCTCGCCCTGGTCGTCGTAGCCTGCGGCGTCCGTCGTCATGAGACCTCCCGTACGTGTTCACGTGCCCTTCTGGGGGCGCGCACCGGGTTCCCTCGCCGGGGAGGGCGACACGTGGTCATCCGGCGCGTCACCCGGCGGAACCGCGTCCGACGTGGGCGAGGACACATATGACCTGGTTCGCACCCCCTTTTTCAGGTGCCCGGCTCCCGGCTACCGTGACGTGGAAGTCCTTTCCCCCGCGCACCTCGGACGGCCCGGCTGTGCTCACTGACCTGTCTCCCCTGATAGCCGCGACGGCACGCTGGCTGACCGTCGCCTACCCGCCGTGCGGTGGCGCGCTGGCCGCCGCGCTGTGCGAGGCGCAGGCCCGGCAGGCCGTGACCGTGGCCGCCTGGCTGCGGTATCCCACCGAGATCGACGCCGCCCTGGTCGCCCTGGCCGGCCCCGGGGGCGCGACCCGCCTCGACTGGCTCAGCGGCGCGGAGCCGGCCGACGGCCACCCGGCCGGCGAGCGGGCGTGGCGTACCTGGGTGGACGAGATCGTGGCCAGCTGGGCCGCCGCGCTGCTCACCGACGCCGCACTGGCGGGGGCGGCCGTCGCCGCACTCGCCGGGGGAGAGCACACCGCGTCCGCGCCGGTCGAGTTCCGCCGGCTGCTCGCCCCGGACGCCGGCGACCGGCGCGCCGCCGCCCTGCTCCGCCACCCCGACCTGCTCGCCCCGGTGGCCGAACTCCACCAGGACCAGCTCCTCGACCGCCTCACCCCCGGCCGGCCCCTCGCGGCCTGACCCGCTCCCGGTCGATCCCCTACGGACGGCGGCCACCCCGCTGCTCACGCCTCTGCCCGGCGTCGGCGAGCGGTCACCGCCGCGACGAGCCGGGCCGGCCGTACGACACCCGCGCGGCCCCGCCGTACGACGACCGTGCGCCCCCGCCGCCCGCCCCGCCGTGCGCTCCGGATGGCGGAAGCGACCCGGGTGAGGCCGGCGAAACGCCGCGGCGGTTCTTCGCGGCACCGCGGCGAACGGCGACCATGCCGTCCCATGGACATCCTGCTGGTCGCCAGCGCGTTCAACAGCCTCTCCCAGCGCGTGTACGCCGAACTGTCGGACCTCGGGCACCGGGTGGACGTGGTGCTCGCCGCACACGGCCCCGACCCGGTCCGCGCCGCCGTGCGCGAGCTGCGGCCGGAGCTGATCATCGCGCCGATGCTCAGGACGGCCCTGCCCGAGGACGTGTGGCGCGACCACACCTGCCTGATCGTGCACCCCGGCCCGCCGGGCGACCGCGGCCCGTCCGCGCTGGACTGGGCCGTCGCCGGCCGGGCGGAGCAGTGGGGTGTGACCGTGCTCCGGGCCGAGGCGGCGATGGACGCGGGCGCGATCTGGGCGGCCGAGCCGTTCCCCGTGCCGCCCGTCGGCAAGAGCGACCTCTACCGCAACGAGGCCTCCGACGCCGCCGTCACCGCCGTCCTGACGGCCGTACGGCGCTACGCCGAAGCCTCGTACAAGCCCCTCCAGCAGACCGACGCGTCGGTCACGGTCGTCTGGCGCGACTTCTTCCGGCAGGAGCAGCGGCGGATCGACTGGGAGCGCGACGACACCGAGACGGTCCTGCGCAAGCTCCGCGGCGCCGACTCCCAGCCGGGCGTCCTGGACGAGCTCCTCGGCCAGGAGGTGTTCCTGCACGGCGGGCACCCCGAGGACCGGCTGCGCGGCCGTCCGGGCGCCCTGCTGGCCCAGCGCGCCGGAGCCGTCTGCCGGGCCACCCGCGACGGCGCGGTCTGGATCCCGGAACTGCGTCCCCGCCGCGACTCCGGCGACCCGGCGCCCTTCCGCCGCCCGGCCGTCTCGGTGCTCGCCTCCCGCCGGCCCGGCCTGCGGCTCCCGGACGACCCCGCCCCCCTGGAACTCCCGCCCGGCCGGCGCACCTGGACCGACATCCGCTACCACCAGCACGATGACGTCGGCTTCCTCGCCTTCTCCTTCCCGGGCGGCGCGATGAGCACCGACCAGTGCCGCAGACTGCTCGCCGCCTACCGGGAGGCCCTGACCCGCCCCACCCGCGTCCTCGTCCTCGGCGGGATGCGCGACTTCTTCTCCAACGGCATCCATCTGAACGTCATCGAGGCCGCCCCCGACCCGGCCCAGGAGTCCTGGACCAACCTCAACGCCATGGACGACCTCGTGGAGGCCGTGCTGCGCACCACCGACCGGCTGGTGGTGGCCGCCCTCGCCGGCAACGCCGCGGCCGGCGGGGCCATGCTGGCCCTCGCCGCCGACGAGGTGTGGTGCCGCACGGGCGTCGTCCTCAACCCGCACTACCGGCGCATGGGCCTGTACGGCTCCGAGTTCTGGACCTACACCCTGCCGCGCCGCGTCGGCCCCGGCCACGCCCGCCGCCTGACCACGGAGGCACTGCCGGTCAGCGCCGCGTCCGCCGAACGGCTGGGCCTCGTGGACCGGCTGGTGCCGGCCGCGCCCGGGGACTTCACGGCCCGGGTGCGGCGGCTGGCGACCGCGCTCGCCACCGCCCCGGACCTCGACGGGCGGATCGCCGCCAAGGCGGCGGCCCGCGCGGAGGACGAGCGGGAACGCCCCCTGGCCGACCACCGGCAGGCGGAACTGGCCCGCATGCACGCCGTCTTCTTCGACCCCTCGGCCCCCTACCACGCCCTGCGCTCGGCCTTCGTCCGCAAGACACCCGCCGGCTCACCCCGGCCCCTCGCCCCGGCCGCCGGGGACGCCCGGTGACGCCCCGGATCCTGGTGGCCGGCGTCGGCAACATCTTCCTCGCCGACGACGCCTTCGGCCCCGAGGTGATCCGCGCACTCGGACAGCGCCCGCTGCCGCCCGGGGTACGGGTGCGCGACTACGGCATCCGCGGCATGGACCTCGCCTACGACCTGCTGGCCGGCTGTGCCACCGCAGTCCTGGTCGACGCGGCCCCGCGCGGCCACCGCCCCGGCACCCTCTCGTTGATCGAGGCCGAACCCCCCGACGGGACCGTCGCGCCCGAGGCCCACGGCATGGACCCGGCGACGGTCCTGGCCCTGGCCGGGCACCTGGGCGACGAGCCCCTGCCCAGGGTCCTCGTCCTGGCCTGCGAACCCGGTGTGCTGCCGGACGGCGACGACCTTCTCGGCTCACTGAGCGCACCGGTGCGGGAGGCGGTCGGCCGGGCCGTGGACGCGCTGCACACACTCGTCCCCGCCCTGCTCGACGATCCGGCCGGCCCGCTGCCTCCGTTGGGCCGCCCGGTGGAATCCGGTACCCCGCCCCCGGCAACGCTGCCCGCGACGGCGCCCGGCGGCACCCAGAATCGGTGAGACGCCGGGCCGCGCGCGATGCGGCCCGCGTCCCGTCACCCCACCCGAGGAGCAGCGCCCATGTGCCGGTCCGACGTCAGACAGGCCGTCCTGGCGAAGAACGACGACCTGGCCGCGAGCCTGCGCGGCGACCTCGCCCGGCAGGGCGTGACCGTGGTCAACCTGCTGTCCAGCCCCGGCAGCGGCAAGACCGAACTCCTCGGCCGGGTCCTGGCCCGAGCGGTGGAGCGCGGCGTCCCGGTGGCCGCGCTCACCGCCGACCTGGCCACCGAGAACGACGCCGTCCGGCTGGCCCGTTCCGGCGCCCCCGTCCAGCAGCTGCTCACCGACGGACTGTGCCACCTGGAGGCCCGTCAGGTCCGGGCCCGGCTGGCGGGCTGGCTGCCGCCGGACACCTCCGTGCTCTTCGTGGAGAACGTCGGCAACCTGGTCTGCCCGGCCGCCTACGACCTCGGTGAGACCCTGCGCGTCGTGCTGATGGCCGTCACCGAGGGCGAGGACAAGCCGCTGAAGTACCCGACGGCGTTCGGCTCCGCCCACCTCGTGGTGATCACCAAGACCGACCTCGCCGGGCCGGCCGGCTTCGACGAGAGCCTCTTCCACGAGAACGTGCACCAGGTCAACCCGGGCGTGGAGATCGTACGGTCCTGCGCCCGGACCGGTTCCGGCGTCGGCACCCTGCTCGACCGCGCCCTCGCCGCCCGCGACGGAACCCCGCCCCACCGCCCGCCGCTCGCCCCCCACCCGCACGTCCACGACCCCGATTCCGCCCCCGTCGCGTGACGGCGCCCGCCACCGGACCGGTCCGCCGCCGCATCACCGTGCGCGGCACGGTGCAGGGGGTCGGCTTCCGGCCGTACGTCCACCGGCTGGCCGCCGCTCTCGCCCTGCCCGGGTTCGTGAGCAACACCGCCGACGGCGTGCTCATCGAGGTCGAGGGTCCGCCGGACGAGGTGGACCTGTTCGTCCGCCGGCTGGCCGAGCGGCCGCCCCCGCTGGCCACCGTGACCGGCGTCGGCTGCGAGGACGTCCCCGCCACCGGCGCCACCGGCCCCTTCGGCATCCGTTCCACCGAGCGCTCCCCGGGCCGCACCCACCTCCCGCCCGACACCGCGACCTGCGCCGACTGTCTGCGCGAACTGGCCGACCCGGGCGACCGCCGCCACCGCCACCCCTTCCTCACCTGCACCCACTGCGGCCCCCGCTTCACCGTCGCCACCGGCATGCCCTACGACCGCGCCGCCACCACCATGGCCGGCTTCCCGATGTGCCCCGCGTGTGCCCGGGAGTACGGCGACCCGGCCGACCGGCGCTTCCACGCCCAGCCCGTCGCCTGCCCCGACTGCGGCCCACGGCTCGCCCTGGTCCCGGCCGACGGTTCCGGGGTCCGCCCGGCCCGGGACGCGGCGGCCCTCGCGGGAGCCCGCGCGCTGCTCGCCGCCGGGCGGATCGTCGCCGTCAAGGGCGTCGGCGGCTACCACCTGGCCTGCGACGCCACCGACGCCCGGGCCGTCACCGCGCTGCGCGACCGCAAGGAGCGCGGCGGCAAGGCCTTCGCGGTGATGTGCGCGGACCTGTCCACGGCCGAACGGATCGCGGTCCTCTCCGACGCGGAACGCACCGCCCTCACCGGTGCGCAGCGCCCCGTCGTCCTGCTGCGCCCCCGCACACCCCCCGACGGCCTCCGCCTCGCCGGACAGGTCTGCCCCGGCAGCCCGCACGTCGGCGTGATGCTGCCCTACACTCCCGTCCACACCCTGCTGTTCGGGCTGCCCGGCGATCCCCCCGGCCCCCGCGTCCTGGTCATGACCAGCGGCAACCGCTCGGGCGAGCCCATCGTCACCGACGACGCCCAGGCGCTGACCCGGCTGGCCGGCCTCGCCGACGCCTGGCTCACCCACGACCGGCCCATCGCCTCCCCGTGCGACGACTCCCTGCTGCGCGTCCGCCCCGACGGCACCGCACAGGTCCTGCGGCGCTCCCGCGGTTACGTCCCCCGCCCGGTGCGCCTGCCGGTCCCGGTCCGGCCCACGCTCGCCGTCGGCGGCGACCTCAAGAACGTCCTCTGCCTGGGCGAGGGCGACCACGCCTGGCTCGGGCCGCACATCGGCGACATGGGCGAGCTGGCCACGCTGGACGCCGCCGAACGGGCCGAGCGGCACCTCACCCGCCTCACCGGAGTCACCCCCCGGCGGGTGGCCGCCGACCGGCACCCCGGCTACCACTCGACCCGCCGGGCGCACACCCGGGCCGCCCGGCTCGGCCTGCCCGGGCCGGTGCTGGTCCAGCACCACCACGCCCACGTCGCCGCCTCCATGGCCGAGCACGGTCTGGACGGCACCACACCCGTCATCGGCGTCGCCTTCGACGGCACCGGCTACGGCGACGACGGCACGGTGTGGGGCGGCGAGGTCCTGCTCGCCGACTACACCGGCTACCGGCGCTTCGCGCACCTGGCCCCTGCCCCGCTGCCCGGCGGAGACGCCGGCGTGGCCAACCCCTGCCGAACGGCCCTGGCCCGGCTGTGGGCGGCGGGACTGCCGTGGACGCCGGAACTGCCGAGCGTCGCCGCCTGCTCGGACACCGAACGCGCGGTGCTGCGGCGCCAGCTGGAACGCCAGGTGGCCTGTGTGCCGTCCTCCGGCATGGGGCGGCTCTTCGACGCCGTCTCCTCGCTCGTCGGCGTGTGCCACCGGGCCGGCTACGAGGCGCAGGCCGCCCTGGAACTGGAGGCGGCGGCGCTGGAGGCCGCCGGCGCGGACGCCGTGGCCTACCCGTTCGGGCTCAGCGGTACCGACCGCCTCACGTGCAGCCCCACACCGATGCTGCGGGCGCTCCTGCACGACCGGGCGCGCGGCACCCCCGCCCCCGTACTCGCCGCCCGCTTCCACCGCGGCGTCGCGCGCGCCGTCACCGAGATCTGCCGCCGCGCCCGCACGGCCACCGGCCTGGCCACCGTCGCCCTCACCGGCGGCGTCTTCGCCAACGCCCTGCTGGAGGAGGAGTGCGCCGCCCTGCTCGGCCGGGACGGCTTCACGCTCCTGCGGCACGGCGAAGTCCCCCCGAACGACGGCGGTCTCGCGCTCGGCCAGCTGATGGTCGCGGGAACAGCCGTCCACCACGAGACGGAGTGACCCATGTGTCTGGCAGTGCCCGGCAAGGTCGTGTCCATCGACCATCGCGCCGACCCGCTCACCGGGCTGATCGACTTCGGCGGAGTGCAGAAACAGGCGTGCCTCGAGTATCTGCCCGATGTGCGGGTGGGGGAGTACGTCATCGTCCACGTCGGCTTCGCGCTCCAGCGCCTGGACGAGGAGTCGGCCCGGGCGTCCCTGGAACTGTTCGAGCAACTCGGACTGCTGGACGAGGAGTTCGGTGACGCCTGGGAGCAGGCGGCCCGGCAGGAGAGCGGAAGTGAGACCCGATGAAGTACCTCGACGAGTTCAACGACCCCGCCCTGGCGCACCGGCTGCTGGACGAGATCCGCGCCACCGCCACCCGCCCCTGGGCGCTCATGGAGGTCTGCGGCGGCCAGACCCACTCCATCATCCGCCACGGCATCGACCAACTCCTGCCCGAGAACGTGGAGTTGATCCACGGACCCGGCTGCCCGGTGTGCGTCACGCCGCTCGACGTCATCGACAAGGCACTGGAGATCGCCGCCCGCCCCGGCGTGATCTTCTGTTCCTTCGGCGACATGCTCCGCGTGCCGGGCACCGACCGCGACCTGTTCCGCGTCAAGGGCGAGGGCGGTGACGTACGCGTGGTGTACTCCCCGCTCGACGCCCTCGACCTCGCCCGCGCGAACCCGGACCGCCAGGTCGTGTTCTTCGCGATCGGCTTCGAGACGACGGCCCCCGCCAACGCCATGGCCGTGCACCAGGCCCGCAGGCTCGGCCTGGACAACTTCAGCCTGCTGGTGTCCCACGTCCGGGTCCCCCCGGCGATCGAGGCCATCATGACCTCGCCCAGCTGCCGGGTGCAGGGCTTCCTCGCCGCGGGTCACGTGTGCAGCGTGATGGGCACCGCCGAGTACCCGGAGCTGGCCGCGAAGCACCGGGTGCCCATCGTCGTGACCGGCTTCGAGCCCCTCGACATCCTCGAAGGCATCCGCCGCGCCGTCCACCAGCTGGAGCGCGGACAGTACGGGGTGGACAACGCCTACGCGCGCGCCGTACGCGACCAGGGCAACCCGGCGGCCATGCGCATGATCGAGGCGGTCTTCGAGGTCACCGACCGCAACTGGCGCGGCATCGGACGCATTCCGGCCAGCGGCTGGCGCCTGACCGACGCCTTCCGCGCCTACGACGCCGAGCACCGCTTCGACGTCACCGGCATCCGCACGGAGGAACCCGCCGTGTGCCGGGCCGGTGAGGTCCTGCAAGGGCTGATCAAGCCGACCGAGTGCGAGGCGTTCGGCACGGCCTGCACCCCGCGCACCCCGCTCGGCGCCACCATGGTCTCCAGCGAGGGCGCCTGCGCCGCCTACTACCTGTACCGCCGGATGAACGCCCCGGCACAGCAGGGATCCCGTATCCCGCAGGAGGAGATGAACTCCGTTGGCTGACCTCGCCACCGAAGCCACCGAAGCCACCGAAGCCGCCGTCACCGACGCGGCGGACGCGTCGGCCGTCGACCCCGCGAACTGGACCTGCCCGGCGCCCCTGCGCGACCAGCCGGTCGTCGTCATGGGCCACGGCGGGGGCGGCACGCTGTCCGCCGAACTGATCGAGGAGATCTTCAGCCCCGCGTACGGCAACCCCATCCTGGCCGCCCTCGCCGACTCGGCGGTCCTCGACCTGGGGGGCGCCCGGCTGGCCTTCTCCACCGACTCCTACGTCGTACGCCCCCTGTTCTTCCCCGGCGGCAGCCTCGGCGACCTGGCCGTCAACGGCACCGTCAACGACCTCGCCATGAGCGGCGCCCGGCCGGCGTACCTGTCCACCGCCTTCATCCTCGAGGAGGGCGTGGAACTGGCCGTGGTGGAGCGCGTCGCACGTGCCGTCGGCGCGGCGGCCCGGACGGCGGGCGTGACCGTCGCCACCGGTGACACCAAGGTCGTGGAGTCCGGGCACGGCGACGGCGTCTACGTCACCACCGCCGGCGTCGGCCTCGTGCCCGACGGCGTCGACATCCGCCCGCAGCGCGCCCGGCCGGGTGACGCCGTCATCGTCAGCGGCCCCATCGGCCTGCACGGCGTGGCCATCATGAGCGTGCGGGAAGGCCTGGAGTTCGGTATCGAGATCGCCTCCGACACCGCGCCCCTGGCCGGCCTCGTGGCGGCCATGCTGGCGGTCACCCCGGACATCCACGTCCTGCGCGACCCCACCCGGGGCGGCCTCGGCGCGTCCCTCAACGAGATCGCCCGCGCCTCCGGCACCGGGGTCCGGCTGCGTGAACGGGCCGTCCCGGTCCCGGACGAGGTCGCCAACGCCTGCGGCTTCCTCGGCCTGGACCCCCTGTACGTCGCCAACGAGGGCCGGCTCGTCGCCTTCGTACCCCCCGAGCACGCCGAGGGCGTGCTGGCGGCCATGCGCGCCCACCCGCAGGGCACCGGCGCGGCCCTCATCGGCGAGTGCGTGGCGGACCACCCGGGCATGGTGGTAGTCGCCACCGGTCTCGGCGGCACCCGCGTGGTGGACCTGCCGCTGGGAGAGCAGCTGCCCCGCATCTGCTGAGCGGCCGGGCGGTGCCGGCCCCGCCGTCAGGGCGGGACCGGCACCGCCTCGACCCCCGTGATCTCCAGCTCGCGCCCGCTGCGCAACTCCCGCGACGGCCGGTCGCAGCGCGGGCACCAGAAGAACGGCGGCATGCCGACCGCGAACTCCTCGGCGCACTCCCCGCACCAGGCCCGGGCGGGCACCCGCTCGACGACGAGCCGGGACGCCGCGAGGGCCGTACCGTCACGGGCCACCTCGAAGGCGAAGTGCAGCGCGTCCGGCACCACACCCGCCAGCTCACCGACCCGGACGGTCACCGACGAGACACCGCCGGCGCCGTCCGCCCGGGCGATCTCCCCGGCCCGCTCCACGATCGCGGTCGCGATCGACAGCTCGTGCACGCCGGCCTCACGGATACCGGCGGCGGGCGCGCAGGCCCCCGCTCATCCGGTAGATCCGCACCTCGCGCACGAGACCCGGGAACTCCTTGACGACCAGCGCCGCGACCACGCCGCCGGCCAGCGCGGCCTGGATCAGCAGCAGCCGGCGTCCCGACAACTCCGCGCGCGCGGTCCCTCTTCGCCTGCGGACGTCCATGACGGTCACTTCCTTTTCTCTCGTCCCGCTCTGTCATCCCGGCGAGATGTTCGGCATCTCCTGCACCAGGGCGTCGTGCCGTTTCCAGTGGATACCGGTGGAGCGGCGCGCGTCGGAGGTGCCGTCCTCGTGGTGTCCGGTCTGACGGTGGTAAGGGCCCCAGTTGCCCTGGTGCAGTCCGCGCACGTGGGTGGGCGTGTCGGGCTTCGCCTGGGGGCGGCCCACTCGGATGCTGCCCATGTCCGATCTCCTTTTCGGTGTTTACGACCGTTCGGTCAGCTCTTCGAAGAACTGTTCTACGGCCGGCCACACCCGGCCGCCACCGGACAGGCCCCGCCACTCGCGGCGGATCACGGCCGTCATCCGGAAGCAGTCGTCGACCGGCACGATCCAGTGCTCGTCCAGGCCGCGCACGCTGTTCACCAGCAGCGCCTCGACGTCGGGTGCCATGGAGGCGAGCTGCGGCACCACGGCCGTCAGCCGCTGCCAGGCCGCCGCGTCCACCTCCCACCGCATGGCCCCGGCCGGGCTCGGCCCCTGCGCGGTGACCGTGCCGTCGGAGCGGGGCACGAAGAACACCAGCCCCACCGGGACGCCCAGCACCGCCGTGTCGACCGGCGGCAGCCGCAGCCGGCGCCGGGGCACGAGCCGGTAGCGGCCCTCACCGGCCCCGTCGGCGGCGAACAGCACCGAGCAGGGACGGCACGCGCACCGCACCTCGGCGGGACCCGTCTCGTACAGGTGGGCGTGTTCGGGGCCCACCGGGGCGGCGCACAGTTCGCAGGACTCGGCCCCGGCCCGCTCCACGCGGTCGGCGGCGGAGCGGATCATCCGCGCGAGCGCTCCGTCCACGCTCACGGCGTCTCCTGGGCCACGGGCCGGCGTCGGATGCTGGTCAGCGGCACGAACGCGGGGGCCGCGACGCGTTTGGGGGTGGCCTCCACCGTCTCCACCGAGGTCAGCTCGGGAGCGACGGCCAGCACCGCCGCCCGGACCGCCTCGGTGACGTCCGAGGAGCCGCTGCCGCCGCCGCTGCCGCAGCCGGAGCCGCAGCCGCCGCCACCGGACTTCAGCCGCACCCGTGCCACCTGCCCCTCCAGGCCGGCCCACTCCAGCTCACCGCCGCGCTCGCGCACCGCCGGCCGCAGCTTCTCCACCGCGCGGGCGGCCCGGCGCTCGGGCGGCTCGGGGTGGATGTCGTGCAGGACCAGCAGGTGCCCGAGCAGTTCGTCCTCGGCGAGCCGCTCCCGCAGCGGTCCCTCCGCGCGGTCCAGCACCCGGGCGAGGGCCTCGCCGTAGACCTCGGTCAGCAGCGCCACCGCCTCCAGCGCCGGGCCGGGCATGGCCTCGAGCCCGGCCAGCACCTCGTCCAGACGGGCGAGCCGCGCCTCCACCGCCGGGTCCGCGAGCCGCGCGGCATCAGCCATGGTCGGCTCCGTACGTCGGCGAGTGCACGGTGGTCAGGGTCTTGCCCTTGCCCATGTACATGTGGACGCCGCACGGCAGACAGGGGTCGAAGCTGCGCACGGTGCGCATGATGTCGACGCCCTTGAAGTCGTCCGGCCCGTTCTCCTCGAAGATCGGCTGGCCCTGCACGGCGTCCTCGTACGGGCCCGGGGTGCCGTAGATGTCGCGGGGGCTGGCGTTCCACGGGGTCGGCGGGTACGGGTGGTAGTTGGCGATCTTCTTGTCGCGGATCACCAGGTGGTGGGAGAGGACCCCGCGCACCGCCTCGTGGAACCCGCAGCCGATGGCCTCGTCCGGCACCTCGAAGTTCTCGTACACCTTCGTGTCGCCGCTGCGGAGCATCTGCATCGCCTCCTCCAGGAACTGGAGGGCCATGGCGGCGGCGTAGGCGATGAAGTACGGCCGGGCGCGGTCCCGTTCCAGGGTGTTGCTCCACTTCGGGATGCGCCACTCCAGGGTCGTCTCCGGCAGCTTCTCGCCCTTGGGCAGGGTGATGCGGATGCCGCCGCCGGTCGTCTTGACGTACGGGGTGTCGACCAGGCCGCTCAGCGCGGTCGACCAGAGCCGGGCGAGGGGGCCGCCGCCGGTGTCCAGGGCGAGGTGCTCACCGCTCTGCTGGTGGTACCAGCGCGGGCTCATCACCCAGCTGTAGTTGCCGTCGAACTTGCGCTTCTGCGGCACCGGGACCGTGGTCTGGTTCCACGGGTGGCGCATGTCGACGGGGTTGCCGAGCGGGTCGTGGGTGACGAAGGGTTCCTCGTTGACCCAGTCCTCGTAGAACGAGCTGCCCAGCATGATGCGCAGGCCCAGGTTGATGTCTACCAGGTTGTTGGTGACGAGCTTGCCGTCCACGATGATGCCCGGGGTGACGTACATCGCCCGGCCCCACTCGTTCATCGTCGCGTAGCGGTAGTCGACGACGTCCGGGTTCTGGAAGGCACCCCAGCAGCCGAGCATGATGCGGCGTCTGCCGACCTCCTCGTAGCCGGGCAGGGCCTCGTAGAAGAAGTCGAAGACGTCGTCGTTCATCGCCACCGCCTTCTTGATGAAGTCGATGACGTGCATCAGCCGGCTCAGGTAGTCGGTGAAGGTGTTCGGCTGCGGCATCGTGCCGACCCCGCCGGGGTAGAGCGTGGAGGGGTGCACGTGCCGGCCCTCCATCAGGCAGAACATCTCCCGGGTGATCCGGCTGACCTTCAGCGCCTCCTTGTAGACCTCGCCCTCGAACGGGTTGAAGGCCTTCATGATGTCGGCGATGGTCCGGTAGCCGTGGATGTCCCCGCGGGGCGCGTCCGTGCGTTCGGCGCGGGCCAGGACACTGGGGTTGGTGGCCTTGACCATCGCCTCGCAGAAGTCCACGAAGACCAGGTTGTCCTGGAAGATCGTGTGGTCGAAGATGTACTCCGCGGCCTCGCCCAGGTTGGTGATGTGCTCGGCCAGCTTGGGCGGCTTGACGCCGTAGGCCATCTGCTGGGCGTAGTTGGAGCAGGTGGTGTGGTTGTCGCCGCAGATGCCGCAGATCCGCGAGGTGATGAACCCGGCGTCACGGGGGTCCTTGCCCTTCATGAACACCGAGTAGCCGCGGAACAGCGACGAGGTGCTGTGGCATTCCACGACTTCCTGGTTGGCGAAGTCGATCTTCGTGTAGATCCCCAGATTGCCGATGATCCGGGTGATCGGATCCCAGGACATGTCCACGATCTGGGCGGGTTTGCGTCCTGTGGGCCGGGACTCGGTGGTGGTCATCTGCGGTGGTGCCCCTCGCTGTTCGGGTGCGGCGGATAGGTGACGGACTGCGGGACGGGCGCGGCGGCCTGCCGGGTCACGCGCGCCAGTACGGGTCGTAACCGCTGGTCAGTTTCTCCTTGTTGTGACGCCACCTGGGCTCGTGGTTCACCATGTCGTTGGTCAGGCCGCGCAGCCGGCGGATGACCGCCCCGTACGGCCTGATCACCATCGACGACAGGGTGCCGCCCGGCGGTTCGTCCATGAACGGCATGAAGGCGTCGGGGAAGCCCGGCATGGTGCAGCCGATGCAGATGCCGCCGACGTTGGGGCAGCCGCCGAGGCCGCCCATCCAGCCGCGCTTGGGCACGTTGCAGTTGACCACCGGGCCCCAGCAGCCGATCTTCACCTGGCACTTGGGGGAGTTGTAGTCCTTGGAGAAGTCGGCCTGCTCGTAGTACGCGGCCCGGTCGCAGCCCTCGTGCACGGTCTTGCCGAACAGCCACTGCGGTCGCAGCATGTGGTCCAGCGGCGGCGGGGGAGCGGCACCGGCCGCGTGCTGGAGCGTCCAGATCAGGGTCTCCATGAAGTTCTCCGGCTGGATCGGACAGCCGGGCACGTTGACGATCGGCAGTCCCGACAGCGCCTTGAAGTCCCAGCCCAGGTAGTCCGCGAGCCCCATGCAGCCGGTCGGGTTGCCGGCCATGGCGTGGATGCCGCCGAACGTCGCACAGGTACCGGCGGCGACCACCGCCCAGGCCTTGGGCGCCAGTTGGTCGATCCACCAGTTCAGCGTCTGCGGCTCGCCGGTGTCCGGGTCGTTGCCGAACGACGTCCAGTAGCCGTCGCCCTCGATGATGTTCTGGTTCGGGATCGAGCCCTCGATGACGAGGATGAACGGTGCCAGCTCGCCGTTGGCCGCCGCCCGGTACGGGGCCAGGAAGTCCTCCCCGCCCAGGCTGGGCGAGAGGACCTTGTTGACGAGGTTCACCTTCGGCAGGCCCGGGATCAGCCCGAGCACCACGTCCTCGATGGACGGCTGCCCCGCCGCGGTCAGCGACACGGTGTCGCCGTCGCAGCTCATCCCCTCCGAGATCCACAGGATGGTGATCTCGTCGAAGCCCTCCCGCGCCTCGGCCCTGCTGGGCTCACCACGCACTTCGGTCGTACCGCTCTGTGTGGTCATGTCTGCGGCCTCCGTTGCAGCCGGTTGCGGAATGGATTGCGGGCCGCGGCCGAGGGGGCCGCGAGCGTCGGTACGGGGGGTTCCCCGGGGGCGGCCGTCCGGTGGCCGCCCGCCGGTGTCTCACGTGCGGGCATCGGACCAGCCCCGCTCCGGCCGGTCGGCCGGCCGCGCGGGCCGTGGGGCCTGCGGCCGGGGCGGCCCGGGAGGGTGCGGTGCGCCGCCGGTGCCGAGCGGCTCCAGCTCCTCGGGCCGGAAGTAGTGGAACCGGCCGTACCAGCCGTGCAGTTCGGCGGCGGGATCGTCGTCCACGGTGACGGCCAGGTGGACGCTGCCGTCCACGTCGTGGAAGACGCCGGCGACCTGCGCGGTCCGTCCCTCCAGGAACATGTCCTGGGCGTCGGCGCCCCGCCCGCGCGGGCGCAGCCGCACCCGGCTGCCGCCGCCCACCGGCACCCCGCCCACCGGCACGGTGTCCGTCGTCGGGGACAGTCCGTCGTCGCCGTGCTCCTGCCACCAGGCGGGCCGCCCGGAGTCCGGTGCCTGCGCGGGGGCCAGGGAGCGGATGGTGCCGTGCAGCCGGGCGAAGACCTCCTGGGGCATGGTCTCCACGCGGTCCAGGATCCGGGCGGCCCGTGGGTCGGTGGCCCGGGCCTCGGCCTTCTCCTCGTCGGTCAGCAGCATCGTGCGCAGCGTGAGGATCTCGTCGATCTCCGCCGCGTCGTGCAGGTCGCCCGGGCTCTCGGGCGCCACCTGCGGATGGTCGGGGAGGATGATCGGCGCGGAGAGCAGGAACGCGCCCGTCGCCCCGTCACCGTCCGCCGACGCCGGCGACGCGCCGCCGAGCACCGGGAACGTGAACGCGTTGCGGCAGCCGGCCACGTGCTCCGCGAGCGCGGCGGACGGATCGATCAGCGACACGAACTCCACCGCCTCACCGGCGAGGAGCGTGTGGGTGGCGAGCAGCGCCTGCCCCAGCACCGCACCCCGCGGGGCCTGCGGATCCGTGGCGTCGCCGGTGTTCTCGGTGCGCACCCGCAGCCGGTACAGCCCCGGCCCGAGCGGTTCGGCCACGACCGTCGTCGCGGCCCGCACCTCCCGGCGCCGCCGCACCGTCCGTCCGGCTCCCGACGGCAGTGGCTCGTACTCCGCCCCGGCCGGCGCACCCACGGGCACGGTCCGCCCGTCGCCCAGCAGCTCCGCCAGCGGCAGCACCAGCTCCGTCTCGCGGGGCACCGCCTCCTCGAACGACAGGTGGGTCACCCCGTCGGCCGTCCGCAGCGACTCCACCGGGCGGTGCCGCCCGTCGCCGTCAGTGGCCTCCACCTGCTTGTGCTGCATCTGGAGGTAGCGCACCCGCACCCGTACGGCCGCGTCGTCGCCGTGGACCCGCAGCGGGCACTCGGTCAGCTGGTACCACGAGTCGGCGGAGCCGGAGATCCCCGGCGTGACCGGCCCGTCCCGCTCCACCCAGTTCCGGGGCAGCAGCACCCCGAACTGCCAGCGGACCCGGTTCTTCGCCGAGGACCGGCGATAGGGATAGAGCAGATATCCCTCGTAGAGCACGGCGTCCGCCACGGCACTCAGCTGCTCACAGCTCTCGCCGACCCTGTTGGCCATGCCCTCTCCTCACCGGCGCGTCCGCGGTTCTCCCCCCACGGTCACACCCGGCGCGCCCGCCCGCCCCTCAGGCGCACCGCTATTGCGCCGGACAGGGGAGGGCACGCGTCGTGACCGCTGCACGGGGGCGGGTGAGCGGAACTCCGCCGGCGCGGCAGGGCGCGGCAGGGCGCGGCAGGGCGCGGCGCGGACGGAGGGCCGGTTCAGCGGAGCAGCAGATAGTGGGTGACGAGGGACTGCGCCCGGTCCGCGCCGACGCCCAGGGCCCTGCCGAGGTCCTCCCACCGCCGGTCGGGGTCCTCCTCGATCACGCAGGCCGCTTCCCGCCCGGCGCGCCGGGTCAGGCGGTCCAGGGCGGCGACGGCTCGCAGGGCGGCGGCGGGTGCGTCCTCGGCCAGCGCGAAGAGCCTGTCCTCCACGGCGTTCAGCAGCTGGGCCAGCTCCTCCGGCAGCGGCACCGTCTGCCGCTCGACCGCATGGATGTGCTCGCTCCAGTCCCGGCGCGCACGCGAGACGTCCAGGTCCTCCAGACCGTCCTCGGCCAGTTCCTCCCACGGGACCGGCACGCTCGGGCCGCGCCAGCCGCAGCTGCACGAGGCCCGCACCGCCGCCGCCTTCGGCCGGGTCATGCCGCCGTCGTACGCCCACCACTCGCTGGTCGCGTACATCTCGGCGCCGCTGCCGATGTCGAAGTAGGCGGGCTTCGGTTCGCTGCCGTCGGCCAGGACGGCACCCACGATGCCCTCGTGCGACTCCCCGAACTCCTCGGTCGTCCACCCCACGGCCGTCTCCCTCCCCTCGCCGGGCTACGTCCTGCCCATCATCGGCGACACCGTGCCCCGCCGGGCCACGGACGGGAAAAAGGGGCCGAAAGGGGGCCGTGCACGGGCCGGGACGGCGGACGTCACGTCCTGTGCGGCGACCCGTTCAGCCGCTCCAGCGCGACCGGCGCCGCGTCGTCGGGAGGAGGATTCCAAGACCCCTGTCGGGCCCACGCCCCCGCCCGTACACTGCGAATTCGCAGACATGCGGGCGCAGTTGACCGGGGGGAGCCGTCATGTCCGAAGGTCCGTACGGTCCGGGTCAGGGGTGGGCGGGACCACCGCAGCCGCACCTGCCGCCGGGCCCGCCGCCGATGCCGCCGATGCCGCCGGGGCCGCCGCCAGGGCCGCCGGACGTCCGGCGGGCCGTCGCGGTCGCCGTGCTCAACCTGAGCGGTCTCGGACTCGGTTACGCCCTGCTGCGGCGCCGGCTCGCGACAGCCGCGTGCTGGGTGGTGACCGGCCTGTTCCTGCTCTTCGCGCTCCCCGCGGACGCCGACGGCGTCCCGGGCGCCGCGCTCGCCGGCTACGCCGTTCTCCTGCTGGCGGCGGCCGTCCACGGCGCTCTCACCGGACTGCGCACCCCGCTGGTCCGGCCGGGCAGCGCGCCCCTGGCGCTGCTGCTCGGCGTGCTCCTCCTCGCCGTACCGGCCGGCGGCGCCCTCTGGTACCAGGACGCCCGTGACGAGGCGGTGGAGCAGCAGCTTCTCGGCCGTCTGGAGCGGGCCGACGACCTGGTGGCCGCGAGCGGCCGGCAGCCGTTCCGCACCTCCCGCACGGAGTACCTGACGGCCCTGGAGGTCTACCGCGACCTCGCCGCCGGCCATCCCGGCTCCCGCGCCGCCCGCAAGGTCCCCGACAGCCTGCGGACCTACTACACGACGGTCGGCGCTCCGTACGGCCACCAGCAGTACTGCGACGCCGTCGAGCCGCTGAAGTACCTGCGGACCGTGCCCGGCACGATGCCGCGGGACCGGCTCGGCTCGCTGGTCCACTGGCCCGACGACCGGCTCGCGAACGCCCTGTACGAGTGCGGGGCACAGCGCCTCGCGGCCGGCGGGGCCGACTGGGTGACCCGTTTCGGCGACCTGCTGGACACCTTCCCGCGGTCCGCGCCGGCGGCGAAGGTGGTGCCCGCCGTGGACTCGGCGGTGAAGACGGCGGAGAAGGCCGTCGGCGGTGACGAACCCTGCGCGGCCGTGGAGCGTTTGCACACCCTGAACACCCGGATCGGCGACCTGTCCCGGTCGGCGGGCGACACGGGCGGCGGGCTGGCGCGGGCCGCGGGCCGGGCGGTGCGCTCCGGTGACTCGGGCGCGTACGCCTGTGGTGTCGACGAGTACCGGGACGGTGACTTCGCCGCCGCCCAGAAGACGATGGAGCAGTTCGCCGCCGACCACGAGCACGACCGGAACCGGGCGCGCGCGCAGAAGACCGCCATAGCCGCCGAGGTCGCCCAGACGCTCCCCGCGGCCGGCCGGAAGCTGCCCACCACGGCGTCCGGCGGCAGCATCTCGATCACGGTCAAGAACGACAGCCCGGACGACATCACCGTCCTGTACACCGGCCCGGTCACCGGCAGTTTCACCCTCAAGGGATGCGGCGGCTGCCGGTCCTACTCGCTCGCCGACACGCTGGCCGCCCGCTTCAAGCCGTGCAACCACAGCGGCAGGGACTATCCGCAGCGCACCATCGCTCTTCCCGCGGGCACGACGTACTTCGTGCACAAGCCGCACGGTGACAGAGTCACGACCCCGGCCTCGGACACCGCCGAACTCAGGCCCGGCTACCTCTACACGGAATGCGCCTACTCGACCCAGACCCTGGGGTCCTCCGTGAACTGACCTGACCGCGCCGGAGCCGGTGCCCACCGGTTCCGGCGTCCGCCCGGACCGGTGCCGGCCGGTGCCGGTGCGTCAGAGGCCTTCCCCGAGCGCGGCGATCGCTGCGGGCCCGTGTCCGGCGGCCGTCAACGGGGCCCGGATGCCGGCCTCCAGGTCGGGGAGGAAGCCGAACAGCACATCGGCGGGCCCGTCCACCCGCACCCGGCCGAGCGCGGCCGGCAGCAGCAGCGTCCGCGCCCGGCCGAGCCGCCCGGTCCAGTCACCGGAGGTGACGGTCACCGGGGCGCCGGCGTTGCTGAGGATCTGGGCCGTGGAGAACGTCCGGCTGACCGGCGCCGCCGTGCCCGCGGTCCACCGCTCCAGCGCGAAGTACGGCCCCGCGCACAGCACCGTGCGCACGACCGCGTCCTCGACCGTGACGCTCAGCCCGGGCTGGAACTCCGGCCGCGGCCCGGGCCGCCACTCGTCGAGCAGCCGTGCGATGTTCGCCTCGCGCTCGCCCTCGTCCAGCGGCGCACCGTCCTCCATCCGCCAGGGCATGGCGTGCTGCTGGATGTCGGAGGTCTGCTCGATCTCGTAGACCAGGGTGTCCGGCCCGAAACTGTGCAGGGTTCCGCCCGGTACGTAGACGGTCTGCCCGGCGCGCACCGGCAGCCGGCGCATGACCGCGTCGAAGTCCTGCGCGAGCAGCGCGCGGCGCAGCCGTTCCCCGCCGACCCCGGGCCGGACCCCGACCAGGGCGGTGGCCCCGGGCGCCGCGTCCAGGACGTGCCACGCCTCCGTCTTGCCGTTCGGCTCCCCCTCCAGGCGGCGGGCCGTCTCGTCGTCGGCGTGCAGATGCACCGGCAGCGGACGGCTGCCGTCGATGAACTTCGCCAGGAGCGGGAAGCGCGGCCCGTGCGGGCGGTCGCCCAGCAGGCCGCCGGGGTCCTGTGCCATCAGCTCGCGCAGGGTCCGGCCACGCAGCGGCCCTTCGGTGACGGCCGCACCCTCGCCGTCGACGTCGCTGACCTCCCAGGTCTCGGCGACCGGGCCGGAGGGCAACCCGGAGCGGCCCAGCCGGTCGGCGAGGGCACGGCCGCCGAAGACGTGCTGCTTGACGGGTGTGGTCAGGGTCAGCGGATACCGGTGAACCTGCCCCGCCATGTCAGCCGGCCGGGTTGTCGACCCGCATCCGCACCTGTTCCTCCAGCCGTTGCAGACTGCCGTCCAGGGCCTCGTACACGGCCTGCTCGCCCGGGTCGTGGCCCCCGGCGAAGAAGGACAGGTGCACGGTGACCTCGCTGGCACCGCTGCCGATGCCCGCCACCTGGAGCCAGCCGGTGTAGCTGCCCTGTCCGCGGGTGCCCCACTCCAGACGCATCTGGTCCGGCTGGGACCGCAGCAGGGCGGGCACGTCCTGGCCGGTGCCGTCCTCGTGCACGGTCACGGCGGGCGGGTCCCCGGCGTCCACGTGGAGGCCGTCCGGGAGCCAGGCGTCGAGCTGGGCGACGTTCGCGGCCTGGTCGAAGACGTGCTCGGGCTGCGCGGGCATCGTGCGGGAACGTTCGTACTCGGCCATCGTGGTACAGCTCCTCCGGTTCGGAAGTCGTACCCGGACCGCGTGCCCGTTCCACGCCGGCCGAAAAGCCCTGGCCGCGCCAAGGCCTGCGGATCGCGCTCCGGCCCGCCGTCACAGGCCCATGGCGGTCACAGGCCCATGGCGATGGCCGTGCGGGTCAGCTGGGCCGTGCTGGTGATGTCGAGCTTGGCCCGGATGCGGCGCAGGTAGGCGTCCACGGTGTGGGTGGAGAGTCCCATGTGGCGGGCCGTTTGCAGGTAGGTGCGGCCGGCGGCGATGTGCCGGAGCGTCTCCCGCTCGCGCGGAGCCAGCGCGGGGGCGGGGGCTTCGGTGGGCGACGGGACGAGAGTGGCGCTCATGGTGGTTCCTCCGGCAGAACGGCTCGGGCTGTTCCGATTAGGGCGTTTTGCCCTTGTTCCACCAGATTGGTTGCCGGACTTCATGGGGGTGTCCGCCGACTGTCACAGGCGCGTCACAGGGGTCCGGGTATGGGTGTGGACACCCTGGGTGAGCGGCCCCCGTCGCCTGGCGGAGGGCCGGCCCCTCAGGCCACGGCCGCCCGCGCCGTCCGCTCCACCAGGGCCACCCCGTCGCTCATGGACGCGCTGCCGTCCGTCAGGACCGCGACGAGACAACGGTGCCCCCCGACGGTGACCTCGCCGACGCTGTTGACGTCCCACCGGCCGGTCGTGCTGCGCTCCAGCCAGCCGTTCTTCAGGATCCGCCCGGCGCCCTCGGCTCCTGCCGCGGAGACGCCCCAGGACTGCTCGGGCAGGACCCGGCTCATCAGGGTGCGGACGTAGGCGCGGGAGTCCGCGTCCAGCGCGGTGGGCGCCGGGCCGCCCGCGTCGAACACGTTCCGCAGCAGTCGTACCTGGTCGCTCGCGGTCGTCCGGGTCAACCCCCACCTGTTTCCGGGCCCGCCCGTCGTGGCGGTGAGCCCCAGCCGCCTGTTGGCCGCCGCCAGCCCGGAGGCCCGGCCGATCTGCCGCCACAGCGTGTCGGCCGCCGTGTTGTCGCTGCGCCGGATCATCGGCTCGGCCAGTTTCCGCTCCCGCGCGGTGAGCTGCCGTCCCGCGTCCTGTGCCTGGAGCAGCAGCGCCGCGAGGATGTCGACCTTGACGATGCTGGCGGTGTCGTACGCCCTGTCCTCGCCGTGGATCACGGGCGTGCGGCCGGTGCCGTCCAGGTCGAGGACGGCGGCCGTGGCGTGCGCCGCGCCCGTGACGGGGGACGCGGCGGCGGCCGTCGCCGGCTGGAGGAGACCGGCGGACAGGAGGGTCGCTGCCGAGGCCAGGAGGGCGCCGGCGCGGACACGTGCGGTGGGGGAGGGGAGGGACGGCATGGGTCACGAACGTAGCCATCCCGCGCGTCCGGCGACGTGGCAGCCGTCACTCCCGGGCCCTTTCACGCCGGATTGTGAGAAGAGCCACCGACGGGCGCACGTGCCGTCCGGTCACCTCCCGGCGGCGTGTACGCGCGTCCGGGCGGGCCTCGCGCGGCGTGTAGGCGCCGCCGAGCGGCCCCTCTCGCCTATCGTCGGCCGGACACCGACATCCGGAGCGATCATGGAAAAAACGGATGAACTGGTTGGCGTGACGGAACGCCCGGCGGTCGCACCCGCCGGCCCGCCCGTGCGCCGCGTCCGGCCCCGGCCGTCCGGCACCGCCGTCCTCGCGCTCGCCGCCGGCACCGCCGTCGTACTCCTCGCGGCGGGCACGCGGTGGCTGGACCAGCCGGCCGTCCAGGCGTGGCGCACCGTCTGCCTGGCCATCACCGTCCAGGCGCTGCCGTTCCTGCTCCTGGGCACGGCCCTGTCCGGCGCGATCAACGCCTTCGTCCCGGCCGAGCTGTTCACCCGGGTGCTGCCGAAGCGGGCGGCTCTCGCCGTACCGGTCGCCGGTGTCGCCGGCGCGGTCCTGCCGGGCTGCGAGTGCGCCTCCGTACCCGTCGCGAGCAGCCTGATCCGCCGGGGCGTCACCCCGGCCGCCGCCTTCGCCTTCCTGCTCTCCGCGCCGGCGATCAACCCCGTCGTCCTCACGGCCACCGCCGTCGCCTTCCCCGGCAACCCGGCGATGGTCGCCGCCCGGCTACTGGCCTCCCTCGCGACGGCGGCCGTGATGGGCTGGCTGTGGCTCTGGCTCGGCAAGGAGGAGTGGCTGCGGCCCCTCCTGCGCCCCGGGCACACCGGCCACCGGGACGGACACAGCCGCTGGACCGAGTTCCGGCTCGGCTTCCAGCACGACTTCCTGCACGCGGGCGGCTTCCTGGTGCTCGGCGCGATGGCCGCCGCCACCTTCAACGTCGCCGTGCCCCGCGCCGTCCTCGACACCTTCTCCGGCACCCCCTGGTCGGCGGTGCTCTTCCTGGCCGTCCTCGCCGTGCTGCTGGCCGTCTGCTCGGAGGCCGACGCGTTCGTCGCCGCCTCCCTCACCGGCTTCCCGCCCACCGCCCGGCTCGCGTTCCTGGTGGTCGGCCCGATGGTCGACCTGAAGCTGATCGCCCTCCAGGCGGGCACCTTCGGCCGCGCCTTCGCCTGGCGGTTCTCCGCGGCGACCACCGTGGTCGCGGTCGCCCTGAGCGTCCTGACCGGAGGCGCGCTGCTGTGAGACGCCACGTCCAGACCCTGCTCCTGGCCCTGACCGGCGCGGGCCTCCTGCACTCGGCCCTGCTCACCGACACCTACCTGCGGTACGTCAGGGCCGGACTGCGCCCCATGCTGATCACCTCGGGGGTGATCCTGCTGCTGCTCGGCCTGGCGGCGGCGGCCACCCGGGGCGGACGCCGGCCCGCATCCCACGACGACCACGGACACGGGCACGGGAACAGCCACGCGCACGGGGGCGGGCACGGTAACAGCCACGCGCACGGGGGCGGGCACGGGCACGATCACACCGCCGCCCCGCGCATCGCCTGGCTGCTGTTCCTCCCGGCCCTGAGCCTGCTCTTCTACGCGCCGCCCGCCCTCGGCGCGTACACGGCGGCCCGCGCGAACGGCAAGCCCGTCGCCGTACGGACCGGGTTCGCCCCCCTGCCCGCGACCTCGCCCCTGCCCCTGACCCTCACGGACTTCACCAGGCGCGTCCAGCAGGACCGCAGCCACGCCGTCCGCGGCCGCACCGTCCGGCTGACGGGCTTCGTCACCCCGGCCGGCGAGGGCGACGGCTGGTACCTGACCCGCATCGTCTTCTCGTGCTGCGCGGCCGACTCGCAGACCGTCAAGGTGCGCGTGTACGGCACCGAGGCGCCCCCCGCCGACACCTGGCTCGCGGTGACCGGCACCTGGCACCCGCGGGGCCGCCTCGGCACGAGGACCGCCGAGGCGGCCCTCGATGTCACGGACGCCCGCCCGGTCGCCCAGCCCGTGAACGCCTACACCGACGACCTGCCGCTCACGCCCTCCTAGGCACCGGCCCGCCGTACGGCTTCCTCGGCGCGGACGCGCCCCGGTCGCGGCCGGGGTGCACGATGGTGTCGTGAGGTTCGGCGGCCCGGGTCCGCGAGACCGCGCGCCAGGAGGCGGTGACGATGACACAGACACCTCCCACGACGGTCACCCAGGTGCGGTTGTGGCGATGGCGCCGCAACCCGCTGCGGCGGCACAGCGATGTCGTCGAGGCCTGGATCGTCCTCGCCACCTGGGTGCTCGCGCTGGCCGCCGGCGTCTTCGCCGGCCTGGCGGCGGCCCAGACGTCCGAGTCGGTGTTCGCGGCGCGGCAGGCCCGGCTGCACGCCGTGTCCGCGGTGCTCACCGACGACGTGGCCAGGACCCCGGCGGCCGGCACCGGATACGACGACGGACGGGTGTGGGCCGCGGTGCGCTGGACCGATCCGGACGGCTCGGTGCACACCGACCGGATGAAGGTCCTCCCGGGACACCCCGCCGGGTCCCCGGTCACGGTGTGGACGAACCAGGCGGACCGGATCGTGTCCGCGCCCGTCACCGGCGCGGGGGCCGACCTCCAGGCGGCCCTCACCGGAGCCCTCCTCGCCCCCTCGGCCGGGGCGGCCGTCTGGGGCGTGGGATGGGTGATCCGGAACCGTCTCATCCGGCGGCGCATGGCCGAGTGGGACGAGGAGTGGAAGCAGATAGGCCCCCGGTGGGGAAACCTCAGCGGAGGCAGGGGCTGACCGTCCGCGACTCCGGCCCGGACACCACGGAACCTCGCCGTGCCGTGTCTCCGGGTGCGGGGGCGAGCACGGGTGCTTGAGGCCGCGCGGCAGGGATACCCGGGTCGTATGGCAAAGCTGCATGTCCCCTGGCGACACGACCGGCAGTCCGATGACGAGACTCCGCAGACGCGGATCCCGGCGCCCGAGGAGGCCGGTCCCGGCGAGGACGTCGAACGGCGGGCCCCGGACAATCCCGCGAAGCTGCCCAAGGGGGCCTGGGCCGCGGTGTTCAAGGGGGCCCTGCGCGAGTTCCGGGACGACGAGCTGACCGACCGGGCCGCTGCGCTCACCTACTACGCGGTCCTGTCCCTGTTCCCGGCGCTGCTCGTGCTGGTCTCGCTGCTGGCCGTCGCCGGCAGGTCCGTCACGGACAAGGTGCTGGCCAACCTGAAGAACCTCACCCCCGGTCCCGCCCGGGACATCATCACCCAGGCCGTGCGGCAGTTGCAGAACGGCTCCGGCACCGGTTCGCTCGTGGCCGTGCTCGGCATCGTGCTGGCCGTGTGGTCGGCGTCCGGCTACGTGGCCGCCTTCATCCGCTCCGCCAACGCCGTCTACGACATGCCCGAGGGCCGTCCGGTCTGGAAGATCCTCCCGGTCCGTGTCGGCGTCACCGTCGTGCTGATGGTGCTCGCCGTGGCCAGCTCCCTCATCGTGGTCTTCACCGGCGGCCTGGCCCGCCGCGCCGGACAGGCGCTCGGGATCGGCGACACGGCCCTGACGGTCTGGACGATCGCGAAGTGGCCGGTGCTGGTCCTGCTCGTCACCGTGATGATCGCCATCCTGTACTGGGCGACCCCCAACGCCAAGGTCAAGGGCTTCAAGTGGCTCACCCCGGGCAGCGTCCTCGCCCTGCTGATCTGGATGGTCGTCTCCGCCGGTTTCGCGTTCTACGTCGCCAACTTCGCGTCGTACAACAAGACCTACGGCACCATGGCCGGCGTCATCGTCTTCCTGGTCTGGCTGTGGCTCACCAACCTGGCGATCCTGCTCGGCCTGGAGTTCGACGCGGAGACCGTACGGCAGCGGGCCATCGCGGGCGGCCATCCGCCGCAGGCCGAGCCCTACACCCAGCCCCGCGACACCCGGAAGTGGGACGAGGAGGACGTACGCCGCCTCGACGAGACCTGAGGCGTACCTGACGTGCCGTGGTGCCGCGGGGTCCGGTCGTCTTCGTACACTGACGGGCATGGCATGCCGCATCAGTGAGCTGGTCATCGAAGCCGCCGACCCGGAGCGGCTCGCCGCGTTCTGGAGCGAGGTCCTCGGCTACGTCGAACTCGCCCGGGAGGACGACGGAAGCATCGAGATCGGGCCGCCCGGCGCCGGCTTCGGCGGCCCGCAGCCCACCCTCGTCCTCAGCCCCAGCGGCGAGCCGCGGACCGGGAAGCTCCGGCTGCACATCGACGTCAGCGCCACCGACCGTGACCAGGACGCCGAGCTGGAGCGGCTGCTCGCTCTCGGTGCCCGGCCCGCCGACGTCGGCCAGACCGGCACCGAGAGCTGGCACGTCCTCGCCGACCCGGAGGGCAACGAATTCTGCCTCCTGCGCACCCGGCTCCAGCCGGTGTGACGACCGGAGCCGAGCCGCCGGTCCGGCTCAGTCCGTGCGCAGCGCGGTGCGCAGGGTGCGGACGGCCAGGTCGATGGCGGCCGTGGCGGCGTGGGTGCTGCGCAGGGCGTTGAGCATGACGAAGTCGTGGATGATGCCCTGGAAGCGCACGGCGGTGACCGCGACACCGGCCTCGCGCAGCTTGTTGGCGTACGCCTCGCCCTCGTCGCGCAGCACGTCGGCCTCGCCGGTGATGACCAGGGCCGGGGGCAGGCCGGTGAGCTGTTCGGTGGTGGCGCGCAGCGGGGAGGCGGTGATCTCCGCGCGTTCGGCGGCGTCGGTCGTGTACTGGTCCCAGAACCACTGCATGCCGTCGCGGCGCAGGAAGTAGCCGGTGGCGAACTGGTGGTAGGACGACGTGTCGAAGGCGGCGTCGGTGACGGGGTAGAACAGCACCTGCTGGACCAGCGGGACGCCGCCGCGTTCCTTGGCCATCAGGGTCAGGGCCGCGGTCATGTTGCCGCCGACGGAGTCACCGGCGACCGCGATGCGGGCCGCGTCCAGGCCGTGGTCGGCGCCCTGTTCCACGATCCACCGGGCGACGGTGAAGTTCTGCTCGATGGCGACGGGGTAACGGGCCTCGGGGGAGAGGTCGTACTCGGGGAAGACGACGGCGGCCCGTGCGCCGACGGCGAGTTCGCGTACCAGACGGTCGTGGGTGTGGGCGTTGCCGAACACCCAGCCGGCGCCGTGGATGTAGAGGATGACCGGCAGGGTGCCGGTGACGCCGGCGGGCCTGACGACGCGGGTACGGACACTGCCCGTGGGGCCACCCGGAACGGTGATCCACTCCTCGTCGACCGGGGGCTTGTCGACGGCGCCGGACTGCACCTCGTCGACCGCCTTGCGGCCCTCCGCCGGCGGCAGGTCGAACAGGTACGGCGGCTGGGCGGTCGCCGCCACGAAATCGGCTGCGGCGGGTTCCAGTACCGGCTTCACCGGCGTCACGGTATCGGACATCGACGTTCTCCTTGGTTCGGGGGTGCCTCGCCACCGTAAGAACGGCGGGCGCGGGACGGTTGCCCGTCAGCGCACCGCCGGTTTAGCCACAGTGCATGGATTCGGCCGCCGGCGCATGCGGGAGGCTGCGGGGCGTGGAGGAGCTGCCCGGCGGCCGGGTCCGTATCCTCAGCCGGGAGACACAGATCGGCCGGGCGGCCGCGGAGCCGGTCCGGCAGACGCCGAAGCCGGTGTTCCTCGGCGACCGGACGTGGCCGGGCGGCCTCGTCCGCGCCGCCTCGGCGCGGACCGCCGCCTGAACGATCCGGATCCGTACCGGGCTCCGGCCGGCCCGGCAACCGCGTCGCCCGGGCGCGCCGCCCGGCCCCGAAACGCCCGCAAGCAACCATCAGGAAGGTGACGACATGTCCGCCAAGCTCACCGTGAGCGTCCTGGGCACCGGCATCATGGGCGCCGCGATGGCCCGCAACCTCGTCCGGGCCGGGCACACCGTCCGGGCCTGGAACCGCACCCGCGCCAAGGCCGAACCCCTGGCCGCCCACGGCGCGCACGTCGCCGGCACACCCGCCGAGGCCGTCGAGGGCGCCGACGCCGTCCTGACCATGCTCTACGACGGCCGCGCCGTCCTGGACGTCCTGCACGAGGCCGCCCCCGCACTGCGCCCCGGCACCCTGTGGGCCCAGTCCACCACTGTGGGGACCGAGGCCATCGGCGAACTGGCCGCCTTCGCGCACGAACACGGCCTCGTCCTCTTCGACGCGCCCGTGCTGGGCACCCGCCGGCCCGCCGAGGCCGGCCGACTGCTCGTCCTCGCCGCGGGGCCGAGCGAGCACCGCGACGCCGTGGCCCCGGTGTTCGACGCGGTCGGTTCCCGCACCGTGTGGACCGGCGAGGACGGCGCGGCCGGCAGTGCGACGCGGCTGAAGCTGGTCGCCAACAGCTGGGTCATCGCGGCCACCGCCGCGGCCGGCGAGGCCATGGCCCTGGCACAGGGGCTCGGTGTGAACCCGCAGAGTTTCTTCGACGCCATCGACGGCGGCCCGCTCGACATGCCGTACCTGCGCGTCAAGGCCGGGCTGATCCTCGACGACCAGCTGTCCCCGCCCCAGTTCGCGGTGGACACGGCCGCCAAGGACGCCCGGCTCATCGTCGAGGCGGGCGAACGCGCGGGCGTGCGCCTGGACGTGGCCGCCGCGAGCGCGGAGCGCCTGGAGCGTGCCGCGGCGCAGGGTCACGGCGCTGAGGACATGGCCGCCGCCTACTTCGCGAGCTTCGGCCCCGACGGCCGTCCGTCCGCCTGAGGGCCGTGCGCGGGGTTGCCGTCACGGCTCGGCCGGTGCCGGGCGCAGGGGGGAGCGGGGTCCAGGAGCGCGGCCCCGGCCTGCGCGACGCCGTACGACGCGACACCGGTACCGTGCGCTCAGCAGCACGGCGCCCGGCACCGCGAGCGCCGGCGCCTGACCGCCGCGCACGCGCCGGGCCATGCGGGTCGGGCCGAGCACGCACCGGCCCGCAGCAGGCCGCCACCGCCACCGCGGCCCGGAGCCGGCCCGGCCGGCGCCCGGGGGCACGCCGCCCCGCCCAGCGCGAGGACCCCACCGGCCGCCCCGCACCCGGGCAGCGGGGTGACCGGTCGTCAGGAGCCGGCGAAGGCGATGACGAGCGGGCCGAGGAACGCGATCGTGGCCACGGCCCCCAGGGGTCCGTACTGCGCGGTGGCGGGCTGGTCTAGCAGCGGGACGAGGGCCCCCGGCGGGTCAACCGGCTGCGCCGCGCGGAGTTCGACGCACGCTTCCCCGGTCTTCTCGGCCTGCTCCTGCGCCCCGGGGACGCCACGGACCGACCGACCGCCTCCGCGAACCACGCGGCGGAGACGGGCGGCTCAGGCGGTGAGCGACGACGAGCCGTGCTCAGCAGGTGGCGGTGGCGGGCGGGTTGTGGGTGCGCACGGCTGTCGCGAGCGCCGCGTCATGGGCCCGGCCCCGGGCCTCCAGGCCCGCGGCGACTCCCTCGACGTCGGGCCGCGGCTGGTTCTGGCTCAGCTTGAACTTGGCCTCGATCCGGCTGATGACCAGCTCGACGCCGACGACCGCCCGCAGCCGCGCCTCCACGAACTTCGCCGGCGCCTGGTCGACGGACCAGGGCTCGGCGGAGCCGGCCTCGTGCCGGTCGGTGAGCCGGCGCAGCTGCGCGGCCACCCAGGCGGGGTCGTTGTGCACGACCAGCCGCCCGTACACATGGGCGGTGATGTAGTTCCAGGTGGGCACCACCCGGTGGTGCTCGGCCTTGGACGGGTACCAGGACGGTGTCACATAGCCCTCCGGTCCCCGGACGATCGCCATGGCCTCGCCCTGGACCGGCTCCCGCCACTGGTCGTTGGCGCGCGCCAGGTGCCCGACGAGGGAGCCGTGCTCACCGGCTTCCGGGTCGTACTCGAAGGGCAGCAGTGTGGCCAGGAGGCCCCGCCCGGTCATGGTGACCAGGTCGGCCGCGCCCTGCCGGGCGAGCAGGTCACGGACGGCGGCCTCGTCGGCCGTGAAGTGGTGCGGTAGGTACATGGTCGGTCTCTCGGTCGGTCGGGGACACGGCTCCGGCGTCGCGGCGGCACGCCGTACGGGGAAAGTCGCTCACAGGGGGTTCTCGCGCAGCCAGGTGAGCACCTGGCCGGCATGTGCGTCCGGCGGGAAGACCGGATGGAAGACGTGCTCGATCACGCTGTCGCGGACGACGAGCGTCAGCCGCCGGAACAGGCGTGTCCCGCCGGCCGTGAACGTGGGCAGGCGCAGCATGCCGGCCAGCCGGAGTCCCGGGTCGGAGAGCATGTCGAACGGCAGCCGGAGCCGCTCCACGACCTCGCCCTGGTACCGGGAGTCCTGGCTGGACAGCCCGTACACCCGCCCGGCACCGGCGTCGAGCAGCTCCTGGAAGTGGTCGCGGAAGCCGCAGGACTCCGGGGTGCACCCGCGGGCCCCGGGGATGCTGTTCCAGCCCTCCGGCAGATCGGTGCCGGGGCGGCCGGTGAGCGGGTAGACGTAGAGCACCGTCCGGCGGGGGCCGAGCGTGTCGAGCCGGACCTCCCGGCCCGCCGTGGTGGGCAGGGAGATCCGCGGCACCCTCATGCCCGGCAGATGGTCCGCGGCGCCGTCGTCCTCGGGGACGGGCAGCCCGGCGGGCAGCGACAGGTAGTGTTCCCCGCCCGGTGGTGCGACGCCGCTGCCCCGGTGGGCGGCCGTGTCCAGCTGCGTGATCAGCGCCGCGCGGCGAGCGGTCAGCGCCTCGATACGCCCGGTCAGTTCGTCGATGGCCTCGCGGTAGCCCGCCAGCGAGGCCGGGCAGTCGTCGGCGTGTGCCCGCCCGGCCGCCAGGCACTCCAGGAAGGGCCGCGTGCGCTCGGCCGGGAGGCCCAGCCGGGTCAGAGCCCTGATCTCCCGTACGAGGCGTACGTCCTCCTCGTCGTAGTCCCGGTAGCCGTTGGCGAGCCGCTGGGGTGTGATCAACCCCAGCGACTCGTAGTACCGCACCGCCTTGGCCGTCGCGTCGGCCCGGCGCGCCAGCTCGCTGATCCTCATGCCGTTCACCTCGCCTCACGCTAAACCCTGCCCCTGGGGGCAAGGTCAAGCGAGGCCCGGCCCGGGCGCAGGCCGCGGTGAAACAGTCCGCGAAACAGCCGTCTCCCGGTACGCACGCCCACTCCTCGGACGCGAGCGCGGCCAGGTCGATCTCCCGGCCGCGGGCCAGCGGACGGCCGTCGGCGAGCATGACGAACACCGGGTCGGCGGCGATCTCCTCCCAGACGAGGTGCGAGGTGTCGGGCGGGGGCGCGGAGCCGCAGGCGCCGGTGAGCGCGGAGTCCAGGCGCCCCTCGGCCAGCAGCCCGGCCAGTTCCCGCTCCGACCAGGAGGCGCAGGTGGTCACGGCGGTGCCGGGGGCCGCGTCCGCCAGCCGGTCCACCAGCGCGCCGAGCAGCGGCCCGTGGGTGCCGCCGATCCGCAGCCGCTCCCCGTCCCGCCGGGTGCGGGCGAACCGGGCCGCCTCCTGCTGGAGTTCGCTCACCGCGGGCAGCACGATCCGGGTGCGCTCCAGGACCAGCTCCCCGAGGGCGGTGGCCCGCACCCCGTACTGCCCGCGCTCGAACAGCGCGCCGCCCAGGGCTCGTTCGATGCGCCTGAGCTGCGCGCTGAGCGCGGGCTGCGCGAGCCCGAGGGCCGTCGCCGCCCGGGTGAGGCTGCCCGCGTCCGCGATGGCCCGGATGGTCCTGAGCTGCCGCAACTCCAACTCCATGGAGGGAGCTTGCGGCGCGGGCGGCCGAGGGGCAAGAGGCTGGTACGGACCAGGGCGTGCGGGTGAGCGGCGGCCCGGCACCGTTTTCCGGCCTCCGCGCCCGCGCATCGTCACACCGACCGGATTGGTCTGTACCTACCCCGTGCCGATGGGGTACCGATGAGAGACCCGACACCGTCCACAGAGGGGACCACGGCCGATGCGCAGCACCACCGTCCTACCGGGAACTCCCGGCCTGCCGCCCCCGGCCGGGGACGTACCCCTGCACCGGCTGGAGGTGGCCGGGCCGGCCGCCGTACCGTTCGCCGCCGGCACCTTCGAGGCGGTCGGCCCGCTGTCCCGCTGGGACCGGCCGCACCGGCACACCTTCTACGAGATCGTCCATGTGAGCGCGGGTTCCGGCACCCACGTCGTCGACCTCGCCCGCTGGCCGGTACGGCCCCCGCACCTCGCGGTCGTCCTGCCCGGCCAGGTGCACCACTGGGAGGGCGGCCGGGGGCCGGAGGGGACTCTCGTGCTGTTCACCGACGACTTCCTGGTGGACCACCCCCGCGACCGCCAGATACTGCGGAGACTCGGCCGGCAGTGCTGGTTCGCCCTGGACGCCGAACACGACCGCTCCGTCGGGCGCCTGATGGCCGAACTCGTCACGGAACACCGGCAGCGGGCCCCCGGACACGAGAGCGTGCTGCGCTCCCTGCTCCACGTGCTCCTCGTGCGTGCTGCCCGGCTGCCGGGCCGCACCGGTGACGGCCGCGAACCGGAGTCCGGGGGGCGGCCGGCCGCCGTGGCCGAGGCGTTCACCCGGCTGCTCGCCCGTCCCGAGGCGGCGGGGTGGTCCGTACGGGAGTGCGCCGGCCGGCTGGGCGTGACACCCGGCTACCTCACGCAGGCGGTGCGGACCGCCACCGGCCGCCCGCCCGGACGGCTGCTGATCGAGGCGCGCGCGTACCAGGCGCAACGGCTGCTCGCCCACACCCAGTTGTCGGTACGGCAGGTCGCCGCCCGCACCGGATTCGCCGACCCCGCCTACTTCAGCCGGTTCTTCCGGCGGGAGACCGGCATCAGCCCCGGCGACTTCCGAAAACACCACAGCCGCCCTCACCAGTCCCTCGAAGCCCCGTCGGCGCGCGCCTAGGTTCGTTGCCGATCCGACCCCCCACAGGAGGAGCAGCCATGGACGGAGCACGCAGGGACGGAGCAGGCACGGACGGAGCGCACATGGACGACGTGGGTGCGAACGGCCCGGGCACGGCGGACGGGACGCGCTCTCCCCGGCTCGTCGGCCGCAAGACGGTGCTGCGCGCGGCGCTCGCGGCCACCGCGGCGATCCCCGTCGCCCTGATGGGCGGCCCGGCCCTCGCCCGTACCCTGGCCGCGGGCGGCACGGCACCCGGCCTCACCCCGCCGTGCGACGACGGCGACGACCCCACTCCGGAACAGATGGAGGGCCCCTACTTCAAACCCCGCTCGCCGGAGCGCACCAGCCTCCTGGAACCGGGCATGCCGGGAACGCCCCTCACCGTGACGGGCTACGTCTTCGGCCGGGCCTGCCGCCCCCTGACCGGCGTTCTACTGGACTTCTGGCAGGCCGACACCAACGGCGCGTACGACAACACCGGGTTCCGGCTGCGGGGGCACCAGTACACCGACTCCCGGGGCTCGTTCGCGCTCACCACGATCGTGCCGGGCCTCTACCCGGGCCGCACCCGGCACCTCCACGTCAAGGTGCAGGCGCCCGGCCGGCCGATCCTGACCACGCAGCTGTACTTCCCGAACGAGCCGCGCAACAGCACCGACACGATCTTCGACCCGCGGCTGCTGATGACCGTGCGGGACGCCGGCGGCGGCCGGGAGGCGGCGTTCGACTTCGTCCTCGACGTCCCGCAGGACCCCGGCCCGGGCCCCACCCCGACGGACCCCCCGCCGCCGGGCGGCACCTGGGCCGTGGGCGCCACCTACCGGGCGGGGGACCAGGTCACCTACGCGGGCCGCACCTACACCTGCCTCCAGCCGCACACGGCCCAGCCCGGCTGGGAGCCCCCCGCGGTCCCGGCTCTGTGGCGGGCCGCCTGACAGGGCGGGGGGCACGGCGGCCCGTGACGGCCGCCGCGCCACACCGCCCGGCAGACCGGGCGCGACGGGGTGTCAGGGGGCCTGGGGAGCCGGGAGGAGCCGGCGGGCGGCCAGGGCCAGGACGGTCTCGGCCAGATCGGCGGGGCGGGACAGCGAACGGCCGGTCAGCTGCTCGTAGCGGCGCAGGCGGTTCAGGACGGTGTTGCGGTGGCAGTACAGCCGGTGGCTCGCCCGCTGCGCGGAACCGTCACAGGCCAGCCAGGTGGCCACCGTGTCCAAGAGCACGCCGGCGTCGGCCGGGTCCAGCCGCGCGAGCGGACCGAACGCGCGCTCGGCCAGTAAGGCGGCGAGGTCCGGACAGGACACCACGAGCGCCTCGGGCAGGTGACCGGCCAGCCGTACCGTGCCACCCGACCCGGAGCACAGCCGCAGGGCGGTGTCCGCCAGCCGGCGCGCCCCGCCGACGGCGGCCAGCCCGTCCACGGCGTCACCGATCCCGACGCGCAGCCCGTCCGGCGGTGCGGCCGGTACGGGGATCAGGCCGTCCCCTGCCGCGGGGACGCCGTCCCCGGCCGCGACGATGCCGTAGTCCGTCTCCGGGCCGGTGTGCCAGTGCACCCGCACCCGCGGGGGCAGCAGGGCGCGCACGGCGTCGGCGGACCGTGCGCCCGCGACCGCCACGACGGTGTACCGGCCCCGCTCGGGCAGTCCGAGGGCCTGGGCCGTCTCGGGCAGGTCGGCGATGCGGCCGGTGCCGTCGAGCAGGGCGGCGGCCAGCAGCCGCACCCGGTTCTCGCGCCGCCGGGCGAGCTGCCGTTCGGTCTGCCGGTAGGCGTCCGCGACCAGCGTGCAGTGCTCGTCGACGAAGTCCCAGACGCCGCCCGCCACATGCACCAGGAGCCGTACGTCCTCGGGAGCGGTACGGGACGTCACGTCGAGGAGTTCCTGCCACACCAGGGCACCGCCCAGGCGGTAGGCGTGCAGCACCGCGTCCAGGGGGATGCCCTGCTCGGCGCGGGTGACCCCGATGCGCCAGGAGCAGTGGCGCGCGGTCTCGCGGGTGCCGCGCGGATCGAGCAGGGAGGCGACGCTGTGCCGCAGCGAGCGGTGCACCTCCTGCCAGGTGCCGGGACGGTCGCCGTCCAGCGCGGCCCGGTACGCCGGCTGCCGTTCCCGCAGGGCGGCGACCAGCCGGTCGGTGAGGCCGGGCAGGCCGTCCAGCAGCGTGCGGGCGGCACGGTGCAGCACCCGCAGCGCCTCGGCGTCGATCAGCGACCGGGAGCGCGGCGCGCGCGACCGGGGTGCGGGCTGGGGCCCCGGCCGGGGCACGGGCCGTGGCCGTACGGCAGGGTGCATCGCGGTTCTCCCCAGGGGCGGCTGACTCGTCGTGCTCGAAGAATGACATACCGCCTGGTCGGTCCCTAGGGGTGTGCAGCGGACTTTTCCGTCCGCTCCACCAGGCGTGCCAGCTCCGTCCGGGAACGGACGCCGAGAGCGGAGAAGACGTTGCGCAGGTGGTAGTCGACGGTGCGGGTGCTGACCGACAGACTCAGGGCCACCTCCCGGTTGGTGAGGCCCTGGGCGACCCCGCGGGCGATGCGGAGCTGCTGCGGGGTCAGCCGGGCCAGCGCGTCCGGCCGGGTGTCACCGCCCCGGGACACCGCTCCACCCGCCGCCGCGGCTCCGCCCGCCCCGGCCACCCCGTTCGCCCGGAGTTCCGCCGCCGCCTGCTGCGCCCACGGGCGGGCGCCGCACCGCTCGAAACCGAACTGGGCGGCCCGCAGTTGGGCACGCGCCTCGCGCGGCCGGCGGCGTCTGCGCAGCCACTTGCCGTAGAGCAGCTCCGTACGGGCCCGCTCGAAGTCACCGCCGGTGACCTCCCCGTGCCGGTGCAGCGCCTGCCGGTACAGCGGGTCGGCGGTCTCGGGCGGGGCCAGCAGGGCACGGCAGCGCAGCAGTTGGGCGGGAGCCTGGGGATCGGCGTCGCACGCCGCCCAGCGCGCGAGGTCCTCGACCGCGTCCCGGGCCCGGTCCGGCTGCCCGGCGAGCGCGCACGCCTCCACGTAGCACGGTACGGCGAGCATCCAGACGGCGAAGTGACCGCGCCCCGGGCCGGGCCGGACCAGCGGGCCGAGCCGTTCGGCGGCCTCCCGGGGCCGGCCGTGGCCCAGATCGGCGCGGGCGGCCGCCCATTGGGCCAGGGCGGCCGCCTGGGCCAGTCCGTGCCGGCGGGCGACGGCCAGCGCGGCCGTCACCTGCTCGGCGACGGTGTGCGCCTCGCCCTCGATCGACGCAGCCAGGGCCAGTACGGCGTGATGGTGGGCGGCCGTGTTGCGCTGCCCGGTGCGGTACGCGGTGCGCAGGCCCTCCTCGGCGTGCGTACGGGCCAGCGCGTGCCGTCCGGCGCGGAGTTCGCCGTAGGCCAGGTACTCCAGGGCCCGCGCCTCGTGCACGGCGGACCGGTTCGTACGGGCCACCGCGAGCGCCCGCGCACCGGCCCGCCGGGCGGCGGCGGTGTCCCCGAGGAGCAGCGCCGCTGCTGCTGCCCGCAGGAACCGCTCCGGATCGTCCGCCGGGCGGGGGAGGGCCGGCTGGGCGTCCGCGTGGCGCACGACCCGCCGCAGCGGGGCGGCGGCCTGGTCGAAGCGGCCCAGCAGGACCGCCCGCAGGCCCGCGCGGTGGTCACACAGGACGGCGGACGGCGTGACGGCGGCGCCGGCCGGCCGGGTCGGGAGGCGAGGACCGGTGGGTGGCCGGGGGATCGCGGGTGCCGGAGTCGCGGAGCGGGGATCGGTGGGTGCGAGGGCGGCATCGCACGACCGGGTCGCGGCGCGGGAGCGGGCGGGCGGGAGAGGGGGCCCGGCCGGCGGACGCACTCGGCCCGGATGGGGCGGGTGTTCACCGCCGCACGCGCCGGACGAGGGGTGTGCGGGCGCCGGGCCTTCCGCCAGCGCTCGCAGGCATGCCGCGAGGTCGCCCGCCGACCATGCCGCGTCCGCGGCGCCCAGGACGGCCTCGGCGGATTGCTCGGGGTCGTGGGGGGCGAACCACGCCGCGGCGAGCAGCAGGGTCTCCCGGGCGTCGTCCACCGGGCCGTCCCAGCGCAGTACCGTCCCGCGCAGCAGTTCGGCGCGCGCGTGCAGCGCCGGGGGCGCCGGGCGACCGCGGACGGTGTCGAGCAGCCGCAGCGCGCGGGCGGACTGCCCGGCCAGCACGGCGAGTTCGGCGGCGGCCGTGTACCACCGGACCTGCCGGGTGCCGTCCGGCGTGAGTTCGGCGGCGCGGGTGTGGGCGGTGCAGCGCAACGCGGGCGGGGCCGACGGGGCCGGGTCGGACGCGGCGGCCGCCAGGTCGGCCGCGAGCGACGGGGCGGGGGCGGTGACCGCCCAGGCCCGGTGCAGCAACGCCGGCAGGCCGCGCCCGTCGGGCAGCGCACGGGCCAGGGCGTCATGGGCGGCACGGCGCCGCCCGGCCGGCGCGGTCGCGTACACCGTGCGGCACAGCAGCCCACTGCGGAAGCCGAGCCGTCCGTCGGCGGCGACGAGCGGCTCGGGCAACGGGACGGGGCACGGAACACGTCCGCCCTCGTCGGCGCCGGGCTCCTGGGGGTGGGGCGACGGGCGGAGCGCGAGCGGGCCGTCGCCGGCGAACGGCTCGAACGGCTCGAACGGTGGGAGGGGAATCGGCACACGTCCGCTCGCGTCGGTGGAGCGTGGCCCCGGCCGGGGTCCGGGCCATGGCGGGTGCCCGGCGAGTCCGGCGGCCGCGCGGCGTACGACATCGGCATCGACGGCCGGTTCACCGCAGACCTGTACGGCTGCCGCGGTCACCAGGAGCAGGTCCCACTGCCCCGGGAGCAGTCCGGCGAGGTGTCCACCGGCCAGCGCGCTCAGTGTCCCGGCGTCGGCCAGGGGACGCGGCAGGGGCGCGAGGCCGCTCAGCTGAGCCGGGGTCAGCCGGTGGAGCAGGTGCAGCAGGAGCGCGGGATTGCCCTCCGCCGCGGCCGAGATCTCGTCCCGTACCGCGGGGTCCAGCACGCCCCGCGCGGCGTCGTCCAGCAGGGACGCGGCGTCCGGTGAGGCGAGGGGGTCCAGGCACAGCAGCGGCAGACCGCCGAACTCCGGGTCCACGGGCCGGTGCCCGGCGACGCTGAGCAGTACGGCGATCCGGCCCCCCGCGGCGGGACGGGCGGCGAGCCGGCCGAGAGCGGCCCGGGAGAGGGGGTCCCACAGATGCGCGTCGTCGACGCACAGGAGTACGGTCCGGGGCCCGGCCGTCGCCTCCAGCGCGTCGATGATCTCCCGCTCCGGGCGGGCGGCGCACCCGGCGCCGGCCGGCACCCCGGCCGCGCGGCACAACGCCCGCAGCCCGGCCAGCGGTCGGCGGAACCGCGCGGGGCCGGCGGGTACGGTCACGACCGGCCCGGCGGTGAACGCGCGGGCGGCCCAGCCGAGGAAGGCCGAGCGGCCACTGCCGGGCTCGCCGGTCACGACGCACGCTCCGTCGCCGCGCAACCGGTCCCACAGCACGGCCGTCGCGTGCCGTGGCGGGCCCGGACGGTACCGCGGGGCGGCGGGTCCCAGGGGGGTCTGTCCGGTCATTCCCGCGACCTTACTGACGCGTAAGGAAGGGCGGAAGCCGTACGTCCGGGTCACCCGGCCGGGCCGGCACCACCGCCACCTGCGCTTTTGCGGGAAGCCGGCGCGGGCCGCCTTGTGACGCGGCACAACGCCGGTGCCCCCGTACGGTGCACCGGCACAACGGGCGCGCCCGCGGATCCGCCGGCACGCGCGGGCGTACGCCGGCCGATGGCGCCGCCGCCGGGCCCGGGCCCGGGCCCGGCGGCGGCGCTGTGGGCGCTGTGCGGGACGACCGGACCGGCAGTCCCACCGGTCTCGCGCGAGCGGGCCGCGGGGGATCGCCGCAGCGGATTCTCGCGGCACCTCTTGACGTGTCTGGTTCAGACTTTTAGGTTCACGGACCCACGAGCCATCCAAGAATGCGCTCAGCGTTCAGCAGGCTGAACGATCGTCATGATCCACCCACCGCCGTATCCGGGAGGTTCACCCCACATGACCCGTTCCAGACTCCTCGCGACGATGACCGTCGCGGGCCTCGTCGGCACACTGGCAGCGCTCGGCAACGGCAGCGCGAACGCCGCGGATCCGCATGTCGCGCCCGGCGGCAACTTCGACCTGTCCGTATGGCAGCTCCAGGAACCGGTCGGCTCCCCGGGATCGCCGACCACCATCCCCTCGTCCCGGCTCCAGGGGGCCGACGGCTACCAGGACGCGTACTTCTACACCGACACGCGCGACGGTGCGATGACCTTCTGGGCACCGGAGAAGGGGGTCACGACTCCGAACTCCCACTACGCCCGTTCCGAACTGCGCGAGATGAACCGCGACGGCAGCGCCGCCGACTGGTCCCTGAGCGGCTCCCACCGGATGAGCGCCACACTCCGCGTGGTGTCGGTGACGTCCAACGTCTGCGTGGGCCAGATCCACCTCGGCACCGGGGGCTCCTCCACCAAGCCGCTGCTCGAGCTGTACTACCACGCCGGCGGCGACATCGTCCTCGGCACCGAGGACTCCCCGTCCGGCGGCCAGACACCGCACGCCGTGGGGCACGTGGCGACCGGCAAGACCTGGACCTACACGATCGCCGTCTCCGGCGGCAACACCATCGACCTGACCGTCAACGGCAGCACCACCCACTACGCCATCCCGTCCTCCTTCAAGCCGTACAAGCAGTACTTCAAGGCCGGCTCGTACAACCAGTCGTCCTCGGACAGCACCACGAAGGGAGCACGGGTCGCCTTCTACGGGCTGGCGGTCTCCCACGGCTGATCCGCCGGGCCCGGACGGCGTCCGCGGGCCGCCGGGTGGCCGCGCGGCAGGAGGACCGGGCGGCGCGGGTCACGGCCCGGCCGGCGACTGCTCGCCGCCTCCCGCCGCGGACGCCGTCCCGGGACGCCCGGCGGCGGCTGCCGCGCCGTGGCCGGTGCCGCCGGCGGAGGGGCGCCGTACGACGAGGTCGGCCACCTCGTACGACATCTCGGTCGTCCCGGGTTCGGGCGGCGGGTGGTACCGCCCGCCGCACACCGAGAGGTTGACGATGAGGTACGCGTACCAGTGGTGTCCCACACCCCGTCCGTCCGAGAAGACCTGCGCGCCGTTCAGCCACCAGACCACGGAGCGGGGCCCGAACTCGGTGCGCAGCTCGATCCAGGCGCCGGGGCGGACGGCGTCGTCCCGCAGGTAACGGTTGGCGCCGTGCACATGGTTGGTGAGTTCCAGCAGGTCCGGGTTGTCCGGGTGGTACTCGAAGACGTCGATCTCCTGGTCGCCGTCCCGCCACGTCCAGATGGCCGGCCAGGCGCCGGTCTCCTCCGGCAGCCGTACGCGGGCCTCGAGCACGTCCCCCGGCCGGACGGTGAACCCCTCCTCGCTGCCCTCGGTGGTCAGCAGGCCCGTGTTCCATCTCCCGTCCGGCCGGCGGCCGGCCCGGAAGACGCCCGAGCGGCTGTAGCCGGCATCGGGCACCAGGTAGTCCAGTTTGTCGTCGCCCGGATTGACCGGGCCTCCTCCCGGATAGGCCCACGAGCGGCCCGCGACCCACTGTGCCGTCGAGGTGAAGTCCGCCCTGAACACTACGTCGTACACGGTCGGGCGGCGCGGCGCCGGAAGCGGTCCGCCCAGTGCAGGTTCGTCCATGTCCGATATCTCGCCGACGCCGGGCCGGTCATGCGCCCGGGCCCCGAGCCGGCCGCCAGATTGGCCCTTACGGGTGAACGGCACGGTCGCTCGCGGCCCGTCGGCGGACGCGGCACGTGAACCGGCGGCCCGACGTGTCCCTCAGGAGCCCCGGCTCAGGGCAGGATCGAGTCGACGTATCCGCCGTCGACCCGCAGCGCTCCGCCGGTCGTGGCCGACGCCTGTTCCGAGCTGAGGTAGACCACCATGTGGGCGATCTCCTCCGGCTCGATCAGCCGCTGGATGAGGGACTGCGGGCGGTGCTCGCGCATGAACGTACGCTGCGCCTCGTCCCAGGGCACGTCCCGGTCGACGAGTTCGTACACGAAGTCCTCGACGCCCCCGGTGTGCGTGGGCCCGGCGATGACCGAGTTGACCGTCACGCCCGTGCCCGCCGCCTTCTTGGCGAACCCACGGCTCACCGCCAGCAGCGCGGTCTTCGACATCCCGTAGTGGATCATCTCCGCCGGGATCGCGACAGCCGAGTCACTGGCGACGTACTGGACGCGCCCCCAGCCGCGCTCGGTCATACCCGGCAGGTACTGCCGGGTCAGCCGTACGGCGGCCAGCACGTTCACCTCGAAGTAGCGCCGCCACTCCGCGTCGCTGATCTCCAGCGGGTCGGCCGCGCCGAAGACGCCCAGGTTGTTGACGAGGATGTCCACCTGCGGCAGCACCTCCGCCACTCGGGCCGCGCCCTCCTCGCCGGACACGTCGGCGGCCACCGGCACCAGTTGCGCGCCGGGCGCCTGGCCGGCCAGCGACTCGACGCTGTCGGCCACCCGCCGCTCGTCGCGGCCGTTGACGCCCACGCGAGCGCCGGCCCGGGCGAGAGCGAGGGCGATGGCCGCGCCGATGCCCTGCGTGGAGCCGGTGACCAGGGCGGTACGTCCTGTGAGGTCGATGTGCATGGGCGGGCGGGTTCCCTTCGTGCGCGCGTTCATGCCACGGTCATGCCACGGTCCGTCGAGTGCGGCGGTCGCGCGCGCCGGAGAACGGCGGGGCACGAACGCGATCGGCCGTCCGGCCCCGGCGCCTTGTGCGGTGACATCCGTCCGGGCCCGGCGTCGTGCGGGGGCATCCGGCTGACCCGGCTTCCTGCGGGGCCCGGCCTGCCCCGGCTTCCTGAGGGGTATCCGGCTGACCCCGGCCCGCACCGGCCGCCCCCCTGCACCGGCCGGCCCGAGGTGGGCTCGATCCCGGCCGTGGTGCGGAGGGGGCGCGACCGCCTCGGCCCACGCCGGGCCGCCTCGGCTTACGCCGGTCCGTCCGTCCCGGCCGACGCCGGTCCACCTAGACCGACCCCATCCGGTCCCGCCCGCACCGGCCCGCCCGAGGTCGGCTCGATCCGGGCCGTGGTGCGGGGGGAGCGCGGCGGTCCCGGCGGTCCCGGCGGTCCCGCCCCACGCCGGTCCGCCTCGGCCGAACCCGGGCCGTCCAATCCCCGTCGGCCGGCCGGCCCCCGACCGGCCGGCCCGAGGTCGGCTCGATCCCGGCCATGGTGCGGAGGAGGCGCGGCCGTCCCGGCAGTGGTGCGGAGGGGACGCGGCCCTGGCCCGGGGACGGCGTGGGCCAGGTGTGGGGACGGCGTGGCCCCGGCGCGGCCCGCGGCGCTCAGTCCTGGACGTCGATCCGGTACGCGAGAGCCGTGACCTGGAGGTCACCCTGGTCCACCCACTGCGGGAACGCGAGCGTCTTGTGGCTGGTCGCGGCCGGCGGCGTCACCTGGAGGTACGCGGCACGGACGGCGTCCGGGGTGCCGGTGTTGGCATGGGTCCAGGAGATGACCGCCTCGGCGCTCCCGCCCTTGCGGAGGGTCAGCGTGGACTTGGCGGGGCTCTTCGCGTACCAGGTGTCGCCCCAGTGGGTGGTCGACCGAAGCGTCCGGTGAGCGGCGTTCTCCAGGCCGAGGCCCGGGAAGCCCCGCAGCAGGCAGGTGCGGGCACCGGTGTTCGTCAGTTTGACGACCACGCCCTGGTGGTTCATGCCGCCGGCCAGCTGCTTGCCGAACGAGGCGCTCAGGGCGGATACGGAGCAGGTGGGCGCCGTGGTCGCCGTTCGCGTCCCGGCGGCCCGCGCGGCGCCCGTGCCGGCGAGGCCCAGTCCGGCGGCGGTGGTCACGGCGAGTATCGCCCGGCCGAGGTGCCGGCGGCGTCCGGACCGGGCGGTCGTCGGGGCCTGGGGGGTGTGACTCCTGTGCTGCCGAGTCGTCATGAGTCGTGTACTCCTTCGTTGTCGGCTTCCGGGTCTGCCTTCCCCGGGTGAGATGCCGTACGTCCCGGGAATGTTCGCGAACGCCGGTCCGACCGAAAGGATCCGGCCGCGCCCGCGACCCGGTTCCGCGGAGGCCGGCACCACGACCCCTTTTCCCCGGGCACCGGACACCACGGTCCGCCCCTGACATGACACGATCGCCACCCGCAAGTACCGAATGTGTCCCCGGGAGGACGTCGCCGTGACCCGCGTATTCACCGTGTCCCGCAGTATCTTCATCGACGTCCCGCCGGAGACGGTCTACGAGGCGGTGTGCCGCCCCGCTGACATGGGCCGGTGGAGCCCGGAGAACCAGGGCACGGTGGGCGGCGTGCCGGGCGAACGGGCCATCGTGGGAACGACGTTCGAGGGACGCAACAAGCGGGGGACGTTCCGCTGGGTCACCCGGTGCACGGTGACAGCGGCCGATCCCGGCCGCCGCTTCGCCTTCCGCGTCCACGCGATCGGGGTCAGGCGCCCCCGACTGCGGGGTCCCATCGCCACCTGGGAGTACACCTTCGCGCCGGAGGGCACCGGCTGCCGGGTGACGGAGACCTGGACGGACGACCGGCGCGCGTGGCCCGCTCCCGTCGCCCAGCTCTTCGACCGGATCGCCACCGGGGGGAAGACGTTCGCCGACTTCCAGACGGGCAACATCGACAGGACCCTGGGCAACCTCAAACGGGACTTGGAGGCGGCCCACCGGGTCTGAGTGCCGCGCTCACGTCGGGGCGGGAGCCGTCGAGTTCACCCGCCCGTCGCGCCGACGTCGGCTCACGGGGCGGTGGCCGTCACGCACGACCGGTGGAGTGGACCACCGTTTCCGGCCGCGTGCCGGGCGGCCGGACGGCCCGCCGGGCCGGCCGCCCCCGAACCAGAGGTGAGGTGGACGGGCATGCGTCACTCCCGTACCCAGGACGCCGCACGGCGCTCCGCTCGTGTCCGCGCGCGGCTCGCCACGACCGCCGTGCTCGCCATGACGCTGTCCGCGTCCCTGCCCGGCCCCGCGGAGGCCGGCGCCGCGCACACCGCCCCGGCCGAGCGGTGGACGACCCGGACCCCCGCTCCCGGTGTCACGGTCCGCACCGGTGTCATCCGCCACCCCGGCATCACGCACTCCTGGACCGTGACCGTCCAGGCCCCCCGCGGCACCCGGCCGGCCCCCGACGACCCGGACGCGCCGGTGACCTGGGCCGAGGTCGCCACCCGTACCTGGGCGCACGACACGGCGCGCCGGCTCACCGGGGCGGGCCTGCGGCCACGCGTGGAGAGCGTGCGGTGGCCCCGCTACGCCGACACCCCGCACGGCCTGATGGGGTACCGGGTCCGCGTCGGCCGCTTCACCACCCGGGACGAGGCCCGGGCCACGGCGTCGGCCGTCACCGCGGCGGGGTTCCACCCGACCCTGTCCTGGACCGGGTACGACGCGCAGGAACCGGCCGACCTGGAGAACATCCACGTCGCGGTGATCGACCCGGAGACCTTCGACGGATCGGTCGAGGCCACCCATGACGGCGATGTGACGCGGCGCGCGACCACCTCGGCGGTGGCGCGCGAACTGCGCTCCCTGGTCGCCGTCAACGGCGGATTCTTCGTCCTGTCACCGGCCGACGGGGTACCGGGCACCATGTCCGGGATCGGCGCCTACGACGGCGAACTGGAGTCGATGGCGGTCGGATCCCGCTCCGCGCTGCTCCTCGCGGACGGCGGCCACGACCTCCGGATCGCCGACCTGACCAGTACCGTCACCGCCCGATCGGCCGACGCCGCCTACCGGATCCAGGGCATCGACCGGCTGCCCGGCACGGTTCGGGACTGCGGCCGGCCCGGCGGCACGCCCACCGAGCTGCCGCGGCAGGACGTCACGTGCCGGCTGGCCGACGACATGGTCGCGTTCACCCCGGCCTTCCGGGCCGCCCTGCCCACCGGTGCCGGCGCCCAGGTCGTGCTGGACGCGTCCGGCCGGGTCGTCTCCGCCGGCCCGCGCGGCGGACGGGTACCCGCGGACGGACGCGTGCTCCAGGGCATCGGCCGGGCGGCCGGCTGGCTGACGGCGCACGCCGGGCCGTACGACCGGATCAGGGTGGACGAGACCGTGCGCGACACCCGGGGCGGGCGGATCACGCTCCACGGCGGCGACTCCCTCGTCAGCGCGGCCCCGACGCTGGTGCGCAACGGCCGCGTCGACATCGACGCCGCCGCCGAGGGAGTCGTCGACCCCGCGGACACGTCGTTCGGTTACGCGTGGGCCGACGTGCGTCAGCCCCGCACCCTGGCGGGCATCGACAGGCGAGGCCGGCTGCTCCTCGTGACGGCCGACGGGCGGCTGACGAACGGCAGCGAGGGGTTCACCCTCCACGAAGCCGCCGTGTTCATGAAGTCGCTCGGTGCCGTACAGGCGATGAACCTCGACGGCGGCGGCTCCACCGCGATGGCCGTGAACGGCACGCTGGTCAACCAGCCGTCCGACGCCACCGGCGAGCGCGCCGTCGGAGACACCGTCCAGGTCCTGCCCGCCCGGCACTGACGTCCGCCGCGGATGATCAACATGGCAGGATGCGCAGAGGTGAACGCCAAGACAGACAGGCATCGGGCATGACTGCTGAGTGGTACGTCCTCATCGAGGAGGACACGAGAGTGACGGAGCGTGTCGACGGCACGTCGCTCAAGCTGCACCGGTGGATGCTGACGGGCGTTCACCCCGTCGAGGGCGACGAGGCGCGGGCGGTCGAGGCGGCCGAGGACGCGGCCCTGCACCACCTGCCGGACACGCTGGCACGCCATGCCCGGCCGGGGGACGAACCGGCGCGACACGCCCTCCTCACCCAGGACGGCGCCTGGGTGGTGCTCCTCCGGCAGCGGCACCGCGAATGTCACATACGGGTGACCACGGCCCGCCTCATGCACACGACGCAGGAGAAGGAAGCTCCGCCGAAGAGCATCAAGGACAAGCTCCGCGGCGCGCTGGAGGGCCCGCCGCCTCCCCCGAAGCGGTGGGAGCCGAGCTGAACGGCTCGCCGGCGGGAGCAACGGCACGGCTACGCTCGCCGCATGACTCCTCCCCGCCGGAAACTCCTGACACTGCCCGCCCGATTCCGGATCGAGCACGTCTCCGGTGGAGCGCGGCTCGCCGATGACGACTGGTACGCGGTCGTACGCGCTCCCGAGGGTCTGACCGTTCTCCGGGAGGTCACTGCCGACGCCTCCGGCGAAGAGGAACACTGGGCCGGCCTGTACGGCGACGACCCCCACGGCCTCGACCTGCCGGGCATGCTGGCCGCCGTGGTCGGGCCGCTGGGCTCGGCGGGGATCCCGGTGTTCGTGACCTCCACCTACCACTCCGACCTCGTCCTCGTCCCCACCGACAGGTACGACGACGCGGCCGACGTCCTGCGGTCTGCGGGCCACGAGGTCGTCCCGGCGACCTGACACCCCCGAGCGACCTCCAGCCCACGGTCCCGGACCGGATCCGCCGGCGGATGCCGCCGAGGGCGGGGGAGCCTGCTGCCGAGCCCGGCGTTCGCAGCCCGGCCGGGATCTCCGGCGACGCGGCGTGGACGCGGGTAGGCGCCGACGGGGGCCCCTGACCCGGGGTGGGGCCACACCGACGGCGCCTGTCCCGGGTGGGGTGGTCAGAGGGCGGGGCCGGGGTCGCCGGGGCGGACGCGACCGCGCCAGGCGCCGGATTCCGTGCCGCGCTCCTCGATGTACTGCTTGAACCGCCGCATGTCGCCCTTGACCCGCCGGTCGATCGTGCCGACCATGTCCGCGACCTTCTCCGCGGCTCCACTGGGCTCGACCTCCATCACCAGCTCGACCTTGGTGTGGGAGTCGTCGAGGCGCTCGAAGCGGACCGTGCCCTTCTGCCGGGTGTCGCCGGTGGTGGTGCGCCAGGTGATGCGCTCGTCGGCCAGCTGGTCGACGATCTCGGTGTCGAACTCCCGGCGTACTCCGGCGACCTTCGTGGTCCAGTGATTGTGCTGGCGTCCAGCTGGGTGACCTCCTCGACGCCTTCCATGAAGTTCGGGAACTCCTCGAACTGCGTCCACTGGTTGTAGGCGGTGTGGACGGGGACGTCGACTTCCACCACTTCCTTGACCGTGCTCATCTGTGCGCCTCCGTGGTCTGGCTCGACTGCCGGACGGCCCGTCGGCCCGCGCAGCGGACCCGGGCCGGGGCCGGTCGGGTACCCGGGGACGCGCCGGTCATGAGCGATACGGATCCAGCCACCGCCCCGTATTCCGGCCACCGCCGTGACGTGGTGTTTTACAGTGTCTGGCACCAGTTCCGGCAACAGGACCTGTGAGGTACACGCGAACATGCCGACCGAGACATTCGAGTTCCAGGTAGAGGCCCGTCAGCTGCTCCAGCTGATGATCCACTCGGTCTACTCGAACAAAGACGTCTTCCTGCGCGAACTCGTCTCCAACGCCTCCGACGCACTGGACAAGCTGCGTCTGGAGAAACTCAGGGACGACTCCCTGGACGCCGACGTGTCCGACCCGCACATCGAGATCGACGTCGACAAGGACGCCCGCACCCTCACCGTGCGGGACAACGGCATCGGGATGTCGTACGAGGAGGTCGGGCAGCTCATCGGCACGATCGCCAACTCGGGCACCGCCGAGTTCCTGAAGGAACTGCGGGAGGCGCAGGACGGGGGCGGCACCGAGGGGCTCATCGGCCAGTTCGGCGTCGGGTTCTACTCCGGCTTCATGGTGGCGGACGAGGTCACCCTGGTGACCCGGCGCGCCGGCGAGGGCCGGGGCACCCGCTGGACGTCACGCGGCGAGGGCACGTACACCCTGGAGGCGGTCGACGACGCGCCGCAGGGCACCTCGGTCACGCTCCACCTCAAGCCGGCCGACCCGGAGAACCAGCTCCACGACTACACCTCCCCGTGGAAGATCAAGGAGATCATCCAGCGCTACTCGGACTTCATCACCTGGCCGATCCGGATGGTGCCCGAGGCGCCCGCCACGGCCGACGCGAGCGGTGAGACACCCGGACCCGAGACGCTCAACAGCATGAAGGCCCTGTGGGCCCGCTCGCGCGAGGAGGTGTCCGAGGACGAGTACCACGAGCTGTACAAGCACATCGCCCACGACTGGCGCGACCCGCTGGAGACGATCCGGCTCCAGGCCGAGGGCACCTTCGAGTACCAGGCGCTGCTGTTCCTGCCCGCGCACGCCCCCCACGACCTGTTCACGCGCGACGCCAAGCGGGGCGTGCAGCTGTACGTCAAGCGCGTGTTCATCATGGACGACTGCGAGGCGCTGCTGCCGCCGTACCTGCGCTTCGTCAAGGGCGTCGTGGACGCGGCGGACCTGTCGCTGAACGTGTCCCGCGAGATCCTCCAGCAGGACCGCCACATCGAGATGATGCGGCGGCGGCTGACCAAGAAGGTCCTGTCCACGGTCAAGGACATGATGGCCAAGGACCGGGACCGGTACGCCACGTTCTGGCGGGAGTTCGGTACGGCGCTGAAGGAGGGCCTGGTCACCGACGCGGAGAACCGCGACGCCCTCCTCGCCGTCGCGTCGTTCGCGAGCACGCACGACGACACCGAGCCGACCACCCTCAAGCAGTACGTGGAGCGGATGCGGGACGGCCAGGACGACATCTACTACCTGACCGGCGAGTCCCGGCAGAGCATCGAGAACTCCCCGCACATGGAGGCGTTCCGGGAACGCGGCATCGAGGTGCTGCTGCTCACCGACGCCGTCGACGAGGTGTGGGCCGACGCCGTCGGCGAGTACGAGGGCAAGAAGCTGCGCTCCGTCGCCAAGGGCCGCATCGACCTCGACGCCGAGGACGACGACACCGCCGACGGTGAGCGGGAGAAGCAGAGCGAGGAGTACGCCGGGCTGCTCGGCTGGATGAAGGAGCAGCTGGACGAGGACATCAAGGAGGTGCGCCTGTCCTCCCGGCTGACCGTGTCCCCGGCCTGCGTGGTCTCCGACGCGCACGACCTGACCCCGGCCCTGGAGAACATGTACCGCGCGATGGGCCAGGAGGTGCCCCGCGCCAAGCGCATCCTGGAGCTCAACCCCGACCACCAGCTGGTCAAGGGCCTGAACCAGGCCTACAAGGAGCGCGAGGACCGTGCGGAACTGGCCGAGACCGCCGAGCTGCTGCACGGCCTCGCGGTCCTCGCCGAGGGAGGCCAGCCGAAGGAACCGGCCCGCTTCGTCAAGCTGATGGCGGACCGTCTGGAACGCGCGCTGTAATCCGGCGCGCCGGGCGTCGGCGGCCTGTTCCTCCGGCCGGGAGGCGCGGACGGCCGACGCCCGGGTCCGCGCCGGGCCGGGGTTTCCGCGGGTCGGGCGGCGGGGTCCGGTGAAGCGCGGGTCAGGTGGGGCGGCGGCCAGGTGGCACGCCGGTCAGGTGTGCCGGGCGTGCAGCGGGTCGTCGGCGGTCTCGTCCGGACCTTTCCGGTGCGGTCGGTCCGCGTGCCGGTCGCGCTGCCGGTCGAACAGCGCGAGCGCCAGGGCGGCCAGCATGCCGGCGAGGGCGCAGCACAGCGCGGTGACGACGGCGCCGCGGTAGTCGCCGCTGCCGCCGAGCACCAGGTAGAACAGGCCGGGCAGAGCGGCGGTCCCCAGCGCGGCGCCCAGCCGCTGCCCGGTCTGGAGGGCGCCGCCCGCCGCGCCCGCCATGCGCACGGGTACGTCCCGCAGGGTCATGGTGATGTTGGGGGAGACCACGAAGCCGCTGCCGATGCCGCCGAGGAAGAGGACCGGGGCGGCGATCCACGGCGCGCTGTGCAGGGGCGCGAGACGCAGCAGCAGCGCGGTGCCGCCGAAGCCGGCGATCACACCCGTGAGGCCGCACACGGTGAGCAGGCGGCCGAACCGCTCCACCAGCCGGCCGGCGACCACGGCGGCGCTGGCCGAGCCGATGGCGAAGGGGGTGACGGCGAGGCCGGACTGGAGCGGGGAGAAGCCGAGGCCCCGCTGGTAGAACAGGGCGAAGACCAGCCAGACGCCGCTGAAGCCGACGAAGTACAGGGTGCCGATGCCGGCGCCCACCGCGTAGCCGCGCACGGTGCTGAACAGGCGCGGGTCGAGCAGCGGCTGGGTGCCCCGGGCGACGAGACGATGCTGCCACCGGGCGAAGCCGACGAGGACCGCGGCGCCCACGGGGAACAGCCACCACAGGCGGTGGATGCCGCCGGAGTCCGCCTGGACCAGCGGGTACATCAGCGCGAGGACACCCAGACCGAGGAGCAGGATGCCGGGCACGTCCAGGTGTCCCCGTCCCGAGCGGCGGGTGCGGGGCAGCAGGCGGCGGCCGAGGAGGACGGCGAGGATGCCGATGGGGACGTTGACGTAGAAGATCCACCGCCAGCCCTGCTCACCGGAGGCGAGGGCGAGGATGGTGCCCCCGGTTATCGGACCGGCGGCGGAGGATATGCCGACGGTGGCGCCGAAGAAACCGAAGGCCCGGCCGCGTTCGGCGCCGCGGAACATCTGCTGGATGAGCGCGGAGTTCTGGGGGGCCATGAACCCGGCGGCCAGACCCTGGGCGAGGCGGGCGGCCACGAGCAGCGTGATGTCGGGAGCGGCTCCGCAGCCCGCGCTGAAGAGGACGAAGCCGCCGAGGGCCAGCAGGAAGATACGGCGCCGGTCCAGCGCGTCGCCGAGGCGGCCGGCGGTGACGAGGGCGAGGGCGAAGGTCAGGGCGTACCCGGACACCACCCACTGCACCTGCGCGGGCGAGGCGTGCAGATCGCGCTGGATGGTGGGCAGGGCGACCGCCACGATCGTCACGTCGAGCAGGCTCATGAAACCGGCCACCAGAGTGACCCACAGGGCACGCCACCGCTGCGGATCCGGCTCGTACCCGCTCTCCTGAGCGTCCGGGCCGCGACCGCCTGCCGCTGACGTCGACGCTGTCACCGGACTCCTCCTACCGGCTCGACACCCCGGCGAACCAGGTTCCCGTCCACCCGCCGCCTAACCGGCGGCACCCTCACACGACTCGACGGCGGCGGACACGCGCGGGAGTCGACCGCGACGACCCACCGGCCGGCCGGGGGCGGTGGTCACCGGGCCGGGGGCCGGGGCCCCTGGGACGGCTCCTCGGCGGGGACGCGGACGGCGAGTGCCGCGATGTCGTCCCGGAGCCGGTTGCCGCTGTGGACCAGCAGGTCCTGGTGGAGCCGTTCCAGGAGGTCCCGTGGCGGCAGGGCGGCCCAGGAGCGCAGGCGCGGCAGCAGGGGATAGAACGCCCCGGCCGCGTCCCGTGTCTCCGTGATGCCGTCCGTGTACAGCAGCAGCTGGTCGCCGGGCCGCAGGGCGTACGCGTCGACGTGGTACGGCTCCCCGACCAGCACGCCGAGGTTCAGCGGCGGCGCCGACCGGCCCCGGTCCAGCTCCTCCACGGTGCCGGAACGGATGAGCACCGGCGGCGGATGGCCGCAGTTGACGACGCGGACCACGGGGGAGTCGGCGGGGATCTCGGCGAAGACGGCGGTGACGAACCGTTCGCCCGCCTCACCGCCGCCCAGCTGCGCCGCCCTGCGGTCCATGCTCGTCTCCACCCGGTCGGCCAGGGCGGGAAGGGCGGGTTCGTCGTGCGCCGCCTCGCGGAACGCGCCCAGCAGGGCCGCGGCGGTCTCGACCGCGAGCAGCCCCTTGCCGCGCACGTCACCGATGAGCAGCCGGACTCCGTACCGGGTGCGGACCGCCTCGTACAGATCACCGCCGATGCGGGCCTCCGCGGCGGCGGACAGGTAGAGACTCTCCAGCACGAGACCGTCGATCCGCTGCGGAACCGGTCGGAGCAGGACGCGCTGGGCGATCTCGGCCACGGACCGAACGTCGGCCAGCGTGCGTTCACGGCGGATGCGGTGCGCGGCCAGGATCGTGCCGAGGACGCCCACCAGGCCGGTGCAGACGTAGTCGGCCACGTAGTGACGGTCCCAGAGGTAGCCGACGGGCCGGCCGGCACAGCACGGGGTACCGGCCAGGACGCCTTCCAGGGCGACGGCGAACACGGTGACGACGCCGACGACCACGGGACCGTAGGCGAAAGCGGCCACCACAGACACACCGACCAGCAGGAAACTCACCGGCCAGTCCACCGGGGTCAGGGGCTCCAGCAGCAGGACGACCGCGACGTACAGGGCCGGAAGCCACCGCAGCCACGCCGGCGGGGCCGGCACCCCCGCCCGTGTACCGGTGCCGTCCTCCGACACCCGACCGGTATGTCCAGGTCTCGGGATACGTGCTCCTCGCACACGGACTCCTGTCACAGGAACTCGACAAGAGTCCCACCCTGGTGCGCCGGGCCACGGCACACCGGTGATTGCTCCACCTCACGGCATGTTTCGCGGGCCCTCCGCGCGGGCATCGGCACGGGGCTCGCGGCCGCGCCGCACGCCGGCATGCCCGGCCCCTCGGCCGGCGCACCGGTCGCCGATCACGGAGAGGGGGTGTTAGAACAGGGAGATGAGCGGACGTTCCCGCCGGCCATGGGCGAGAGCGGCGCCGCCGCCCGGCAGCCGGTGGTCATCCGATCCGTCCCGCAGGAGAAGGCAGCCCTGGCCGCCACGCGGACGCCGCCTGTCCTCTTCGCTGAGCGTCCGGACCCTCGCCGCGCAGGTCTTCCTGCTCCAGGCGCTGATCATGCTGGTCCTGGTGGCGGTGGCCGCCTCCGCCCTGGTCGTACAGGGCCGGTACGACGCCGAACGCAACGCCAGGGACCGGTCCCTGGCCGCCGCGGAGTCGTTCGCACACGCGCCCGGCACGGCACTGGCGCTCCGGTCACCGGATCCCACGGCCCGCTTGCAGGCGGCGGCGGAACAGGCCCGGAAGGGTTCCGGCGTCGACTTCGTCACCGTCCTGAACGCACACGGGGTCCGGCTCACTGATCCCGACCCCGCGCTGATCGGCACCAAGGCCCAGGGCGTCGGCCGGGCCGCCGAGGGGGAGACGTTCACCGAGACGTTCCACGGCCGGCCGACCGACGCCGTGCGCGCGGTCGTACCGGTGATGGACGCGAGCAGACGCGTGGTCGGCATGATCACCGCCGGCATCGAGTACGCCAACGTGGGCGACGTCCTGAACCAGCAGCTGCCCACGCTGCTCGGCGCGGCGGCGGGGGCGCTCGTGCTGGCCACCAGCGGCGCCGCCCTGATCAGCCGCCGGCTGCTGCGGCAGACCCACGGGCTCGGCCCGGCCGAGATGACCCAGATGTACGAGCACCACGACGCCGTGCTGCACGCGGTGCGCGAGGGCGTACTGATCGTCGGCGGCGACGGGCGGATACTGCTCGCCAACGACGAGGCGAGCCGTCTGCTGGACCTCCCCGACGACGCCGACCAGCGGCACGTGCGGGAACTGGGCCTGGGACCGGCCCTGACCCGGCTGCTGGAGGCGGGTGAGGCCGTGTCCGACGAGATCATCCCGGCCGGGGACCGGCTGCTGGCGGTCAACATCCGGCCCACCGCCCCCTACGGCGGCGGTCAGGGGCTCGTCGCCACCTTCCGTGACACCACCGACCTCAGGGCCCTCACCGGGCAGGCCGAGCTGGCGCGGGGCCGGCTGTCGTTCCTGTACGAGGCGGGCATGCGGATCGGCACCACACTCGACGTACGGCGCACGGCCGAGGAACTGACCGAGGTGGCCGTCCCGCGCCTGGCCGACATCGTCACCGTGGAGATCCTCGACTCCGTGCTGCGCGGCGAGGAGCCCTCGAGCGCGGTGCACGAGATGCGCCGCACCGCCCTGCGCGCCTCACAGCCCGGACACCCCCTCCAGCCGGTCGGCGACGTGATCCGGTTCGTGATGGCCGACACCCCGATGGTGGCGGCGCTGCGCCGGGGCAGAGCGGTCCTCGTGCCGGACCTGGCCGCCGCCCGGGACTGGCGCGCGCAGGACCCCGAGGGAGCACGGCGGGCGCTGGAGCACGGCATCCACTCACTGATCACCGTGCCGCTCCGGGCGCGCGGAGTGGTCCTCGGCATGGTCAACTTCTGGCGCGGTGCGGACGCCCCCCCGTTCGACGAGGAGGACGTCGCCGTGACCGAGGAACTGGTGGCCCGCGCCGCCGTCGCCATCGACAACGCACGCCGGTACTCCCGCGAACACGCCATGGCCATGACCCTCCAGCGCAACCTGCTGCCGCTGGGCCTGCCGGACCAGGACGCGCTGGAGATCGCCTCACGCTATCTGCCGGCACAGTCCGGCGTGGGCGGCGACTGGTTCGACGTCATCCCGCTGCCCGGCTTCCGGGTGGCGCTCGTCGTCGGTGACATCGTGGGCCACGGACTACAGGCCGCGGTGACCATGGGACGGCTGCGCACCGCCGTGCTGAACTTCTCCTCCCTGGACCTGGCACCAGACGAACTGCTCGGCCACCTGGACGAGATGGTGACCCGGCTGGACTCGCAGACCGCGACCGCCGACGACGACCGCGAACCCCTCACCGGCGCCACCTGCCTCTACGCCATCTACGACCCGGTCGGCGGGCGCTGCACCTTCTCCCGCGCCGGCCACCTCGCACCCGCCGTCGCCGATCCCCAGGGCCGGGTGACCTTCCCCGACCTGCCCCTGTCACCGCCGCTGGGCGTCGGCGGACACCCCTTCGAGGCCGGCGAGCTGGACCTGCCCGAGGGCAGCCGGCTCGTCCTGTTCACCGACGGTCTGGTCGAGGACCGCGGACGGGACATCGACGAGGGCCTGGAGACGCTCTCCGTGACCATCGCCCGCGCCGACCCCGCACCGGAGGAGACCTGCCGCGCCCTGGTGGAGACGATGCTGCCCGAACACCCTGTCGACGACGTGGCGCTGCTGGTCGCCCGGACCCGGCGCCTCGATCCTTCGTGCGCCGCTAGCTGGGAAGTCCCGTTCGACGTCACGGCGGTGCCCCGGGTACGCAACGAGGTGAGCCGGAAACTCGCCGAATGGCATCTGGAGGAGTCGGCGTTCACCACGGAACTGATCCTCAGCGAGCTCCTCACCAACGCGATCCGCTACGGCGCCCCGCCCATCTGCGTCAGGCTGCTGCTGGGCCGGACCCTGGTCTGTGAGGTGTCGGACGGCAGCAACACCTCACCCCGGCTGCGGCACGCGGCCACCACCGACGAGGGCGGCCGCGGCCTCTTCCTCGTCTCCCAGTTCGCGGACATCTGGGGCACCCGCTACGCGGCGCGCGGAAAGGTCATCTGGGCCGAACAGAAACTGGACCGCACCGCCGCACCGGACGCCTCGGCGATGTTCGACGTCCTCGACCTCTGACACCGGCGGGCGTGCGCCCGTACGGCACCCCACGCGGGCGGCGCCGCGTACCGCGGCGTTCCCCGACGGCCCGCCGCTCTGAGGAGCCCCCCGCGGCTCGGCCCGCGTCCTCGACCCCGCTCAGCTGTGCGGCCCCGGGCCGCAGCCTGTGCATCCGGCGCGTCACCCGGATGCAGTAGAACAGGCTGAGCACCACGAGAACCACCGCGGCCCCCGGCCATGAGCCCGCCTCGGCGAGCAGGAACGCCGCGGAGAAGACACCCACGCGGAGACCTGGCCCCCGCTCCCCGGCCCACCGGCCCCCGCACCCCCGGCCCACCGGCCCCCACACCCCGCACCCACCACCAGCCCGGAACGAGAATCACCCCGCCCACGGTGGCCCCCCCGTCACCGGCGCAACGACCACCCCGGCACGTCGGGGCCTGCACCCGCACACGGCGCACGGACACCGGCGGACCGGGAGAGCGGTACGACGTGCGGCTGCCCCGGACGCGGGAGAGGGTGGGAGCCACCGGGTCACTGCCCTTGGCGCGTCCGGGACCGGGTTCGGACCCCCGGGTGTCGTGGAACCCCCAGGAGGACGCAATGACGACGACTTCGGCTCGCCGCTCCCGTTTCGCCCCGCGATGGAAGACGTCACGTGACTGGCCTCTGGCCGCTGCCGCGGTCTGCGCGCTGCTGAGTCTCGGCATGCTCTTCCTGCCCTGGCTGACCACCAGCGGGGGCGCCGGCGAGAACGCCTTCGGGGTGGACCTCCCGACCGCGGGACCGGCGCTGATCGTCGCCATGGTGTTCGCCACGGTCGCCCTGCTGGTCATGGCCGCGGTGACGGCCGGCAGACGGTACCTGGAAGCGGCACTCGTCCCGTCGTCCGTCCTCCTGGCTGTCTACATCCTGAAGGCGGCGGACGTGTCCGACCTGGCCGAGCTGTACAGCCGGCTGGCGGCATCGTTCACGGGTGCCACCATCGGCACCGGTGTGGGCCTGTGGCTGGGTCTGGCCTTCGCCGCCCTGACCCTGCTGTTCGTCCTCGCGGCCGTGCTGCTCGGGTGGGGGAGGGGGGACACCCTCACGTATCCGGCGTTCGGCAAGGCACGCGAACCCCGTCACGGCACACCGCCGGACGACGACACCACCCACTACCCGCCCCGGCCCGCCGACCCGCCCGGCCCAGGCCCGGAACCGCACGACAGAGGCGAGTGACGGCGGCGGAGGCGAGAAGCGTCCGGGCCTCCTTGTCGTTCGCACCCGCCTCCCGCCGGCCCGTGCCGGGTCAGGCGTGGGTCGTCAGGATCATGTACGGCGCGATCCGGGTCTCCGCCGGAGCCTCGTCCGGGGGGCCGTCGGCGGGGAGCGTGGGCAGGTCCACGGCGGGGGAGGGGAAACCGGCGTCGGCGAGCAGGGTCCGGTAGCGGTCGAGGGAGCGGTAGTGAGTGGTGGTCGTCATCGTGGTGCCGTCGCGCAGGCGCAGCAGCGTGGCCACGGTGTCGCGGTCGCCGTACACGGCGTCCGGCTCGCCGTGCCGCAGCATGGAGAAGGCCACGCCGGTCGCCGCCGGGTTGAGGTCGGCGAGGACGTACGGTGCGCCGGGGCGCAGGACGCGGTGGATCTCGGCGGTGAGGCCGGCCAGCCGGTCGTCGTCGGGGTCGGTGCAGTACACCAGGCAGCACACGGCGGCATCGACGCTGTCGTCGGCGAGCCAGCGCAGGGTGCGGCCGTCGAACTGCCGGTAGGAGACACGAGGGTGGGGCCGGTCGGCCCGGGCGATGTCCAGCATGCCCGCCGACGGGTCGACGGCCTGGACCGTCCACTCCCCGGTGCCGGCGAGTCGCGCCGCGACCGCGCCGGTGCCGCACCCGACGTCCAGGGCCAGTCGGCCGGGGCCCGACCCGCCGCCGAGGCGTTGCAGCACGGCGGGGAAGATCAGCCGCTCGGCCAGCCGCATGTCGCGGCGGCGGTAGGCGTCGGCCGCGGCGGAGGTGTCCCAGCCGAGAGCGTCTTCGTCGGCCATCATGATCATTTCCTCCTGCGCTGTGCCGGGCCCGGACCGCTGAGTGGGGCACTCGGCGGCAGCCTGACACACGGCACCGGGCGAGCGTCCGTGGCGCGGCGGGATTCCTCCGACGGTGCCCGCAGCGCCCGGCCGGTTGACGGCAGGTCAGACGCCCCCTGCCGACGCGGGCAGGGGGAGGGCCAGGGCGCGGGGGGCGTAAAGGCCGGGCGCGATGACCGCCGGGGCGCGTCCGGGGGACCCCGGGCGTGGCCGGGCGTACGGGCTGCTGCTCAGCCTCTTCCGTGCCGACGTGCCCAGCCTGCCGCCGGACGACGGGGTCTGACGGACGGTTCGCGCGGGCCGCGGCCGCCCTTCCCGCCATCTCCCTTCGCCCGCCCGGCTCCTGGGTGCGCACCGGCACGTTTGCCGGTGCTGCGGCGGGCAACGCGAAGCCCATGACTGAATCGAGCAGCGGAACGAGCAGAAAGTCCGACCAGGAGCAGCGGACCGCCGCGAAGGCCCGGCGGACGGCGGACAAGGCGACGGCGCCGGCCGGTCACGCGGCGAAGAAGGCCGTGGCGGCCTCCGACGGCGCGACGTCGGCCGTGAAGGCCGGCACCGAGCGGACGGCGGAGGTGACGAGCGGCGCCGTCCGTACGGCGGCCCGGGGCGTCGAGACCGGGCGTCAGGCGCTGGTCACGGCGTCGGGCCAGGTCGCGGCCACCGCCAAGACGGCCTGGACGGTGGTCGCCCACCGCAAGCTGGTCGCCGCCGGCGTCAGCGCGGGCCTGACCGCGATGACCGTGGCGTCGTACGCGATGGGCCGCCGAGCCGAGCGTCACACGCACGGACCGCTCACGCGCCTCACCCAGGGTCGTTTCTGACGCATGGCAGGCACACGCGGGCGGATGCCACGCGCAATGCCGTGCCGTGGACGTGAGGCCGGGCCGCGGGGCCTGCCGGTCACGTCGGACACTTCTCGACGCAGGGGCCCGGCCTTCATCGAACGAAGGCCGGGCCCCTGCCGTCGTGCACGGGGGCGGTGCGGACCGCGGATCGGCGCCGCGGTCCGCACCGCCGTGACGGGCCGGCCCGTGGGGGAGACCGGCCCGCTCGTGCACCGGGTCAGCCGGTCTTCGCCACCTGCGCGAGGGCCTTGGTGAGGCCGTTGGCCCACAGCTGGTTGACGCGGGCGCGCTCGGTGCTGTTCGGGTACCGGTTGGTGCAGGAGGTGCCGGGGCCGCCGCCCGACATCAGCTCGCTGCACGGGCCGCTGTAGTGGTCCGGCAGGCCCAGCACATGGCCGGTCTCGTGAGCGGTGACCCGGATCGAGTCGTACTGCCGGTTCTGCGTGTAGTCCAGGAAGATGTAACCGCTGCCGTGGCCGTCGGTGGAGGCGTACGACCCGCGCGAGTCGTTGCCCTCGTAGTAGGTGAAGTCGGCGCTGCCCGTCGTCGCCTGGAGCTTGACGTTGGACACGGAGCTGTTCCAGATGGAGGCGGCGCTCGATATCTGGGAGCGGAAGCTCGGCGCCTGGGCGGTGTTGTAGTAGACGGTCACCGACTGGAGGGAGGGGTGGGCGGCCTGCCTCTTGGCGACCGACTTCAGTACGGCGTCGAAGAACGCCTTGTTGCCGGTCTTCTCGCCCGAGCCGACGTAGCCGGCGGTGGCGGAGTGGGCCGGTGTCGTGGCGGTGTTCTGGGCGCTCGCCGGGCTCGCGGTGCCGAGCGCGGCGGAGGCCAGACCGACACCGAGCGCGAGGGCCAGCAGTCGTCTGTTCTTCGGCCCGGTGCTGGTGCGGAACGACGTCATGGGGGGCTCCTACTCGTCCTGTGGGGTTGAACGATCGGTTGCCAGTGAGTCTCGGGCAGGCCAACGGGACGGCGGATGATGGCAATCGGGGATTGCGCGAGGCTATCGGCGGCCGACTCGTCCACTTTCGTTGGAACTTGAACATCTGGTGCGGGGCCGCACGCCCCCTTACGCTCCCCCCATGGAGCTAGAGGTGAGGCATCTGCGCGTCCTCTGCGCCATCGCCGACACCGGCAGTCTGCACAAAGCGGCACGGCAACTCGGCCTGGCGCAACCGTCGTTGAGCACACAGCTGGCGCGCATCGAACGGGCTCTCGGTGCGCAGCTCTTCGTGCGGGCCCGGACCGGCTGCCGGCCGACCCCGCTGGGGCTGGCCGTGCTGAGCCGGGCCAGGCCGCTGGTGGCGGAGTTCGCGGCACTCGTCACGGAGACCAGGACCGCCGCCGCCCGTGCCGCCGGGGGATTCCAGCTGCGCATCGGGGCCACGGCGAGCCGGGCCATCCCGGGCTGGCTGCGCCTGCTGCGCGCACGGGTTCCGCGCGTGGAGCCGGCGCTGGAGATGAACGTGTCCGCCAATGCCCTGCTCGGCATGGTCGCCGCCGGCCGCCTCGACATGGCGTTCGTGCACGAGGTCGAGGGCAGTCCGCTGCGTGTTCCGTCCAGCCTGTGCCTGCGCGTGCTCGTCGAACGCGAACCGCAGTTCGTCACGCTCGCCGCGGACCATCGCGCGGCGGTGCGGACGGAGGTGAGCCTGGCCGACCTGTCCGGCGACCGCTGGATGATCGACTCCACGGTCGACGGCGAGTGGGACGCCCTGTGCCGGGTGCTGCGGGCCGCGGGCCTCGATTCCGAGATCCTGCACGGTGACTACCTCACCGCCTACTCGCTGGCCGCGATCGGCGAGGTGGTCACGGTCAGCCAGCCGACCGCCCCTCCCCGCACCGATCTGGCGATCCGCCCCCTGGCGGGCGACCCGATAGGGGTACGGCTCCTCCTGGCGGCCCGTACGGAGGACGAACTTGACGATGTCTACCCGGAGTTGGAGACGGCCTACTGGGCGGCGGCCCTCGAGGCGCCGGCCTACCGGAAGTGGTTGCACCGCGCGCACCCGCCCGGCCCGGACGCCGGCCGGAACCCGCACGGGCCGGCCGTGCCGGCGCGGCTGCCGGTGGCGGCCCGTCCGCGCACGCCGTGAGGGCACGGCCCGGTGCCGCTCAGTGCGTGCCGCTCAGTGCCCGGTCGCGCGGGCCTGCCGGACGCCGAGCGGTACCGGGCCGCGCGGGCCGCCGGGTCCGGGCAGCCCCGTTTCGACGCGCCCGCCGGTGAGCGGACCGCGCCGCGGGCCAAGGCGCTGATCCCGGGTGACCCGGCACGGAGGCCGACGGCCGTGCCGCCGCCCCCAGGCCATGACCGTGTCAGGGCCGCTGCCCCCAGGCCATGACCATGCCGGGGCCCAGCTCGGCCAGCCGGGGCGAGGCCAGGTAGGCGAGCGCTTCGTCGATGACCGCGGCGTCCACCAGGCCGGTCTCCTCCAGGGCGGGACGCATCCGGCTCCACGTCTCGGACCAGAACCGGGCCAGGGGACCGCCCGCGACCAGCGGAGGGACGAAGAGTTCCGCGGCGACGTGCTGGAGGCCCTCCTCCCTGAGGAAGTGCGGGTACGCCGGGACGGCGGAGGTGTCGGTGCCGATCGTCGACCGCAGCGCCAGCCACAGGGCGTCCATGGTGCGCCGGTAGGCGGAGGACGTGTCCAGCGCGTTCGGCACCTCCAGGGCGTCGCCCAGCAGCAGCCGGCCCCCGGGAGCGAGCCATCGCACGAGCCGCGTGACGAGCCCGCGGCGCTGGGGCAGGTGCATCAGGACGAACCTGGCGTGGATGAGGTCGAAGCCGCCGAGCCGCAGGCTCTCGTCGGTGAGATCGCCGGTGACCACCCGCAGCCGGGGGTTCGCGGCGACGTCGAGTTGGCCGGTGTCCCGGTCCAGGGCGACCACCTCGTCGACCCGCGCCTCCTCCAGCAGCCAGCGCGCCACGGTCCCCGTGCCGGCACCCACGTCGAGGCAGCGGCTGCCCGGCCCGGCGCCCAGGGCACGCAGGCGGCGCGTGGTCACCGGGTCGTAGACGAGCGCGGCGGCGTCGATCCGCGCGGCCTCCCCGGGGCGTTCCGGTGCGAAGAGATCCTCGCCGTAGCGGCCGTCACCGGCGTCCCCTCCCGGGGGCGGTGGCGCGCTCATCATGAGGCAACCTCCCGCCCCGGTGGCCGTGACGTACCTGGGTGCTGAGAAGGGGACATGGTCCCACCATGGGCGCGCACATCCGGGGTTCCCCGGGATCGCGGCCCTCGGCACACGAGTCCCATCCGTACGGCCGAGCCGGCGGCCGGGTGGTGGGAGCCGCCGGCTCGGCCCGGCGGGTCCGGCGGTGCCACCGGCCGGTGCCCGTCCGGCCCAGGGCGCCCGGGCCACGACGACCGAGGTACACGACCGGAAGAACGGGGACCAGGAAGAGGGGCCGGGCACCGCACGGTCATGGCGGGTCCACCCCGGGGCACCCGAAGGCACATGAAGGTGACCACGACAAGACGCCTGCCCCGCCTGACCGTCGCCCTGGCGCTGCTGCCCCTGGCCGTCTCCTGCGGCGGCGAACACCGGGCGACCGGCGGTGGGACGGCGGAGGCAGGACCGGCGCCCGGCGCGCTGGGCGACACCCTTGTCATCACCAGCGAGAACGGACTGAGGCTACGTCCGGCCGACGGCCACCGGGTCACCGTGGACGACCACGTCGGCCACGCCGACCGTCACTGGTCCCACCACGACGGCACCTGGGTCCTCGACCTGTCCTGCGCGGACCGGAGCCCGGACGACACGCCCTGCCCCCGCATGCCCGAGGTGCGCGTCCCCCACGGTGTCAGCGTCACGGTGACCGCCCGCAACGCCGGCATCGACGCCGCGGGAGTCGCCGCCGGCCTGGACCTGACGACGGTCAACGGCGATGTCACGGTGACCCGTTCCGGCCGGAGCGGGGCCGTGTCGCGGCTGGCCACCCGCAACGGCTCGGTGCGCGCCGTCGCCCTCGACGCACGCCGGCTGACGGCCGCGACCACCAACGGGGACGTGACCCTCTCCTGCGGCTCCGCGCCGACGGCCGTCACGGCGACGACCACCAACGGCTCGGTCGGCGTGACCGTTCCGCACGACAGCCCCGCCTACCGGGTCACCGCCACCACGGCCAACGGCCGTACCACCGTGGACGTTCCCACCCGGAACGCCGGCCACGAGCCCGCGATGAAGCTGACCACGGTCAACGGCGACGTCGACGCGCGCCGCGACTGAACCGCCCTCGCACACCCCGTCCCCCCGCCGGGGCGGCGGACGAACGACGTCCCCCGCCCCCACCGGCCGTCAGGGTGTGGCCGGTCCCGTCAGGGGCATCCGCAGTGCACTGAGTGCGTCACCATCCGGCATCGAAGGGATCAGCATCATGTTGGCCATCGTCTCGGCGGTCCTGTTCTTCATCGCTTTCCTGATCAACGCGGCTGACATCTCGACCAACGACACCTTCACCTCGACGAACATCATGCTCCTCGGGCTGACCGTGCTCGCCCTGCACCTCGCGGGGGTGGGCAGCGGCTGGACGGCCCGGGGCCGCAGACACTGAGCGGCACGAGAAGGCGTCCGGCACCCCGGCCGTGTCCGCTACCGGGGTGCCCGGGCCGGTCCACCGGCGCTCAGCGCGGCGTCATCGCGCGCAGGCGCCGGTGCCAGCGGTTGCTGTCGCAGACATTCCCGCTCTCCGGGAACGGACCGCGTCCGGCGCGCAACCGCCGTCCTGCTGGCGGAAGTCGGGATCCCGTACGTGCGCCGGTCAGACGAAGGCGCTCTCCCCGGTGATCGCCTTGCCGACGATCAGCGTGTTCATCTCCCGGGTGCCTTCGAAGGAGTAGATGGCCTCCGCGTCCGCGAAGAAGCGCGCGACGTCGTAGTCCAGGACGATGCCGTTGCCCCCGAAGATCTCCCGCGCCCAGGCCACCACCTCGCGCATACGGCCGGTGACATGCGCTTTGGCCAGTGCCGAGTGTTCGTCCCGGAAAACCCCGGCGTCCTGCAACCGGGCGAGCTGCAACAGCATCCCCCAGCTGGACGTGATGTTCCCCAGGCTCTTCACCAGCAGGTCCTGCACGAGCTGGAAGCCCGCGAGGGGCCGGCCGAACTGCTGCCTCTCCGTGGCGTAGCGCAGGGCCAGTTCGTACGCGCCGATCATGACGCCGAGCGCCTGCCAGGCGACCCCGCTGCGCGTGGCCCGCAGGATCTCGGCGACCTCCCGGAAGGAGGACACGTTCTGCAACCGGTCGGCCTCCGCCACCCGGACGTCGGTGAGGGTGATGTCCGCGTTCTCGACGATGCGCAACGACGCCTTGTGGGCGATCTTCTCCGCCGTGAAGCCCTCCGTGCCCTTGTCGACGACGAACCCCTTGACCTGGTCGTCGGCGACGTCCCGGGCCCAGACGACGACGTGGTCGGCGAACGTGGCGTTGCCTATCCAGCGTTTGGCACCGTTGAGCACCCAGGTGTCACCCTCGCGCCGGGCGGTGGTGCGCATACCGGCCGCGATGTCGGAACCGTCGAGGGGCTCCGTGAGCGCGAACGCCCCGATGGTGTCCATCCTGGCCATGCCCGGCAGCCAGCGCTCACGCTGGGCCCGGTCACCGCCCAGGTGGATGGCGTACATGGCCAGTCCGTTGTGGACGCCGAAGAAGGTGGCGACCGAGGCGTCGACGCGGCTCATCTCCATCGCCATCATCCCGGTCAGCAGATGGCTGGCGGCGGGACCGTGATCGCCGTACCCCTCGTAGGCCAGCCCGGCCAGCCCGCTCGCACGGAAACGGCCGATCAGCTCCTCGGGGAAGGTGCCCTCGGCCCAGTGCTCGGCCACCAGCGGCCGGACCTCGTCCCGCATGAACGCCCTTGTGCGGAGGAGGACTTCGCGTTCCTCCTCCGTCAGGGCGGTCTCGAAGTCGTAGAAGTCGGCGGCGTTCTGCTGTTCCGTGAGTGAAGTCATGGGGCCCTTCTTCCACGGTTGCGACGGGCGATGCCCGGGCCGGCGGGAACGCCGCCCGCGCGCCGTCAGACCTGGTCGGCCCGCGTGGTCAACAGGACCTCCGCCCGGCTCCCGGAGCGGCGCGGCCCGGCCTCCCAGAGGCGCCAGGTCGACCACAGCAGCGCGACGAGGAAGACGGCGAGCAGCCCGAGCAGCACCACCGTCTGCCGCGCCGACCCGTCGTCCCGGACCATCTCCCACAGCAGACAGAAGGACCAGGCCGCCACACCACCTGCGTACACGGCCCTCAACTGCCGTAGCTGACTTACCGAACCCATCGTCACCCCTCCGGGAAGTCGCGTCGCGTCGTCCTGCCGGTACCCACACTTGACGACTTCACCACACGCGGAACCGGCCCTTGAAGTCCGTACCGCGCCAAATCGGCGGACGGAAGGGGACTTTCCGGTCGTCGCGGGCGCGCGGCCCGCCGGCCACCGGGCCGCGAGGCCGCTCCGGAAAGGATGAACAGGCCGTCGGCGAGGCGTGTCGCGAGCACCGCGGCCGCTGGATGCTGCTGGGGCTGATCGCCCTGCTGTGCGTGTCGACGCTGACAGGAGCGATCACCACCGGGCTCGGTGACGGGCGCCCCGGTGTTCGAGGAGGTGTTCGCCGCCCGGGGTGGCGGGCTCGGCCTGCGCCCGGCCGGGCTGTACGTGCGGCCCGGCCGTGAGGCGCCGGAACCCAGTGGAACGAAGCGGAACGATCCCGTACGGCTCCGCGACCGCCGCGGGCGTCCACGGCACGGATCGGTCGGCACGCGCGCGAGGCAGCGGGCCCAGGTCGCCGGGGCGGCCGACGGAGGCGCGCTCCCGGGGCCCCGGGCCGTCCGGGGCGTGCGGTGCGGAAGTCGGCCGGGTGTCCGCCGGGTAGCCTGGGTACCCGACAGCGGGCACCGCACGGGACGGGGAGGTGGGACGTTGCTGCACATCACCGGGAGTCAGGGCGACCGGACGAGGGCGGAACTGCCCGAGGACGTGGATCTGTACACGACATCCTCGCTCCGGACGGCGGTCGACGGCCTGATCGACGCCGGGTGCCGTCACCTGGTTCTCGACGCCTCACGCACGCAGCACATGGACTCCACCGGTGTCAGCGCCCTGGTGGGCTGGTACCAGCGGCTGGACACCCTGGGTGGCTCCCTCAGCGTCACCGGACTCGATGACGGCCTGCTCCGTATGTTCACCATTCTCGGGCTCGACTCCGTCATGACCCTCACACCTGGGAAGACCCCGTCGCTCTGACGTCCGCACCGTTCCTCCGACTGACGCGCGCCCCCTCGCGTGAGCACCGCGCCCGCACGCCGGCCGTGGTCACGGCGGGGGAGCGTCCGGCGCGCAGTCCTTCGCCGCGTGCACCGGGACCAGCTCGGTCAGGCCCGAGATACTGAGCAGCGGGGCCAGCAGGGACGGCGCGATCAGTTCCAGCCGGGTGCTGTGGGCGAACAGCACGTTCAGGCCCGCGCTGTCGAGGTATTCCACCCCGGCCAGATCCACGACGACAGGTCCGCCGATCCCGTCGAGGGCCGCGGCCAGCGTGCCGGCGTTGCTCTGGTCGATCTCGCCGACCACCGTCAGCACGGACGTGCCGTCGGCGCGCCGCGCCCGGGTCAGCGTGAGCGGGATGGTCATCAGGTGATCCTCGTCTGCATCTCGACGACGGTGCCGTTCGGGCCGGGTGTGACGGTGACCTGCTGCATCAGCGCCCGCATCAGTTTCAGTCCGCGTCCGCGGTGCGGGTTCAGCTCGGGCTGCGGAACCTTCCACCGGCCGGTGTCGGTGACGGTGAGCAGCAGGTCGTGCGTGTGGGCCAGCCCGCTCAGCCGGATGGTCCCCCCGGGGCCGTCCCGGTGCCCGTGTTCGATCGCGTTGGCGCACGCCTCACCCGCCGCGACCATGATGTTCTGGACGGTGTGCCGGGGCAGTCCGCACTGGTCGAGCCAGTCGCGCAGGGCCTGGCGCACCGAGGCGAGCCGCGCGGACTCGGCGGGGAACGTCACCTGGAGCGGCGCGGGATGACGGTAGAGCAGCAGCGCCACGTCGTCCTCGTATCCGCCGTCCGGTTCCAGGCGCTTCATGATCTGCGTGGCCAGTTCCTCCACCGCCGTGTCCCTGCCCTCCTGGACGGCCTGGCCGGCTTGCTCGATGCCGGCGGCCAGGGAACGGCGCCGCCGCTCCACGAGTCCGTCGGTGTACAGCAGCAGGGTGGAACGGCCCGGCATCGTCCGGACCCCCTCCGGACGCGCCCGGCCGGGGCGGACCGCCAAGGGCAGTGCACGGCCCTCCTCCAGCAGCTGGACGGTGCCGTCCGGGTGGGCGAGGACCCCGGGCGGATGTCCCGCGCTCGAGTAGACCAGCCGTCCGGTCGCCGGTTCCAGCACACCGCAGAAGACGGTGGTGCACAGGGCGCCCGGGATACCGGCGGCGAACTGGTCCAGCGCCATCAGCGTCCGCGCGGGGCTCGGCTCCTGGAGCAGCAGGGCACGGCACGCGCTGCGCATCTGCCCCATGACGCTGGCCGCAGTCAGACCGTGACCGACGCAGTCGCCGACGACGATGCCGATGCGGCCGTCGGGCAGGGGCACCGTGTCGTACCAGTCGCCGCCGACCTCGAGCGGCCGGGTCGCGGGTTCGTAGCGCACGGCGAAGCCGTCGGGGAGCAGCGCCGGTCCGAGGATGGCCCGCTGGAGGGCGATGGCCGTCTCGCGCTGCTGGTCGATCTGGTGGACACGGACCAGCCCCTGGGCGAGATGCCCGGCCAGCAGGGTCAGCAGCAGCTGGTCCTCGCCGGTGAAGGGCCGGCGTTCGCCCAGGTCGACCCAGAGCGTCAGCGGGCCGTGCGGGTGTTCGAGGAGGATCCCGGCCCCGCCCGGGGCGGTGACCGGGGTGAGCGTGGGCTGCTGCCGCAGCCGCTCCAGGAAACTTCTGCGCCCGGCGGACAGGGACGGCCAGGACAGGGACGGGTCGGTACCGGTCACGGCCGGTTCACCGTGCCGGCCGAAGATGCCGGCCAGGACGGTCCGGGCCCGCCACAGCTGCTTCAGCTCGTGCAGGGCGCCCGTGAGCGCGTCGGACAGGCTGGTGGCCTGTGAGAGCCGCGTGCTCAGGGCCGCCAGAGCGGTCTCCCGCTGGATGGCGTAGTGCTCCGCGGTCACGTCCCGGAACGTGCCCACGGTCATCCGGCGTCCGGTGTCGGGGTCCTCGGCCTGGTTGAACGTCGCGCTCACCCACAGCTGATGCCCGTCACGGTGCCGCATGGGCAGGGCGTTCGTCCTGCGTGCGCTGCTGCCCGTCAGCCGCCCGAAGGCGGCCTCGGCCTGCCGGTACCCGTCGGGGTCCGTGTCGGGGTCGGGCCACCAGGGATGCACGGGTCGGTAGGGCAGGCCCTCGGGAGGGTAGCCGAGCATGTCGGTGAACGCCGCGTTGGTCTCGATGACGGTGCCCTCCTCGTCACAGACGAAGAAGGCCTCCTGGAGGGAGTCGATCAGGGCGTTGCGCCACCGCAGGTGATGCGTGCGCAGCCGCGCCAGTTCCACGTTCGCGCGGACCCGGGCCAGCAGCTCGGCGGCGGCGAACGGCTTGACGAGATAGTCGTCGGCACCCGCTTGCAGGCCTTCGATGGAGGCCTCCTGCCCGGCGCGGGCCGACAGCAGCAGCACCGGCACCGAAGCGGTCCGCGGGTCGGTCCGCAGCGCCGCCACCAGGGCCAGCCCGTCCAGGCCCGGCATCATCACGTCGCTGACCACGAGGTCGGGCGGATCGGCCCGCACGGCGTCCAGCGCGCTCATCCCGTCGGTGACGGCCGTGATCCGGTACCCGGCGCCCGACAGCAGGCGTGCCAGGTACTCCCGCATGTCGGCGTTGTCGTCGGCGACCACGACACGTCCGGCCGCGCGGTGGCCGGGGGCGCTCTCCGATGCCGCCGCCAGGGCCTGGGCCGCCCCGGAGGAGGGGGCGCCCGGCAGCCAGCGCAGCGCCTCCTGCACGTACGGGTCGGCGGCCGCGGACACCGTGGCCCCGCCGTCCGCCGGGGCCACGCTGCCGGCGGGCAGGTGCGCCGTACCGAACGGCAGCCGGACGGTGAAGGCGGTGCCCTGACCCTCGGTGCTGTCCGCGGTGATCGTCCCGCCGTTCAGGCCGACCAGTTCCCTGACGAGGGCCAGGCCGATACCGCTGCCCTCGTGGGACCGGGCGCGCGCGTTCTCGATCCGGTGGAACCGTTCGAACAGCCTGGGCATCTCCTCGGCGGACACCCCTATGCCGGTGTCGGAGACGGTGACCCGGGCCCCGCCGTCCTCCGTGCGCACGGTGACCCGGATGGTGCCCTCGAAGGTGAACTTCAGCGCGTTGCTCAGCAGGTTGAGTATCACCTTCTCCCACATGCCGCGGTCGACGTACACCGGCTGGTCCATGGGCGGGCAGTCCACCTCGAAGGCCAGCCCCGCCTTGTCGATGGCGGAGCGGAAGACACTGGCCAGGTCCGCCGTGGCGGCTGCCAGGTCCACCGGCTCGTACGTCGCCTGCATCCGGCCGGCCTCGATGCGGGAGAAGTCCAGCAGCGCGTTGACGAGCTTGCCCAGGCGCAGCCCGTTGCGGCGGACGACCTCCAGCCGCTCGCCCAGTCCGGGGTCGTGGTTCCGCCCGGTGAGCAGTTCGTCGACCGGCCCCATGATCAGGGTCAGCGGGGTGCGGAACTCGTGGCTGATGTTGGAGAAGAACGCCGTCTTCGCCCGGTCCAGCTCGGCCAGTTCCTCGGCCCGGCGCTGCTGCGCCTCGTACCCGCGCGCGCTGCCGATACCGGCCGCGACGTGGCCCGCGACCAGCTCGACGAAGCCCTGGTAGGTGTCGTCCAGCGGCCGGAACCGGTTGAGCCCCGCCACCAGGAATCCGTACGGCGGTTCGCCCTGTCTCAGCAGGGGCACCACCAGGGCCTGCGCCGGCGGCTGGGGCCAGGCGCCGGACGGCAGGCGGTCGTACGGCGGGCCGCTCAGCGGCACCCGCACGGACTGCCCGTCGGCCGGCCGCCCCGCCGGCCAGACGGCCTTGGGGTCACCGCTCGGCAGGACCACGGGTGCGGCCGGATGGCCCTCCTCGATCCCCGTGGCGGCCGCCAGCCGCGCCGAACCGTCGTCCTGGAAGAGGTAGGTGCAGGTGAACGGCAGATCCCGCGGATTGCGGGCGAGCTGGCGGGCGACGAACTCCAGCATCTCCTGCTCGGTGCGCACCACGCTCGGATCGGAGCCGAGGTCACGCAGCGTGGTCATGCGCCGCTCACCGACGACCCGTGTGGTCTCCTCGCTGACCACGCACAGCATGCCCACCACGGCGCCGCAGTCGTCCCGCAGCGGGCTGTAGGAGAACGTGTGATATGTCTCCTCCGGGTATCCCGACCGTTCCAGGAACAGCATCAGCGCCTCGTCCCAGGTGGCCTCGCCCGTGGTCATCACGGAGCGGACACGCGGGTCGAGGTCGTCCCAGACCTCGGCCCACACCTCGGGGGCCGGGCGGCCGAGGGCCCAGGGGTACTTGTGGCCGAGCGTGGCGCGGCGGTAGGCGTCGTTGCAGAAGAACGTCAGCTCGGGCCCCCACGCCATCCACATCGAGAAGCGGGACGACAGCAGGATGCTCACGGCCGTCCGCAGGCTCTGCGGCCATTCCTCCGGGGGCCCCAGAGGCGTGGCGGCCCAGTCCACGGCGGCCAGGTCAGCGCCGATGACCTCGTCGGCGGAGAAGACGCCGGCACGGGCCGAGGGCCCCCGCTCCGTGTCGTCCCGTCCAGCCATCCGCCGCTCCCTCACTTCCGGTACCCGCCAGATCGTGGTGTGATCATTCGTACGTCGTGCACGACCGGGCCCGCCACCCCCTCGTGCCCCGGCCGGCGCCCCGTGCACCTGCCCGGACGGCCCGGTTCCCGGGGGCTGCCCCCCGACTCTCCCACGTTCCGGGACACCGCTGGTCCGGTCCGCGTGAGCGGCGGTCGCCGCGGCCGTCGACGCAGGTCACCCCGGTGGCCGTGCGCGTCCGCCTCCCGTACGGTACTTCCTTGGCATCGGCTCCTCGACGGGTCGGCACCGGTCCGCCGAGAGGGGGGGCGGGGCGGGCGGCGAACCCGGCACCGGTGGGACCGCGTACCAGCCGGTGCCGCCCCCGGCACGCGTGGATCGGGGCATCGGGCGCATATGACACTGGGTGAGGCATCGACCGATGCCGCGCGCGAAGACGGCCGTCCGGGCTCCGGAGCCGACGCTGACGAGGGGGCGGGATGACGGCTGACCGTGATCGGCGGACGGCGTACGGAGCGCGCGACCTCGGCGCGGTGGGCGGGACGGACGAGGACCTGTCGGTGCTGTTCGGCACGTCGACCGCGCTGTTCGCCTCCATGGCCGGCCCCGCCCATGTGCTGGAGGCGGCGAACCCGGCCTTCTTCGCGGCGATCGGCGGCGGCCAGCGGGAACGCACCGGTGTGGCCCTGGCGGACCTCATGCCGGAGCTGACCGCCCAGGGATTCATCGAACTGCTGGACCGGGTCCACCGGTCGGGGGAACGTCATGTCGGCCGCGGCGCCCGCGTCACCATCGGCCCGGACGCCCGCGAGGCCTACTTCGACTTCACCTACGAGGCGCGCCGCGACGCCGCCGGCAACGTCATCGGCGTGCGGATGATCGGCGTGGAGACCACCCAGGTCAGACAGGCGCGAAGACTCGCCGCCGAGCAGCGCGCGCTGCTCGAGCAGATCGCCCGCCAGGCGCCGCTGCCGGAGGTCCTGGACGGCATGTGGCGCACGATCGAGGAACTGTCCCCCGAGGTGCTCGTCTCGGTACTGCTGGCCGACGCGGACGGCCGTCACCTGCGCCACGGGGCGGCCCCGAGCCTGCCCGGCTTCTACAACCGGGCCATCGACGGCATCGCCACCGGCGAGGGAGTCGGCTCCTGCGGCACCGCCGCCCACCGGCGCCGGCACGTGATCGTCAGCGACATAGCCACCGACCCTCTGTGGGACGACTTCCGCGGTCTGGCCCGCCGGGCGGGACTGGCCGCCTGCTGGTCGACGCCGATCCTCGCCCGCGACGGCCGGCTGCTGGGTACCTTCGCCATGTACCTGCGCACCCCGAGAGCCCCGCAGGACACCGACCTCGCCCTGGCCCGTGTCTTCGCCCACACCGCCGCCCTGGCCATCGAACGCCACCAGGCCGAACAGGCCCGGCGGGCCGCGGACGCGCGGGAGAAGGCCGCCCGCGACGACCTCGCCTTCCTGCTGGCCGCCGGCACCGCCCTGGCGGGCCGGCTGGACGAGACGCAGACCCTGCAACGGCTGGCCTCCCTGTCCACCCCGGCCCTCGCGCCCCTGGCCGCGGTCGACGTGGTCGAGGCCGGGCGCGTACGGCGGGTCGCGGCCGCCGCCGCCGACGCGGGCGCACGCGATCTGCTCCTCTCCCACACACCGGTCCACGACGCCGAGGACGACGCCGTCGCCCGCGTGCTCGCCTCCGGCACGGCAGAGGTGTCACGCCGGGCCCCCAGCAGCCCCGGCCCCTGGAGCGCCCTCGGTGTCACCGGCTACGTCTGCGTGCCCCTCCTGGACCGGGGGCGTCCCTTCGGCGCCTTCACCCTGCTGTTCACCCGGGGGCATTCCTTCGACGGCCACCGGGTCACCCTGGCGGAGGAACTCGCCCGCCGGGCCGCCTCCGCCGCCCGCAACGCCCGCCAGTACGCGCAACGTGCCGCACTCGTCCGCGACCTCCAGTCCGGCCTGCTGCTGCCCGACCTGCCGGACATCCCCGGCGCCCAGCTCGCCGCCTTCTACCACCCGGCCGGCGAGGGACTGGACATCGGCGGCGACTTCTACGACGTCTTCCCCCGCGGCGACGGCAGCTGGGCGTTCGTCCTGGGCGACGTCTGCGGGCGCGGGGCCCTCGCCGCCACCACGACCGCCCTGGTGCGCCACACCGCCCGCGCCGTCGCGGGGTTGCTCGAGGACCCCGTCGACGTCGTCAAGGCCGTCGACAAGGCCCTGAACGACCGCTTCGCCCACCAGAACAACGGCTTCGTGACCCTCGTCCACGGGCATCTGACACCGGGCGCCGACGGCCTCGCCATCCAGCTCGTCCGCGCCGGGCACACCCCTCCGCTGCTGTTGGACGCCGACCACGTGGTGAGCGGCGTCGAGGCGCCGGGCGGGCTCCTCGGCATCGGCATCCCGCCCAGGCTCACGGCCCGTCGTCTCACCCTGCGGCCCGGCGAGAGCCTGCTGCTCTACACCGACGGCATCACCGAATGCCGGGCCACGGGTACCGCGCAGTACGGCGAGACCCGCCTGGCCAAGGCCCTGGCCGCCGTTCCGCACCGGCCGGCCGCGGCCGACATCGTCCGGACCCTGGCCGAGGACGTGCGCGCGTTCGTGGGCGGCAGAGAGGTGGAGGACGACCAGGCGGCGCTCGTCATCACCGCCGTGGGACCAACGCCGGCCGGCTGAGATCCGGAGGGCGGTCACGGGAGGCGCGAATCTCCCCGTGTGCCCCGGACCGAAGGAAAGAAACGCGCGGTTTGCGGGCTTGTAGGGGTGAAGTAAGGGCACTAGGTGGCCAGGAGGTTGATAACAATGGTTCCCCTGCTTCTGGTTCTTCTTCTGGCTCTGATCCTCTTCGGTGCGGGCTTCGCGCTGAAGGCGCTGTGGTGGATCGCGGTGATCGTCCTGATCGTGTGGCTGCTGGGCTTCGTGGTCCGCTCCGCGGACGGCGGTGGCCGCAAGGGCCGCTGGTACCGCTGGTAGCCGCCGGCCTACCGGCGCGCGGACGTACCGCGTGGGGTGTGTGTGGAGCGAGTGGGGCCCGGCCGGAAACGGCCGGGCCCCACTCGTACTGCGGTTATCCCGCCGGTGCCGGGCGGGGTGGTGACGGAGGGCGGGGAGAGATCGGGCGTATCGGGCGCATACGGGGGTATGCGAGCAGAGCGCCGGTCTCCGCAGAATCCGCAGTGGAACCTGCACCTCCTATTACTGCGGGGGCCGGCGCGCCCTCATGCCGGTGCGGAGGACGCCCTCATACCGGTGCGGAGGCGTCCGGGCCGTCGTACAGCGTCTCCCGGTACAGCGCGGACAGGGCGCCGTCGATCGGGTGGGGCTGCGGCCTTCCCGAGGAGTCCGGCTCGTCCCAGCGTGCGAGCTGTTACCGACTCCCTCTTTTTTTGCCCGGACCCCGACTCCGGGGCGCCGGGACGGAATTGTGGGGGAGTGGCGGTCGCAACTCCGGGAACACGGATCGATGTAGACACCACGTGAATGACGGCGCTCAGGAGACCCTCGATGCTCATGGCCCACCCCGCGGTACTGACCAACCTGATCGAACAGTACGAGACGCTGCGGATCCTGCACGCCGAAGAGGGCAGCCCCGAGGTGCGTCGGCGGATGGACGACGTCGCCTACACGCTGTGCGTGTCGACCGGCACCCGTGACATCGACACCGCCCTCGTCGCCGCCCGCCACCGGCTGCCCGGCGCCCGCACCGAGGACGACTCGCTCCTCACCGCCTGACCGTCCGTCACACCCGCACCCGCCGGCGCCATGAGTACGACTGCCGAACTCCCCACCCTCACCAGCCTCGATGAGCTGACCCGGCTCGTCACCGGCCGCCGCGGCCTCTACGTCCGCTGGTCCCGCGGCCCGGAACGCGACCTGCCGCGCATGAGCAGCAAGGACGACCTGACCGGCATCAGACTGCCGGGTCTGTCCGCCAGCTGTCTGGACATCGAGGACTGGTGGGGCGGCCGGCCCCCGACCGTCTGGGTCGCCCGCCGGCTGTACGACTACTGCCACCTTCCCCGCGTCAAGGACGCCCGCACCCGGCCCTGGGTCCTGCACGGCTCCGAAGCGGCCCGCGGCCCGGACAACGAGCCCCTGGTCACGGACGTCGAACCCCTCGGGTGGATCGCCGAGCCCGTCATCACGGAGGCCTGCCGCATCATCACCGCGCAGCCCGGCCGTTGGGGCACGCTCGACCGCGACGGGGCGGACGGCACGGTCTGAGACCACCGCGCGCGCCGTGGGCGGGAGCGGCCCGGGCTCCCGGGCCGCCCCGTCCGGCCAGGTCAGCCTGCCGCCGCCGAGGGCCGGATGTTCTGGTTCAGCCGGAACAGGTTCGTCGGATCGTAGGCGTCCTTGACCCGCACCAGCCGTTCGTGGACCTCCGCGGGGTAGGAGGCGCGCACCTTGTCCTCACCGGCGTCGCCCGTGAAGTTGACGTACATGCTGCCACCGCCGTGCCCGGCGATCTCCTCCCGGGCGCCGCGGGCCCACGCGACGTGATCCTCGAAGCCCGCCGCCTCCGGAGAGCGCGCGACGACGTTGCACAGCACGCTCGCCTGCCGCTGGCTGAAGGCCGTGGCCCCGGCGGGGACACGGGCGAAGACGCCGCCCAGCTGGTGCAGATGCAGCTCGCTGAACGGCGTCGGGGTGGCCAGATGCCGGCGCAGCAGCGCGTCGACGGCCGCGTCGGTGGGCTCGATGAACGCCGACGTGAAGTAGTTGTGCGCGCCGGCCGCCCACAGCGGGTCCAGCAGCGACTGCATGCCCGTGTACGGCATGGGGCCCAGGACGTCGGCGATCGGTGTGCCCAGGGTGCGCAACGCGGCGACGGCCGTCTCACCGGCAGCCGGGGCGCCCGCGTACATGGCGGCCAGCACGACGACCCGGGTGCCGTGGACCTCGACGGGCAGGAACGGCACCGGAGGGGCCGTCGTCAGGTTGATCACGGTCGTCAGCTCGTCGGGCATGTCCGCGATCAGCTCGCGCCAGCGGGTGACGACCTGCCTGGCCTCATCGAGCGGGTAGACGATCAGACCGGCCAGGACCTGCGGGCCGACGGGGTGCAGCGCGTACTCGAGCGAGGTGACGACCCCGAAGTTGCCGCCGCCGCCCCGCAGGGCCCAGAACAGCTCGGGGTGCTCCCGCTCGTCGGCCCGCACCACCCGGCCGTCGGCGGTGACCACCTCGGCCGCCGTCAGGTTGTCGGAGGCAAGCCCGTGGCGGCGCAGCAGCCAGCCCACCCCGCCGCCGAGGGTGAACCCGGCGATTCCGGTGGAGGAGATCAGGCCGCCGGTCACGGCCAGGCCGAAGGCCTGCGTCTCGTGGTCGAGGTCCCCCCAGGTCATCCCGGCCTGGGCGACGGCCCGGCGCCGCGCCGGATCGACCACGGCACCCCGCATCCCCGACAGGTCGATGACGATGCCACCGTCACAGGTCGAGAACCCGGCGATGCTGTGCGCTCCGCCGCGCACCGCGACGAGCAGGTCCTGACTGCGCGCGAACTCCACCGCGCGCAGCACGTCCGCGGTCCCGGCGCAGCGCACGACCAGAGCCGGGTGCTTGTCGTGGGCCGCGTTCCAGATCGTGCGGGCCTCGTCGTAGGAGGCGTCGCCGGGACGGACGACCGTACCGCGCAGCCCCGCCTCCAGCTCGCCCAGGGTGGCGTCACCCAGGACGCCCTTCGTCGTGTCGACCGGCATGATGGCCTCCGTGCGTGTGTGCCTGCTTGGACATTCCGGACACTAGGCGCCGCCGCTCAGCAGCCACTCAACAGCTCTCAGCAGCCACTCAGCGGCCGCCGCGCGCCCAGGGCGCGGTCCGCCCGAGGACGGCCGTGCCCCGCAGGTCACCCAGGCGGGCGAAGAGCACCCGGGCGCTGTCGGCCGACGCCCGGGCCGCGTCCCGGTCGCCGGCCTGCCACGCCAGCCGGGCCAGCATCAGGGCGACCCAGCCCGCGGCGCACGGCGAGCCGGCTGTGTGCTCCAGCCGCAGGGCACGGGTGAGCAGGGCGCGCGCCCGGGACGTCTCCCCGGCGGCCCGGGCCACCAGGCCGAGGTGCAGCAGGCTGTTGGTGATGCCCGGGATGTCGTCGGTCTCCTCGAAGTGCGCGAGGGCACCGGCGATGGACGCCCGTGCGCCCTCGGTGTCACCGCGGGCCAGGCGCAGCAGGCCGAGACAGCCCAGGGTGATGTCCTCCTCCCGGCGGTCGCCGAGCGTGCGCCTGATCGCCAGAGCCGCGTCGAGATGCTCCTGGGCGGCGGCGTGATCGCCCCGGCTCCGGCAGATGTTGCCCAGGGCGTTGAGGGCCAGGGACCGCCCGTACGGGTCGGCGAGTGCGCGGAAGCAGTCGGCGCTCCGCTCGGCCGCCGCCACGGCGGCGCAGGCGTCACCCTCCAGCCGGGCCGCCCAGGCCAGATCGGCCAGGACGTACCCGCGTGCCCGGGCCGCGCCCACCGCCCGGCCCGCGAGGACCGTCTCCTCGAAGTACAGCGAGACCTGCCCGGCCGCGTCCTCCTCGCTCACATAGCCGGGTGTCATGACCACCAGGAACGGGCCGGTGTCCGCCCGTACCTCCGCCAGCAGCCGCAGACCCCTCTCGCAGGCCGCGCGGGCTGCCGCCCCGTCGCCCCGGCACACGGCCCACACCCCCTCGGTGTGCGCGGTGGCGGCGAGGACCGAGGGCTCATCCACGGCACGGGCCAGCTCGCACGCCCGGTCCAGCGCCTCACGGGCAGGCTCCCACGCCCCGCGCATCCACAGCAGTACGGCCTGCTGGTAGTGGGCGTACGCCAGCTCCGGAGCCGACCGCCGCTCGTGGTCACGGACGATCCGCGCACCGATGTCCGCCAGGGGAGACCCGTCGCCGAGCCGGACCGCGAGCACTCCCTGCCCCATCAACGCCCGCGCGCGCTGCGGGCTCGGCCCCGGCGCGGCGGCCAGCGCGGCGTCCAGCCAGCGCCGCCCCTCGGCGAGCCGCCCGCGCTCGGACCAGAACAGCCACAGCGCGACCGCCAGACGCAGCGCGGCCCGCGGATCACTACGCAGCAACGACGACAGGGCGGCCCGCAGATTGCCGTAGTCGGCCTCCAGCTCCAGCGAGGTCGCCCCGGACAGCCCGGTGGCCGGCTCGCGGTCCCGCCGCTCGGCGAGCGCCAGGTAGAAACGCCGGTGCCGGGCCTCGGTGGCCGCCAGTTCACCGGCCGCGCGCAGCTGCCCGGCCGCGTACTGCCTGACCGTCTCCAGCAGCCGGTAGCGCACCTCGTCCTGCCGCGGCTCCACCCCCACCAGCGACTTGTCGACCAGCCTGCCCAGCAGGTCCAGCACCCGTTCGCGGCCCTCACCCTCGGCACCCACCTCCTGTGCCGCGGCCAGCGAGAAACCTCCCGTGAAGACCGCGAGCCGGCGCAGCAGACACCGCTCGTCCCCGTCGAGCAGCCGGTAGCTCCACTCCAGGGCCGCCAGCAGGGTCTCCTGCCGGGTCACGGCGCGCCGGCTGCCCCGGCCGAGCAGCGACACGGCGTCGTCGAGCCGTTCGACGATCTGGCCGGGGGCCAGCACCCGCACCCGGGCCGCGGCCAGTTCCAGAGCCAGGGGTATCCCGTCGAGCCGGAAACAGATCTGGGCGACGGCCGCCGCGTTGGCCGCCGTCAGCGCGAAGCCCGGGCAGGCCTCGCCGGCCCGCTCCACGAACAGCCGCACGGACGCGAACCGGCCCAGTTCCGCCAGGGACGGCAGCCGGCCCGGGTCCGGCAGGCTCAGCGACGGCACGCGGAAGGTCCGTTCCCCGTAGCTGCGCAGCAGCTCCCTGCTGGTCGCGAGCACGGTGACCCCCGGACAGCGGGCCAAGATCTGCGAGACCACCGCGGCACACGCCTCGACCAGGTGTTCGCAGTTGTCCAGCACCAGCAGCAGCTCCCGCCCGCCCAGCTGGGAGACCAGGGCGTCCTGCGCCGGCCCGGACGCGGGAAGCTGTAGGCCGAGGACGGCGGCGACCGCGTCGGGGACGAGATGCGGTTCCGTCAGCGCGGCCAGGTCCACGAACCACACCCCGTCCTGGAACGCGCCGGTCCGCCGGGCGGCCACCGCCAGCGCCAGCCGGGTCTTGCCGCAGCCGCCGGTGCCGGTGAGGGTCAGCAGCCTGGACCGCCCGAGCAGTGCCTCGACCTCGGCCGTCTCGCGCTGCCGACCGATGAGGGCGCCCGCCTGCGCCGGCAGATTGTGCCGCGGTACGGGTCGTTCCTCCTCCCGCTGCTGGACGGAGCCGGCCAGCAGCGTGCGGTAGAGGCGGCGCGTCCGCGGATCCGGATCGGCGCCGCCGTCGCGGCGCAGCGCGTCCCGCAGTCCCTCGTATACGGCGAGTGCCTCCCGGCGCCGTCCGGTGGCGGCCAGGGCCGTCATCAGCGCCCGGGAGCCGGGTTCATGCAGCGGGTCCGCGCCGAGCAGCGTCCGCAGCACCTCGATCGCCTCGGCCGTACGGTCCTCGCGCGTGAGCGCCTCGGCGAGCCCCCACCGGATCGCCGCACACCGCACCATGAGGGCGTCGGCGGCCTCCCGTGCCCACGGCTCGTAGCGGTCCTCGGGCAGCAGTCCGGGCTCGGCCAGGGCGAGCGCGGCCCCGAGCGGCGCGGCGGCGCCGTCACGGGAGGCCCGCCGGGCCGCCTCCTCGAACTCGTCGACGTCGACGCGCACACCGCCGTCGGGGCCGAGCAGCACCACGTCGTCACGGAGTACGACGACATCGCCTGCCGCCCCCGTGCCGGTCAGCGCGCGCCGCGCGGCGTACAGCACCTGGTGCAGGTTGTTCGCGGCCGCCCGGCGCTCGAGGTCCGGCCACAGCAGGTCGTAGAGACGCTCCCGGTGCATCCGGTGCCCCGGCGCCAGGGACAGCACCTTGAGCAGACTCCGCGCCTTGCGCAGCCGCCATGCCCCGGCGGCGACCGGGCGGTCCCCGACCGCCACGGCGAAACCGCCCAGAAGTCGGATGCGCACGTCACCGGCCATGGCTGCCTCACCCAGCAGACTACGCCCGGCCCGGCCCGGCGCCGCGGCCCGGGATCACCCCCGCGCCGGCCCGGGGGTGACCACGCCGCCTGCCTGGCCGGTCCCGGCGGCCCGCGATGACTGGTGATTTCGCCGATGGCCACCGCGCCCGGCCTCACGACTCTGGTCGGGACAGGCACCCGCATCCCCACATCCTCATCAGGAGGACCCCATGCGTCGCCGCTCCCCGCGCCGGCTTCTCGGCGTTCTCGCGACCACCACGGTCGCGTTCACCCTGTTCTCCCCGGCATCCCCGGCCGGCGCCGCCGGCACCGCCACCACGGCCGCCGCCCGGCCCGCCGGCGTGGCCGCGCGTCCGCTGTCGGCCGCCACACCGGTCGTCTTCGTCCACGGGTACACCGGCAACGCGTCCAACTGGACGACCGCCATGAGCGTCTTCCGGCTCAACGGCTGGTCCGGCTCGAACCTCTTCGCCTTCGAGTACGACTCCTACGGCGACAACGTCACCAACGCCCGGGGTCTCGCCGCCTTCGTCGACAACGTCAAGGCACGCACCGGCGCGAGCAAGGTCGCGATCGTCAACCACTCGATGGGCGGCCTCGTCAGCCAGTACTACCTGAAGGTGCTGGGCGGCAACACCAGCGTCAGCCACCTCGCCTCGATCGCCGGCGCCAACCACGGGACCACGTCCGCCGGTGCCTGCCTGATCTACACGACCTGTCAGCAGATGTACCCGGGCTCCTCGTTCATCTCCCAGATCTCCGCGGGCGACGAGACGCCGGGAACCACCCGGTACGCCACCTGGTACTCGGCGTGCGACGGCATCATCCTGCCGTACACCAGCACCCGGCTGGACGGTGCCACGAACAACAACGTGCCCTGCCAGACCCACATCGGATACCTCACCGACACGGCCGTACTGGGGCAGATAGCGCGCTTCGTCGCGTCCTGACCCCGGCCGGCCGCGGCGGGGCCGCACGGGAGCGCTCCCCGTGCGGCCCCGCCGCCGGGTCAGCCGCGGGCCCTTGGCCGGTCGGCGCCGCCGGCGGAGGTGAGGGACCAGCCGTGACGCAGCCGGTCGGCACCGCTGGAGTTGTTCGTGGTCAGGGACAGGCTGGTCCCGGAGCCGTGCAGCGCCTCCATGCTGTACGTGTCACCGTTGCGCAGACCGGGCCAGTAGACGGACCCCATGCCCAGGGACCGGAGGGTGTCCGTGTCGGCACGCAGATAGCGCACGAAGTTGTCGGTGCCGGCGGCGTCGTCGTAACGGAGTCCGGTGGTCATCGGGGCGCCGAACTCGTCGAGGACGGTCCGCCCGGCGCAGCCGCCGATGCGGCTCCTGAGGTCCTCGACCCACTCGTCGTAGGTGTGGGTGCCCCAGAAACCGTAGTGGTGCAGGGACAGGTAGGTGCCGTCGAGGCGGGAGTCGGCGCAGACCGAGGTGACGTTGTCGTTGTAGCCCGTGCCGCTGACGAACACCCGGTCGCGGGGGACTCCGGGGTGGTCGCCGAGCCAGCCCGCGGCGGTGTCGGCCCACGCCGAGGCGCTGTAACCGAACGGCTCGTTCATCGGCTCGAAGTAGACCAGGCGGTTGCTGCCGTACTTCGCGGTGACGGTGTTCCACATGGACTTCCAGGCGGAGACGTCGTCGACCTTGCCGTCCTTGTGGGAAGGGCCCTCCCAGTAGCCGAGGACGACCTTGAAGCCCATGCCGGTGGCGGCGTCGACGGCGCCGCTGTACGCGTTCCACCAACCGGTGCCCACCGAGTGCGGGTTGACGGGCAGCCGGACGGTGTCGGCGCCGAGGTTGGTCCGGAAGCCGGTGAGGATCGCGGTGGCCTTGGCCTTGACGGTGGCGTAACTGTCGGACGTGCTCAGTCCGGAGGGCACCACCGGGTCGTCGGCGTAGTTGTCGCGCGGGTCGGCCCAGTTGACGCCCCGGAACCGGCTGGAATCCAGCGCGGGGTGCCCGGAGGCGGACGCCGGTGCGGAGACCGCCAGGGTTCCGCCGCTCACGACGAGGGCGGTCGCCGCCAGCAGGGCTCGGAACCGGCGGGTGGTGCGGGACGTGCGGACGCGTATGCGCATGACGGTCTCTCTCAGACGCGGGGCGGGACATGGATCTGCCGGCAGGCGTGCCGGCGTGCGGGCGCGCCGGGCTTCGGGGCGGACGACGGGCACGGTGATGGGTCACGCCTAGGGTCCGTCTTCAAAGATCATCGGGTCGTGGATCATGGTGGGGTGATACGCCGCCGTGAAGTCACCGCTCAAGAGTGGGAGTTGCTCGCTCCGGTAATACCCCGGGCCGCGACAGGCCGGCCCCGGGTGGCAGACCGGCAGGTCATCAACGGAATGGTCTACAAGATCCGCACCGGGATCTCCTGGCGTGACCTGCCGGAACGCTACGGACCGTGGCAGACGGTCTACACCCGCTTCCGTCGCTACGCCCCGGACGGCGTGTTCACCCGGGCCCTGCAGCAACCAAGGTCCACCTCGCCTGCGACGGCAAGGGGCGCCCTCTCGCCCTCCTGATCACACCAGGCCGGCGTCACGAGAGCATCCGCGCACAAGCTCCGCTGGACAGAATACGAAGCAGCGGTCACACTCGCGTCACTCCTGCTCCGGGCAAGATCCGTTTGAAGACGGACCCTAGTACTGCAACAGTGCTTGGTGTGACTGATGGCCAGTTCAGGGGCTGTGTCCGCGTCGTTTGTAGTGGCTGGTGCGGGCTTGGTGTTGTCGTCGTCGGCGCCAGGTCGACCAGTGCAGGATGTGCTCGACGGGTGTGGGTCGGCGGTTGGTGAGGCGGGTGATCAGCCGTCGTATCTCCGCGACGCTGAGGTGGATGAGTTGGGAGGATCCGTTTCCGCTTTCCCGGCATCGAGCTGGCGGGCTCGCAGGACGATCAGGCAGGCGTGGGCGGCCATGGCGAGGGTCATGTGGCGGTGCCAGCCGGGATAGCGGCGGACCTGGTAGTCGTCCACGCCGCATTCCTGCTTCGCGCTCTGGAAGCATTCCTCGATGGCCCATCGGCTGCCCGCAATGCGGACCAGCTGGTCAAGCGTGGTCTGGGCGGGGCAGTAGGCGACGTAGTAGGAGATCTCCTGCGGCGGGTGATGACCCAGTGGCGGCGGCCGGGCCGGTGCCAGGGCCGCACCTTGACCCGGGCCCAGTCGTAGATGCGCAGGCCATGGGCCCCGCTGCCGCAGGAACGGCGCTTCCACTTCTGCCGGGCAAGGCCGTGGAAGAGGTCGTGGACGGGATGGTCGATCGCCCAGCGGGTGACCACGGTGTCGTGGCGGGTGGTGGCCATGACGTGGAAGACGTGCGCCCGCTCCAGTTCCGATCGCCAGCCTTTGGAGAAGCCGTAGGCGGCATCCGCGGTCACCCAGCGAAACGGGATCTTGTCCGTGATGGCGCGGCGGACCATCGCTTTGGCCATGGCCACCTTGGTCTCGAAGGCGACCTCGTCGTCGATGCCGGCCCGGCGGCACCTTTCGCGGTCGTCGGTCCAGGAAGTGGGCAGATACAGACGCCAATCGATCAGCGTCCGCCCACGGTCGGTGGCATAGGCGAGGAAGACGCCGACCTGGCAGTTCTCCGTGCGTCGGGCGATGCCGGAGTACTGCCGTACTGCCGTTGCACCCCGGCCGACCGCGTCCCCTTCTTCAAGAAGCCCGTGTCGTCCAGGGCCAGGACGGCGTCGGGGTCGCCGAGGTTGTCGACCACGTACTGGCGCACGTCATCGAGCACCTCATCGGCGTCCCACTCGATTCGGTTCAGCATGCGGTGGATGCGGTCCGGACCCGCATGGCCGGCTTCCTCTGCCAGCGTCCAGCCGTTCTTCCGCTGCAGCGGAGCGATCAGGCCCCGGATATAAGCAAGTGCCGACTCCCAAGGCGCCGGCCCTCTCGACACCGAGATCGCGATCCGCCTCGCCTCGTTCAACCACTTATTCGGCGCGCCACCAATTACCCGCGGAGTCGGCGCTTGAGGAGAGCAGGGCCAGCTGGCGATGCCCACATCGCGGCCCGCGGGGAGAACGGCGCACGGCCTGTGCGACTGCCCCGGTGACGTGACAGCCGGGCACCCCCGTCCCCCTGGGTGTGGAGGCCGGGCCTTGAGTACGGCCTCCACACCCACCGCAAGGGTGGCGATCGTACGGGAGAGTAACTGTCGCCCTCTTGCAGTGAGTAGCATCCGGCAGCAACAACCAGGTACAAGGAGTGCTGTCGTGTCCGACGAGCCCGAGAAGAAGTCCCCCATCCAGAACAAGTACGCGCAGCAGTACGCCGATGACCTCGCGGCCAACCGCAAGGAGCAGGGCGTCATCACCGCGCAGATCGCCGATCTCCAGGAGCGCCTGGAGCAACTCAAGGCTGAGGCAACCTGGTTGGCCCAGGCACAGGGCAGTTTGCCCCTGACCCCGGTCCCGAGCGAGCCCGGGGCCGGGCCCGCCGTTGCGGTGGCCGAGACGGCATCGGCGGACAGGGCCGAGCAGTCCGACATTTCCGCGCCGTCCGCGGCCGTTGCCAAGGCGCCCCAGACCGTTCCGCAACCGCGCCAGGATGGAACGGCGAAGGCGGAGCAGCCCAAGCAGTCCGCCAAGAAGGTCGCCGGCAAGAAGTCGGCCACGGCGAAGAAAACCGCGGCCAAGAAGACGGCGAAGAAAACCGTCGCGAGGAAGGCCGCCGCGGAGAAGCCGGCCGCTGAGCAGGCTGCGGCACCCGAGGCCACCGCTCCGGAGGTGCCGGCGAAGAAGACTGCAGCCGAGGAGAAGTCGGGACCGCCGCTGTGGCAGCTCGTCCTGGACATCCTCCTCAGGACCCCCGGGCAGCCATGCGTGGCCCGTGAGGTCCACGACCAGCTCGCGCAGGACCACCCCAGCCGGAAGACGACCGTTCAGACGGTGCGCAACAACCTGGAGACCCTCGTCAGGAAGAACCTCGCCGAGAAGACGCGCCAGCAGGGAAGCTCGATGTACACCGCCGAGGCGGATGCGGCACCCGCTGCGGACGCCACCGCGGACAGCGAAACCGAGCAGGCTCCCGAGACGGGTACCGAAAAGGTTCCGGCGGAGGTCTAACGTCCGCTGGCCCGCCCGGGCACCCGCTACGGCCCGGCGGGCCGGGCGCCGCAGGTGCCCGCGCAGCAACACGACTCCTGCCAGGAGTGGGAAGGGGCACCCGCCTCACCCACCGCCGCACCGCCCAGGTCGACCACATCCTGCACTGGTCGACCTGGCGCCGAAGACGGCAGCACCAAGCCCGCATCAGTCACTAAAAACGACGCGGTCACAGCCCATAAAGCTGTCCAACCATCAGACCAAGCACCGTTGCCGTACTAGGACACCGGCATCAGGCGGCGGTGCAGTCGATGGCCTACCTCCTCACCCCCGGCCGCCGTCACACCGCTGACGGCTGAGCCGCGCGCGCCGGGCCGCTCAGGGCCGGCGGCGCCACTCGAAGACGCCCCGGAGCCCGACAGGGCGCTCAGGTGAGAAAGTTCCCGTCGTGGGCGATGATCCTGTTCACCCCACACCGGCCGCCTCGAGCTCCCTCGCCCGGATCGGGTGGCCCGGCTGCGCAGACTGGTCTGTACCTGGTCATCGGTGCAGTACCGGCCAGCACACCGGAGCACCCCCCGCACCATGTCCGGGAGCGGTCCGATCGCCCGCTGGAGCGCGATCACCCTCGAAAACAGCCGGTAGACCCGCTCCGGGAGGCGGGGATCCGCGTTCCCTCCCCGAGCAGACTGTGCTGGACCTCGTCGATGTCGTTCGTCAGCCCGCGTCGGCGGGCGCGTAGCATCCGACGCGCTGTCGAGCAATTCTTCGACCACTTCTTCAAGCGCGAGGACAACGGGTGGGAGCAGACGCCACGCGTGCTCTACTCCGTCCTGAACCTCGAAGGTGGTGACCAGGTGAACGTTCCGGCGGATCAGTTCCCGCCGACGGACGTCGCTTCGACGAAGTACTACCCCCACGGCCGCTCACGGACCCTGGCGACGACAGAGGCCGGCGCCGAGACGACGGCCGGCTGAACCACTGTGGGGGCCAACCCGGACGGGCGGACGCCTGCGCGTCTCGATGCGCCACCTGGACGAGGAACTGTCGACCGAGGACGTGCCCGCCCACACCTCGGGGACCGGGTCGAGAAGCTCTCACCCGGCGAGGTCATCGACGTCGAGATCGACCTTGCTCCCGGTCGGGCCCACCTTCTACCCGGGCGAACAGCTCCGCCTCGTCATCAGCGGCCGATCGCTGCTGGGCACGATGAAGCCTGGGAACCTCGAGTACGTCCCCGCCAACGCGGGACAGCACATCGTCCACACGGGAGGAGAACGCGCGTCGTACCTGCGACTTCCCGTGAAGACAGCGTGACTCAGCGCCTCCTCGCAAGCGTGGGGAGCAGGGCGTCAGCGGAACTGGCCCGTGAGGTGGGATGGGACCATCCCAGCACCCGCGGGGATGGTCCCAGGACTGGGGACGTTCTGTTTTCCGTCCAGTCGGGTTGGGATGATGCCTCTCGCCGGGGTCCGCCAGCATTGCTGGCGGACCCCGGCGAGAGGCGCCATGACCATCCTCACTGTCAGACGCGGAGGGTGGCCTCCATGCGGCGGGCGGCGAGGGACCAGGCAGCGACGGCGAGGGCGGCCAGGTAGAGGACGTGCAAAGCGGTCTCGGGCCGGAGGCGGCCGAAGGCGAGTTCACGGCACAGCGTGACGGCCTGCCACAGCGGAATCGCCTGACAGACCGCGGCGAGCGGCCCGGGGTAGCCGGAGACCGGTGCGAAGGTGCCGGAGAAGACGAACATCGCGTAGGTGACCAGGTTGACCCGGTCGAAGTCGCTGGTGGCCCGTACGAACGTGGAGACGGCGATGCCCAGCGCACCGAACGCCGCCCCGGTCAGTACGGTGGCCAGGAACAACCCGGGCAGTCGCTCGGCGGCCACCAGCCCGAGCAGGGACGTCAGGCAGAGGAACGGCACCGAGTGCACCATGCCGCGCAGCACCGACCACAGCACCTCGCCGAACACCATCTCCCCCGCGCTGACCGGTGTGCAGGCCGTCGCGTCGTGCAGCCGCATCATCCGCAGCTTGGTGAAGAAGTTGAAAACGGACTCCGAGACGGCGCCGTTCATGACCGAGGCGGCGAGCATCGCTGGCGCCACGTAGTCGGCGTAGCGCAGCGACTGGCCACCGTCTTGGACGGTGCCGACCAGAGAGCCGACGCCGAGGCCGATGGAGAGCAGGAAGAAGACCGGTTCGAACAGTCCCGACAGCAGCACCCACAGGTAGGAGGGGTGGCGGGCGGCGGCCGCGTTGCGTCCGAAGACCGCCGCGGCGCGCTGGGCGCCAGCGATCCGGCTGGTCCGGGGTGCGGGGGCGGTGAGCGTCATCGGTGGGGCCTCGTCGTCTGGCGCGGGGGTGGCGGGGTGGGCGGCGGGAAGCGGAGGCGGCCGGTCAGTCGGAGAGCCGGCGGGTGAAGGCGCGCAGGGCCAACAGGGCGCCGCCTGCGGCCCAGGCGGCCAAGACTGCCAGCGCGGTGAGAAACGGGCTGGCGCGCAGCCCGCCGAGGGTGCACATCCGGACCAGTTCGACGCCGTGGCTGAGCGGCAGCGCCCAGGCGAGGGCCCGGACCGGTCCCGGCATCCGGTCGATCGGGAAGTAGACGCCGCTGAGCAGCGACATCGGCACGACGCCGAGCCGGAAGACGATGTCGAACGTGCCGGCTCTGCGGGTGGTGGCGCTGACCGTGAACACCGGGGCGGCGACGGCGGCCGCCATCAGCGGGAGCAGTACGGGGAGCAGCGCGGCGGCCGGGCTGCTCCCCACCCCGCAGGCGACGATCACGGCCAGGAAGCCGGTCCCGGCGAGCAGGGCACGCAGCAGCACGTAAGCGAGATGGCCGAACAGCAGGTCGGCGACGGTGGCAGGGGTCAGCCGGATGGCATGGTAGAGCCGGCTCCACTCGAAGCAGCCGAACACGTGCCAGGCGGACTCGGCGGCGGCGACCTGGACGGTGGCGGCGGCGAGCAGGCCGGTAGCGACGTAGGCGAAGTACGAGTGGTGGTCGACGTCCTGGTTGACGTTGCGGCCGAGCGACCAGCCGATGCCGACCAGCAGGCAGACCGGGAACAGGAAGGAGTTGAACGCCGAGTCGCGCCAGGTCCGGCGGTAGCTGGTGAGCAGGTGCGCGGTGATGGCGCCCGCGCGGGAGTCGGTCAGAGCCATGTCAGTCCACCAGGGTTCGGCCGGTCAGGTGCAGGAAGACGTCTTCCAGCCCGCTGCGGCGGACCAGCAGGCTGCGCGGTTCGACTCCTGCGCGGTGGACGGCGGCGGCCGCGGCCTCGCCGTCGTCGGCGTAGACCAGTACCCGGTCGGGCAGCCGTTCGATTCGCAGGCCGAGGTTGGCGAGCTCGTCGGCGGCGGGCTGGTCCTGACGCAAGCGCAGTTCGACCACCTCCTTGCTGCAGTGCCGGGCGATGAGTTCGCCGGGGGTGCCGGAGGCGACGACACGGCCGTCGTCCACCACGAGCAACTGGTCGCAGAGCTGCTCGGCCTCGTCCATGTAGTGCGTGGTGAGGATTTGGGTGACGCCGCGGCGGCGGAGCTGGTCCAGGCGTTCCCACAGCAGGTGGCGGGCTTGCGGGTCGAGGCCGGTGGTGGGCTCGTCCAGCAGGATCAGGCGCGGTTCGTTGATCATGGCGCGGGCTATGCTCAGGCGGCGTTTCATGCCGCCTGACAGAGAGTCGACGCGGTCGCCGGCGCGGTCTTCGAGGCGGACGAACGCGAGCAGCTCGGTGGCGCGGGCCGCGGCGGCGGCGCGCGGGATGCGGAAGTAGCGGGCGAAGACCGTCAGGTTCTGCGCCAGGGTGAGTTCCGGGTCCAGGGTGTCCTGCTGGGGGCAGACGCCGATCAGGGCGCGGATCCTCCGGCCTTCGGTGGCGGCGTCCAGGCCGAACATGCGCAGGGTGCCGCCGCTGGGCTTGGACACGCAACTGATCATGCGCATGGTGGAGGACTTGCCGGCTCCGTTCGGGCCGAGCAGGCCGAACACCTGGCCGGGCAGGACCTCGAAGTCTATGCCGTCGACCGCGGTGGCGTCGCCGTACCGCTTCACCAGTGCGCGGGCCTGGACGAGCGGTGTGTCCTGCGGCATTGCGGTGGGTTCCTTTCACCGTCTTCGGTGCGGGGGCCCGCCGTGCGCCGGCGGTCGGGTCCGGGCGGCGTACGGCGGATCGGGTGGTCAGGTGGCGTAGTGCCCGAGGAGGCTGGAGCCGGGCGGGACGATCCGGTCGACTTCCTGCTCGGCACCGGGCGGCAGCGGGGTGGCGACGCCGTCGAGGTAGGTGTCGAGCTGGTCAAGGGTGCGGGCACCGGCCAGCACGGTGGACACCAGCGGGCGGGCCGCGAGCCAGCCGAGCGCGAGCTGCGGGAGGGTCAGCCCGTATCCGGCCGCGAGGTCGCCGAGCCGGGCGGCGGCCTGCGCGCCGTCGCGCAGCCGCTGCTGCTGCTCGGGGCCCCATCGCCGCAGTCGGCCCGGCGCGGACGGGTCGCGGTATTTGCCGGTGAGCAGGCCCTCGCCGAGCGGGCTCCACACGGTCAGGTGCATGTCCCAGGAGCGCAGGGCGTCGGCGGCGGCCGCCTCCACTTCGCGCTCCAGCAGTGAGTAGGGCGCCTGGTCGAGGATCGCGGTCGGCAGTGAACGGTCCGTGAGGGCGTTTTGCAGCCGGTCGATCTGCGGTCCGCGGAAGGTGCTGGTGGCCAGGTGGCGGACCTTGCCGGTCCGGATCAGTTCGCCCAGCGCCTCGGCGGTTTCCGACTCGGGGACGGCCGGGTCGGGGCGGTGCAGGTGCAGTACGTCGATGCGGTCGGTGCCCAGCCGTTCCAGGCAGCCGTCGACGGCGCGGCGCACGGCCCGCGCTGACAGGCCCCGGTCGGCCTCGTCCGGGCCGAACGGCGCGTACACCTTGGTGCCGATCAGTACCTGGTCGCGCACGGGTGCCAAGAACGCGCCGAGGATGCGCTCGGACTCGCCGGAGCCGTAGTTGTTGGCCGTGTCGAAGTAGGTGACGCCGTGGTCGAGGGCACGGGCCATCAGGGTCCTGGCCTCGTCGGCGGGCGTCTCCCAGCCGAACAGCCAGCCGCCCAGTCCGAGCCGCCCCAAGTCGGGGCCGGTCATGCCGCCTCCTTCAGCACCGGTTCGACGTCGACCGGCAGGCCGCGGGCGGCGCCCGAGCGAGCGGCGGCGACCCCGGCCAGCGATATGTTCAGCGACAGTTCGAGGCCGAGGTCTTGTGGTTCCCCCGCCAGTTCCCGGGCGAAGCGGCGCAGCATCAACCGCTCGGGCTCGAAACCCAGGCCCCACAGGTCGCCGTAGACCAGCGCCGGGTCGACGGGCGCCTGCCGCCAGCTCGGCGGGGCGTCGCCGGCCGTTCCGTCGAAGATCCGCAGTGGGCCGTCCCAGGCGCCCTCCGGGTCGCTCTCGGCTGACCAGTCTTCGGCGACCAGCGTCCATCGGGTGAGCGGGCGCGCGGCCAGGCCGCTGTTGGCGGTAATGAACACCGCGCCGCGGTCGGTCTCGACCAGGGCGGTGGGCAGCAACGGGCCCTGGGCGCGGCTGGTGCGGCCGAGCGGGTCGAGTGCGACGACACGCCGGGCGTGCTGGCCGGTGGCATACAGCAGCGGCCCGAGGCCGTGGGTGATGTAGCGGGCCATGACGTAGTTGTCGCGCCAGCCGCCGGGAATGAGGCCGGTGTCCCACTCCAGGTAGTGGCCCTCGCCGCCGAGGACGGCGGCCGATCCGCCGGGTCCGGTGCGCTCGTGGACCTGCCGCCGCAGCGACTGGACGGCTGGCAGGTAGCAGAACGACTCGGCCATCGCGGCGGGTCGGCCGGCCCGGGCGGCGGCCTCGGCGACGGCTTCGGCCTGCTTGCGGGTCTCCACCATCGGGCACTCGACGAGTACCGCGAGACCGTGGTCAAGGGCGGCGACGGCGTCCTGCGCGTGTTGCCGTGGCGGGGTGACGACCAGCACGAAGTCGGGGCGGGCGACGGCCACGGCGGCGTCGAGCGAGGCGTGCACCGGGATGTCGGGGAACTCGGCACGGAAAGCGGCGGCTGCCTGCGGCGACGGCTCGCACACCGCCGCGGCCCGGGCGTCCGGGTGCCCGCGCAACGCGCGCGCCAGCATGACGCCGCGTGGGCCCGCGCCGACGAGGACGCACGTCATCGGGTTGGCCGGATCAGTCGGGGCGGTCGGGTCGGTCATGTCGCGTCCCCCTTTTTGTTCGGGTGGCCGATCACCAAGAGGTGCCGGTCGAGCATGGCCCCGAAGGACGCCAGCCAGTTGGTGCGGAAGTCGTGCTCGCGCCGGGCGCGCTCCGCGGCGGCCCGGGAGAGCGCGGCGCGCTGGCCGGCCGTCAGCTCGCAGACGGCGGTGAGCAGCGCGGTCGCGGCTGCGGTGTCGCGGCCTTCGGCGATCAGCCCGGTGACGCCGGGCTCGACGAGTTCGGGGTAGACCCCGGTGGGCAGCACGGCGACGACCAGGCCGCCGCCGTCGCTCATCAGCGCCGCCTCGATGGGCGTCACCGAGGCGGCCTCCCGCTCGGACAGGAAGGCCGCGCTCAGCGTCCTTGGCCACCTGCACAGGGCGCGCAGGATGCGGTCGTCCTGTCCGTCGAGCAGGACGGCGGGCGAGCCGGTACGCCGGACGTGCTCGGCCAGCTCCGGGTATGGGCGCGGGTTGAGGATCACGGGCACCAGCCGGTCGCCGGTGGCCCGCGCCGCGTCGACCAGCCGCTGGAAGCCCTTCTCGGCCACGCCGCGGCCCCAGCTGACCACCAGGTCGCGGTCGGTGGGGACGCCGAGGCGGTGAAGCAGATCCGGGTCGGGTGCGGCCGGCCGGAACTTGGCGGCGTCGGTGGGCACTCCGGCCCGGGCGAACAGTGTCTTGTCCTCCGGGATGCCGTAGACCTGCTGGTACTGGCGGCGCATCCAGTGCGACTCCCAGCCGATGCTCACCCGGGGATCCCAGCGGGCCAGGTGGCCGAGCACCGAGTCCGCGTAGGCTTCCGGGAGTTCGGCGTCCCCCCCGGGCCGCAGGACCGGGTTGTGGGTCATGTGCACGTAGCTGGCCGCCAGGCCGAACTGGTCGGCGGCGCGCACCAGGAAGCGCGCCGCCATGGCGAACATGCTCATCCCGGAGATCACCAGTAGCGAGTCCGCGCCGCCGGCCACGGTGAGTGCCGCCTGCCCGGCGGCAGCGCCCAGGGCGACGCAGTGCTCGAAGTGGTCCACCTCCCACGGGTGTGCTCGCGGGTCGGCCAGCGGGTGGTACGCGACGCCGCCGCGCCGGACGTAGACGTCCAGCGCGGCGGCGAACCGCTGCTCGTCCAGGCCGGCGCAGTCGGCCCGCTCGGCGACGTGCCACTGCGGCAGGACCCCGCGATCGGCGGCCAGGGCGGCGGCGTCGTCCCGGGCGTCCAGGATGTTGTGGACGTACCGGGCCACGCCGCCGTCGACCTGGCGAAACCCTTCGTTGGTCAGCAGCAGGACGGCGAGGCGGTGCTCAGGCATCGAGTCCCTTGAGGGTCGCGTCGAAGCCGTGGCGGTACAGGTAGGCCACCACGAGCCGGTTCATGCCGATGCCGCAGCAGCCGCTCCACAACTCCTCGCCGGCGGCGGTGATACCGAAGCTCTCGGTCTGGTGGGTGCCCTCGGCGGAGCAGCCGGAGATCTCGCGCAGGTCGAACCGCTCGTCGAAGTGGTCCGCCCAGCCGGGCCGGGCGCGGTCGGGGCGCAGGCTGCTGAGCGGCACCTCGATGTCCTGCACCGGGACCTCGTCGGCGGTCTGCGCGTCGTCCTGGGCCTGGACCAGGGAGGGGATCTCCATGCAGCCCTCGGCAGCCACCACCTGCCAGCTCAGGTCCCAGCTCGTGAGCAGGTCGGTGAGGGTCTGCCGGACCTGGCCGCGCGTGGCGCGCACCTGCTCGCGGGTGCCGAAGAAGACGTGCTCGACCCGCAGGAACTCACGGGCCTTGATCGGGCCGTCCAGGTCGGCGGTGTACTCGTTGCGCCAGGTCCAGCCGCCGAGGGTCTCGACGATGCGCAGCGGCAGCTCGTCGAGCGACAGGCGTCGGCCGCGCATCAGGTGGTACAGGCTGATGCACTGGACCGGGTCGAGCACCTGCTCACCGTTCGGGCCCGCGGGCATCAGCAGCTCCGGGGCGTACTGGCTGAGGCGGAACTTGTCCAGGGCCTCGCGGGGGATGAGTCGCGGGAAGAGCCATTCCTCGAAGCCGTTGGCGTAGGCGCGGTCGAGGATCTGCCCTTGCAGGCTGCGCAGCAGACGCACCCACGGGGCGCGGTAGACGTACTGGCCTTCGGCGAAGTTCTCGATCCACTTGCGGTCCAAGGCCTCGGCGACGACGTCGCCGCCGTGCAGGTCACCGAACTCGGAGGTGTCGAGGATGGTGCCGAGCTGCATCGCGTTCTCCTTGGGTCAGGGCGGGGACGGGTCAGGGCGGGGGCGGGTCAGGGCGGGGAGGGGTCGGGCAGGCACGGGCCGGGGCGCCGCCCGGCCGCGGCGCTGCGGTGGCGCAGTACGGCCGTCGCCGCCTGGGGCAGGCCGGCGGCGTAGTGCAGCCCCGGAATGAGGCTGCGTCGTACCGTCCCGCCGGGGACCAGCAGCACCGCCGTGCAACCGGCGTTCAAGCCGGCCTGCGCGTCGGTGGGGCGGTCCCCGACGAAGTAGCTGTCGGAGAGGTCGACGGACAGGTCGGCGGCCGCCTCGCGCAGCAGCGCGCTCGACGGCTTACGGCATCGGCAGCGCTGCTCCGCAGTGTGCGGGCACACCCGGACGGTTTCCAGGGGCCCCAGGCGCCGGTGCAGGTCGTGGAGCGTCCCGAGGTCGAGCAGCCCGCGGGACAGGTCGGGCTGGTTGGTGATGACGCCGATCACGGCGCCAGCGGCGCGCAGCCGGGCGAAGCACTCGGCCACGCCGGGCAGCGCGGTCCACTCCCTGGGATGCCGGGCGGAGCCGCGCCGCCCGCCCCGTAGGACGTGCGCATTGAGGGTGCCGTCGCGGTCGAAGAACGCGCCCCAGTGGGCGGCGGCTAGTCGTTCCACTGGTCCACCGATGTCCATCCGGGTGGGGTCGGCACCCGGCTGCGCCCCTCGGCGCCGGTGAGCCGCAGCAGCAGGGGCCTCCGGGGGGCGGTGCTGGCCAGCAGCGCGGGGTCGGCGAACGCCGGGTGCTCGACGACCAGGGCGACGCAGTCGGCTCCGGCGACGGCCTCGGCGGCAGTGTGGAAGCGGCGGACGTCGCCGGTGTTGGTGGGCTCGGCCACCGGGTCGTGGGCGGTGACGGCGGCACCTTGGGCGAGTAGTTCGCGGGCCAGCCGCAGGCCCGGTGCGTCCCGCAGGGTTGACACGCCCGGCTTGTAGGTCAGGCCGAGCAGGCAGACGGTGCGCCCGGCCAGGCCGTCAAGGCGCCGGTCGAGGACGGCCAGCGGGGCGAGCGCATGCACGGCGTTGGCGTTGGCCACGGCGCGGAACAGCCCGTCCCGGCCGTACGGTTCGCCGTGCTCGATCAGGGCGCGCACGTCCCGGTGCAGGGTGGCGCCCGCGTAGGCGTCGCCGGGCCGCAGCGGGGCGCGGTCGGCGACCCGTTCGTCGGCGCGCACGCCGTCCAGGACGGTCACCGGGTCGGCGCCGAGGCGGCCGGCAATGGCGCCCAGGTCGTTGGCGAGGGTGATGCAGCAGGCCAGGTAGGCGTTGGTGCCGTGTTTGACGAGTTCGGCCTCGACCAGGCGCATGGGTCGTTCGGCGGCGGGGGCGAGCGCGTCGAGCAGCGCCCGGACAGCCGGGGGCAGGTCCAGGGCGTTGCAGCCGACGACGGCCCGCGCGGGGTGCAGGAAGTCCTCGACGGCCCGGCCCAGGCGCAGGTTCTCTGGCAGGTGCACCAGGTCGGGGCTGTCGGCGGGCAGCCCGGCTGCGGCCAACGCGGCGTCGCACGAGCCAGCCTTGAGCTGGCCTTCGGCGACGACCGGGCCGAGTCGGCCGGGGTGGGCGAGCAGTTCGGCCAGGGCGGCGGCGGGCCGGGGGTCGGCGGCGGTGCCGTCCGGTGAGGTGCCCGTGTCGTGGGCGACGAGGCAGAGGTCGGCGCGGGCCAGGACCTGCACCGCGTCGGTCCGGTCGAGGACCGGCCGTAGCGTCCCGGCGGCGCGGGCGGCGCCGAGGATCTCCGCGACGCCGGGCTCCTCGGCGCAGCGCTCGCCGCGGGTCAGGGCGTCGAACGCCTCGGGGTCGGGGACGTTGGCGGCGTCGGGCCGCAGGTGCACGGTGTAACCGAGCCGGAGCAGTCCGGCGGCGGTGACGGAGGCGAGGTGCCAGTCGCCGGTGAGGTACGCCTCAGGCATGCGTGCCTTCCTCGGCCAGCCGACGGACGGCCGCCCGGACGGCGTCCTCGGACTCGCGGGAGGCGTGCCAGCCCAGTGCGTGCGCCCGGCCGAGGTCGAACTCGACCACGGGCACGTCGCCGGGCCAGCCGCGGACGCCGCCGCCGTAGACGACCTCGGCGTCCAGGCCGAGTTCCTCGAGGACGATTTCGGCGATTCTGCTGACTGTGACGGTCTCGGTGGAACCGAGATTGGCGACTAGCACGCCCTCGCCGTGGGCGTCGGACAGCTCGACGATGCCGCGGGCGCAGTCCTCGGCGAGGAAGTAGTTCTTGCGCTGCCTCCCGTCGCCGAGGACGTGCAGAATGCGCGGGTTCTCGCGCAGTTTGCCGAGGAAGTCGTGGATGACGCCGTGGTTCATTCGCCCGCCCACCACGTTGCCGAACCGGAAGATCGCGGCCCGGTAGCCGTACAGGTGGCAGTAGGCGGAGATCAGCGCCTCGGCGCCGAGCTTGGCGGCGCCGTACACGGAGATCGGCAGCATCGGCCCGTGGTGTTCTGCGGTAGGGCGTTGCTCTGGCTCGCCGTACACGGTCGAGGAGGAGGAGAAGACGATCCGCCGCGCCTCGGTGCGGCGCATCGCCTCCAGCACCGAGCGGGTGCCGAGGACCGACTGGTTGACGTCGATCCAGGTGTCGGCAAGGCCGACCCGCATGTCGACGCTGGCCGCGAGGTGAATGACCCGGTCGACGCCTGCCATGGCCGCGGCGAGCCGGTCGGTGTCCAGGACGTCGAGTTCGTGGACGATCGCGGCGCCGCTGCGCTCGTGCGGGGCGATCCAGCGGCGGGTTGTGTTGGAGAAGTTGTCGACGACCACGACGGGCTGGCTGCCGGCTACCGCCAAGTGGTCCACGACGTGGCTGCCGATGAAGCCGGCGCCGCCGGTCACCAGGGTGCGGGTCATCGGCTGCCTCCGTCAGTGAGGGCCAGGCACAGGGCGTGGGCCACGAGCAGGTGCAGGGACTCGACGCCGGGAGTGGCCAGCGGCTCGGCGTCCATCGGGACGTTGACGTGCACGTCGCTGAGTTCGCCGATCGCGCCGCCGTCGAAGCCGGTCACGGCGATAACCGCGGCGCCGTGCTTGCGGGCGTGTTCGGCGAGTCCGACCAGGCCCTTGGACACCGAGCCGTCGCGGGCGCCGCCGTGCACCGAGAACAGCACGACGGCGTCGCGGGCGCCCGGCTGGCTGGGCAGCCAGGGCTCGGCGAGGTGGGCGAGGGCCAGGCCCGGATCGTCGTCGTTGGTCCAGGCGGTGTGGCAGGCAATGTTGTCCAGCAGGGCGACCGAGCGCAGGTGTGGCAGTCCTGGGGTGCGGGTGAACTTGGCCAGGTCGGCCGCGAAGTGCGATGCGGTCGAACTGGAGCCGCCGTAACCTGCCGTCAGGACGACGCCGCGGCTGTTCCGGCATTCGGCGAGCACCCGCGCTGCGGCGGCCAGGACGTCGATGTTCAGGCTGGCCGCAGCGTCGGCGACCGCGTCCCGTAAAGCGGCGAGGCTGCCCGGCTTCATGAGCTCTCCTTGCTGACGGGGGTCCAACGACCCGATGCGGTGGAGCGGTAGGCGGCTTCGACCACGGCGAGCGCGCGCCGGCCCGCCGGGTCGGGGGGAGGCAGCGGGCGCTGTTCGGTCAGCGCGCGGAAGTGTGCCCATTCGCGGGCCCAGGAGCGGTCGGGGCCGCGGAAGCGGGTGACCTGCGCGGCGAACGGTCCGTCGGCGCGCTCCTCTACGGTCAGGGTTTGCTCGCCGTACGAGCCGGCCAGTCCCTCGATCCGCGCGGTGGCGCGTTCGAAGGTGACCTCCAGCAGGAAACGGTTGTGCCACTGGCTGAGGCTGCTGCGCAGCAGAGCGACCTGGCCGGTGGCGGAGCGCAGCATCAGGTGGGCGTCGTCCTCGATGCCGGGCGGCAACCCGAAGGAGTGCTGGGTGTGGGCGATCACGTCCTGGACCGGCCACAGCAGGGCGTCGACCAGGTCCACCAGGTGGATGCCCTGTTCCGTCAGCTGTCCACCGGAGACCACCACGGGGTCGGCCCGCCACTCGTCAGCGTAATTGGCGCGGATGCCGTGGCCGTAGACGCCGAGCGCCGACAGTGGCGCGCCGTGGCGGCGGTCGGCGGCGAGGGCGGCCAGCGCGGCGACGGCGGGGTGATGGCGGTGGTTGAAGCCGCAGTACAGCACCCGGCCGTGGTTGCGTGCGGCGTCCTCCATCACGGCGGCCTCGGCGCTGTCGCGGGCCAGCGGCTTCTCGCAAAGCACGTGGGCGCCGGCGGCGAGGGCGGCCACGGCGGCGGCCAGGTGGCTGTCCGGCGGGGACGCCACGATTACGGCGTCCAGGCCGGGTTCGGCGAGCAGGTCCTCCCAGCGGGCGAAGGCCCGGGCGCCGTGCGGGCGGGCCTGTGCCTCGGCGCCGGCCAGGTCGGGGGCGGTGACGCCGACGAGCCGGTCGTGCGGGGTGAGTGCCTCGATGCGCCGGCGGCACTGCAGGCCGGCTCCGACTATGCCGACGCGCATGCGTCCTCCTCGCTGGGCCGGCCCGGATCGGGCAGCGTGGCGCCGTGCAGGCCCTGGATGCTCGGGCGCAGCGGGACGTGGGTCAGGCCGAGGCCGGCCAGGAAGGCGTGGGCGTCGGCGTGCCGGGCCGGGTCGACGGCGATCAGCAGGTGTCCACCGCCACCCGCGCCGGTCAGCTTGAAGCCCAGCACGGCGTGTTCGTCGGCGCCCGCGGTGATCCGGCGGCAGACGGGGTGGTCGGCGGCCGGATTGGCGGCGGTCTTGCGGGCCCAGTGCTCGCGCAGGGTGGCGCCGACGACGGCGAGGTCGCCGCTCCGGAATGCCTGTTCGGTGCGGGCGGCGGCGGCCACAGCGGCGCGGTGCCCGTCGGAGGTGACCTCGGGCGCCTCGGCTAGCACACGGGAGGCGTCGCGGCTGTCCTGGGTCCGGTACAGGGCGAGTCCGGTGTCGATGAGCCGGCCGAGCGCGTCGTACAGCTCCTGGCTGTGGGCGGCTTCAACGCTGCCGTCGGGCGCCAGGCGGATGCGCTGAGCGCCGCCCAGCGCGGCGGCCCAGGCGTCTTGCTGGCCGACGGTCCGGCCGAGCACCTCGCGTTCGAGCCGGTAGGCGAGCCGGGCAGCGCGCTGCGCGGTCAGCGGCTGCCCGCTCCAGCGGGCGAGTGCGTCCAGGAGGGCGACGCAGTAGGCGCCGGAGCCACCGAGGCCGGAGCCGGGCAGCACCGGGGAGGCGACCGCGACGGCGGGCAGGGTGGCCAGGCCGAGCAACGCGGCCGCGGCCCGGGGGTAGGCGTGTCGGGCGGCCTCCTCGGGCGGCTGCACGAACGCCCGGTCGGCGGGCGCGAGGGCCCGGTCGAGCGCGCCGAACGCGCGCTGCGGCCGGTCGGCGGCGCAGACGTGGACGCGGTGAGTGAGTGCTGCGGCCACCACGGTCGTCGGCCCGTGACGGTAGGATTCGGGCAGGTCAGTGCCTCCGCCGGCGATGCTGAGCCGCATCGGCGCGGAACTGTGGACCGCGGTCACCGGGTGCGTCCTTCGGCTCGGCCGGGAACGGGTGGCGCGGGAGCGGGCGGCACGGCCGGGTCGGCGAGCTCCGCGCAGGCGCGCGCCCAGCGGTCGGGCGCGCCGACCTCGACGATCGGCTCGTCGAAGAGCAGGTGGGCGAGCCGCCGCCGCTCGGCGAGGCCGCCGAAGAACGGTCCGTCGTCGTCGCCGGCCTGGGCGGCCAGGGCGCTGCGGCGCAGCAGCCGCACGCCGCGGTCGATGTACGGCGCGGCGGCCTTTTTGTCGTAGCGGGCGACCCACGGCCCGTCGACGGTTGCGTTGCCCCGGTCATGCGAGCGGGCGGCGGGGGCAAGCGCCATCAGGGCCTCGGCGCCCGTCTCCTCCAGAGTCCGGGCAAGCGGCGTCCACAGCCCGTCGCCCTGGGGCGGCAGGACGTCCCCGAGGATGAGCAGGAAGCGCTCGTCCAGTCGGGGCAGGGCCGCGCGCAGGGCACCGATCGTGCCGGCGGGGGCGTCCTCGGCGAGGATTTCCACCGCCGCCGGTGCGGCCCCGGGGCCTGCGGGCCGCCACCGGCGGGCGCACTCCCGGACGTCCTCGGCCGCGTGGCCGGCGAGCAGCAGCACCCGGTCGACCGGCGGGCGAACCGCCCGGTCCAGCACGTGGGCGAGGAACGGGCGTCCGGCCACCGGGACCGTGCACTTCTGCCGGGCGCCGGTCACCGCCGCCATCCTGGTGCCCGACCCCCCGCACAGGACCACCAGTTGGCTCATCGCCGGGCCGCCGTCCGTAGTTCGCCGGACAGCGCGGCGACGACGGCTTCGACGTCCTGGTCGGACATCGCCGGGAAGATCGGCAGCGACAGCAGGCGGGGGTGGGCGGCGTCGGCGACCGGGAACGGCCCGGCGGCCGAGGGCAGCGCATCCCGGTAGTAGCTGAACCGGTGCAGCGGCCGGAAGTGGACGCTGGTGCCGATGCCCCGCTCGTACAGCGCGCCCGCCAAGGCGTCGCGGTCCACGCCTGCGGGGAGCTGGACGACGAACAGGTACCAGGAGGAGGCGTCGTGCGCGGTGTCGGCCGGCGGGAGCAGCAGACCCGGGTTCGGCGCGAGCTCCTTCAGGTACTGCTCGGCGATGGCCCGGCGCCGCTCGCGCATGGCGGCGGAGCGGTCGAGCTGGCAGCGTAGTAGGGCGGCGGCGGTGTCCGGCAAGTTGTATTTGTGTCCGGCCGCGACAACATCGTAGTGCGGGGAGCGCCTGCCTCGGTGCCGGGCGAAGGCGTCGCGGTCGATGCCGTGGGCGCCGAGCAGCCGGGCTCGCTCGGCCCATTCGGCTCGGCCGCAGACCAGCAGTCCGCCCTCGGCGCTGGTCAGCGGCTTGGTGACGAAGAACGAGAAGGCCGCCGCGTCGCTCAGCCTGCCGGGCGACACCCCGTCGCGTTCGGCGGGCAGCGCGTGGGCGGAGTCCTCGATCAGGTACAGACCGTGCGCGTCACACAGGCGGCGCAGCGCCCGGATGTCGGCCATCCGTCCGGCGAAGTGCACGGCGACCACGGCGCGGGTGCGCGCGGTGAGGCGCCGCCGGACCTGGTCGACGTCGATGGCGAGGGTGTGCGGCTCCACGTCGACCAAGACGGGTGTGGCCCCGGCGTGCACCACGGTGGCCGCCGACGCTGTGAAGGTGACGGTCGGGACGATCACCTCGTCGCCCGGGCCCACACCGAGCGCGAGCAGCGCCAGGTGCAGGGCGGCGGTGCCGGAGTTAAGCAGCAGCGTGTGCCGCACGCCCAGGTAGTCGGCGAAGCGGCGCTCGGTGTCGTGCGCGACCGCGCCGGTGCCGATCCAGCCGCTGCGCAGCACCTGCGTGACGGCGGCGACCTCCTCCTCACCGATCAGCGGCGCAGCGAACGGCACCCTCAGGTCCTGGCCGGTCATGCGACCAGTCCTCGGGCGTCGGAGGCGAACTGGCGGGCCATCTCGACGCTGCGCGGACTGTCCAGCCATGGGCCGAGGATGGCGGGGGGCACCGTGACGATGTCGCAGGGTGCATTGAGGGCGGCGGTGACGTCGGCCGGTTCGCGGATGCTCCCGATTAACAGGCGTGTGTCGGCGCCCGTTCGGTCGCGGCGGGCGGCCAGGGCGGCGACGATCCGGGCCGGGGCCTCGCCGGCGTCCCGGGTGCGGCACCACAACACGCTGAGGTACTCGGGTTCGAGCGACAGCGCGGTGTGGAGCTGGGCGAGCGAGGTGCACACGGTGACGTTCACCGGCACGCCCGCCGCCCGGGCCCGTCGGATCAGCGCCGCGCGGTGTCGGCCGTAGGAGGTGACGAACGGGATCTTGACCCGGACCCGCGGGTCAAGGCCGGCCAGTTCGCGCGCCTGCCTCAGCGCCTCCTCGTCATCCTCGGACACCACCTGCGCGTGCACTTCGCCGGGCTCGGCGGTGAGGATCTCCTTGACTGCCGCGGAAACCGACGACACTCCGGCTCTGACCAGGATGGTCGCGTTGGTGGTCACTCCGCGGACGACTCCGGAGCCCACCCATGCGGCGCAGTCCTCGGCCGCAGCCGAGTCCAGGAACAGCAATGACCCCACCCCGTTCGATCCTCGACGCTCACGAACGACCTGCAACTTACTTACAGACCTCCGCAGATTCAAGACGTTTTTCTGGCATTGAACGAGTGAGTCATTCAAATAGCAGCGCGAACATCGCAGATCACAGAAACAGAATGCCAACGATCAGCTATTGCCTGACTTGTCGTCATTTACTCCGAGACATCTCACGGCGCACCGGCTGAATGTGGGGCGGGAGAGGCGCTCGCACTGGGCCCCGATCTGGAAAATAGATCACGCAATCACGCAAAAATGGGTGCTTCGTAGCGCGAAGGCGGGTCGTCGGGAGACGGCGTGCGGCGTCCGGCCGGGTCCGCCGCGCCCGTAGGGTGGGACGGACCGATCGAGAGGGGCGGCGGGGATGCGGGACGTGGACGTGCTGGAGGTCGTGGACGTGCTGCGGGCAGTCGGCGCGCAGGTGTGGATCGGCGGGGGGTGGGGGATCGACGCGCTGCTGGGACGGCAGACCCGACCGCACCGGGACCTGGACCTGATGCACCGCCGGGAGCAGGAGCCGGAAGTGCTCACGGCGCTGGCCGGGCTGGGCTTCGCACTGACCCTGGACCAGCGGCCCGTCAGGTTCGTGGTCGAGGACGCGGGGGGCCGGGAGATCGACCTGCATCCGCTGGCGTTCGGGGCGGACGGGGAAGCGCTGCAGGAGTCCTTCGAGCCGGGTCGGCCGTTTCGGTACCCGGCGTCAAGCTTCGTCACCGGGACGATCGGCGGACGGCCCGTACCGTGCCTGTCCGCCGAGCAGCAGGTCTACTTCCACCAGGGGTACGAGCCGACCGAACGGGACCTCAAGGACATGGCGCACCTGCGCGGGGCGTTCGGGATCGCCACCCACTTCTGAGGGTCGCGGGAGACGCGGTCACGCGCCTCCCGCGTTCGTTGACCAGCCATGACACGGACCGCCCTGCGGCCTCACGCCTGAGCACGGTGCGCCGTCGACGCCGCTGCTCCCGCGTCTGCCGACACACCTCGAACTCCTGGCTTCTCGTGGTGATACGCAGCTTGCCCGACCCACACACCGGACACAGAAGCCGGGAGGCGACGACCCGGCTCATGGAACCGTTGCGGTGTTCCGGGGCGATCCGACCACCGATCCGCCGTACGGCACCCACCTTGCGCCGCCGCCCAGCCGCCATACAGAGCCTCTCCCTCAGCCGCTTTGCCCTCGATGTCAACCTCGATAGACCCCTGCGATCTACGAAGCACGCCAACTACTGTCCAGCTGGCACCCGTCCGGCGTGCGCCGCGGCGGCGGTGCCGAAGTCGGACAGGAGGAGGACCGGTCCGTACGGCGACACCTGCTCGTCGTGCACCGCCTCGCCCAGGAGCCGCAGGGCGGTGCCGTCGTCACCCCCCGCGATGCGCCACGCGGCCCACGCGGTCCTGCGGTGGTTGCCCGGGTGGTCCAGGACGGCCGCGTCGCGCACGGCGGACGCCGTCCAGGCGGCACCGGGACCCATCGCCAGCAGCACGTCGACCACGTCCAACGAGTACCGCGTGTCCTTCAGGAGCGGCAGGACGACCGGGAGCACGGGCAGCGCGTGCGGCCCCCACTCCTCGGCGACGTGCAGCAAGGTGCCCATGATTTCGCCATGGTCGCCGTGCCGTTCGTGGTCCTGCCGCACCCTCCTCCAGCAGCGCGGGCAGCAGGACGTCCGCGTGCTCGCGCAGCGGCGCGAGGACCTCTTGCATCTCCGGCCGACGCGGATCGCCCGCCACCCAATTGCGCCCGAACTGCTGCCGATAGGGCGCGCAGAGTGATTCGACCAGGCCGGGCAGGCCGCGGGGGTCGCCCAGCCGGACCAGGGCCCAGCGTGCGAAGTCGCCGACGGTCCCCTCGATCCAGGAGATTTCGTCGGTCCCTGGATCGTCGAGCAGTACCGCCAGGCGGTCGGCGTACGGGCCGGAGTCAGGGGTGAGCATGGCCAGGAGGTGCGCGGCCTTGAGCCGCACGCAGTCATCGGCACAGTCCAGCAGCCGTGCCGCGAAGGGCAGCACCGTCGGTGCCGCGGAACGCCGCAGCACCAGGTGCCGCCACGCCTCGTCCAGGACGACCCGGCGCAGCCCGTCGTCCGCGGTGCGTTGTGCCGCCTCGGCCAGCCGGGTCACGAACGACAGGGCGTCCGACGGGACGTGGTCGAGGAGACCGGACACCCATGCGGCGACGTTGTCCCGGGTGAAGGGGATCTCGACGTCCGGCAGCCACCAGACCCGCTCGAACCGGGGCCGTACGGAAGGATCGATGAGGACATCCAGCAGCAGATCAGCATGCCGGAGGGGGGCGTCGCGGTCGAGGGACGCCCGGGCGACCACGGCCGCCACCTTCATCACCGGCTCATCATCGCGCAGCACCCGGCTCAGCACCGCCTCCACCGCGCCGGCGCGAGACCTCACGGCGGCGGCCGGGCCGGCGGGACGCCGGGCCGGGCATCGCACCCGGCCCGCCCCATACCGCCACCATCGTGCCGCTCACCGAGTACTACGTCGTGGCCACGTACCACGCTGATGGAAGTCGGGCTTGACCGCCCTCGGCGACAGCACCACACCCGAGCGTCCTCGGCAACGTGCGTGACCCGGGCACCGTCGTGTGGGCAGAAGGACAGACAGTCCAGGCCGAGGCCCTCGGCGACGAGAACCGTGACAGACGGATTGAGGAGGACCACAGCGACTGAAACCGTCACCGCAGGAGCAGCCGCCTGTGCGGACCGCCGTGCGACGGAAGCGCCGCACGGCGCTGACCTGGACACTGACGTACCGCCGGGGCGCGCCGCCCGCGTCCGGCCTCGAGCGCAGACAGGAGAGCGCCCGTGACCGCCATACCCCAGGGCCACGACTGGACCCGGATGAAGCGCGCCGACTTCGACGACTGCGCCCCGCTCGACCTGGTCGACGCAGCCGTGTGCCGACCGGTACCTGCGGTGCCCGACGAATGCGGGAAACAGGCGCTGTTCGGAAGCGACCCGCAGCCCGCGCGCACCCGCCGCACTCGCACGCCGGCCCCGGCGCCCACCGAGGACACCGACACACTGTTCCAGGCCGGTCTCGAAAGGCGGACGTCCGCCCTGACCCAGATTCCGCGGGCGACAGCGACACAGCCCTCGAAGCCCGCCAGGACCTCCCCGTGTGCCGGGCTCGCCGTGCAGACATCCGACTCACGGTGTCCATGCCGACACCCCAGGCGGGGGGACCCGGCGGACGGGCGGCAGACGCACCCGAATCAGCGACCCGACTGTGGCGCCGCAGCCCCTGCCGCTGGTACCGGCGCCCGGGCTTGGAGGCCGGGGCCTTGCCGAGCCGGGGTCTGACCCGCAGTCAGCTGTGAGGGTGCGGTCAGGGTTCGCTCAGGGGCGTTCCCTGATGAGCTGGGCTGTCGGCTTGGAAGAGACTCGTGGCCGGGCCGTTCGACCGCCGGTCCCACCGCCACAGCTTTGGAGAGCCTCACTGTGAACTGCTCTGCTGTTCTGACCCGTTGGACCACCATGGCCGCCTCCGGCGCCGTGCTGGTTACCCTGGCCGCGGGTATGGCCCCTCCCGCCTCCGCCGCCACCCCGGCTCCGGCGCCCACCGCCACGACCAGTGCGCCGCTGCCCGGGCTCGACCCGGCCCAGCTCCAGGCAGCCATCGGGGGCCTGCCGAACGCGGACGTCACCGGCGCGCTGCTGCGGATCACCGGTCGCGCGGGCCACTGGTCGGGCACCTCCGGCGTGGGCGACCTGGAAACCGGTCAGGGCGTCCCATCCGACGCGCACATCCGGATCGGCAGCATTTCGAAGGTCTTCACCGCCACCATCGTCCTCCAGCTCGCCGCCGAGCACCGGATCGACCTGGACAAGCCGGTCCAGCAGTACCTGCCGGGGGTCCTGCCCGCCGGCCTCCCGTCCGTCACAGTGGGCCAGTTGCTCAACCACACCAGCGGCCTGCCGCGCGGCGCCGCCAGCGCGGACTTCGGCGACGGCAGTCCCGAATGGTTCGCCGCCCACCGCCTCAAGAGCTTCACCCCGCAACAGGTGATCGACCTGATGTCCGGCCAGTCGATGCAGTTCACGCCGGGCACGGCCCAGCAGTACAACGGGATGAACTACTACGTCGCCGGCCTCCTGGTCGAGAAAATCACAGGGAACCCCTTCGCCCACGAGGTGTGGTCCCGGATCGCCCGGCCCCTCGCACTGCACGACACCCGCGTCCCCGACGCCGATGACCCGCACCTGCCCGGCCCGCACTCCCACGGCTACCTGACGGTCACGTCCTCGGACGGCACCACGCACCCGGTGGACGTCACAGAACAGAGCCCCTGGCCCTGGGCCGAGGGCGGCATGATCTCCACCCCCGCCGACCTCGACCGTTTCATGACCGCTCTCTTCCGCGGCCGTTTGCTCCCGCCGGCCCAGCAGGCCGAGCTCTTCACAGTCCCCGACGTCCCCAGCTTCCACAGCAGCCAGTGCCGCACCGAGGCCGACGCTGGCCGCGCCTGTATGACCATGGGCATCACGAGGGTGAAGGCCTCCAACGGCGTCGTGGTCTGGGGCAAGACCGGCTCGCGCCCCGGCTACACCAGCGGTGTGTTCGCCACCCGCGACCTCTCCCGCAAGGTCGTTTACTCCGTCAACCCGACCAACCTCAACGGCACTGAGATGCGCTACATCCAGCAGATCGCCGCCGCCTCCTTCGGCACCGTGGTTCCGGCCACGAACTGACCCCACCGGTCCAGCCGACAGCCAACCCCGGGTCGACGGGCCCGGGAACTCCCCTAGCCGGCGTGTGCGGCGGTCCAGGTGATGTGCGGGGGCTCGACCCGTTAGGTAAAGCGTGCCTCGGAGGCGTTCGTAGTACAGGGCCGTCCCTGCCCTGGCTGCGCCCGGAAGGGGTCCGAAACAGCGGCAGGAGCCGCCTTCAGCGCGGCCTAACCGCCCTCGCACAGGGGTCGAGCGAGAGGGGCAGGGGTCGGCGCCCCGGAGGCATCAACTTTGCCGGCACTACATGGCGGCTTTGGGAGCGGAATATCCGGGGCCGTTCGGGCTGCCGTGGCGGGAGGGGAAACGCCCGTACGGAGCACAGCGCGTTGAAGACCGCGGCGGCGCCACCGCCAAGACCGCGCCGACGCGTTGCCACACCGCCGACCTGAAGGCCGGTTTCGCCACCGGGGACGACGCGAAGCCGGAAATGGGGCGGACCGGGAAGCAGACGCAGGCGTTCATCTGGTTCACCAACAAGAGCAACCGCACCTGCACCCTGTCCGGCTTCGCCGGTGTCGACATGGTCGGCGCCCAGAGGACCGACGGCACCTGGTCCCTGGTGCGCTCCTCCAAGAAGCCCACGAAGATCACCCTGGGGCGGGGGGGCACGACGGACTTCAGCATCAACCTGCTCCCCGTTGCCAGGTCCACGCCGCAGAAGGAGAAGTTCGTCCCCGCGAAGTTCCTGGTCACGCCGCCGAACGAGACGAAGTCCTTCACCCTGAAGTGGCCGTTCGGCGGCCAGATCCTGAAGCAGGACGGCGCCACCCACCCGGGCACCTACCTCAACCCGGTCGGACAGTAGCCTCCCGCTGCTTTGACCGCGTGGCGCTTGTCCATCGCCCGGTAGCCCTCGGCGACCTGGTCCAGGGGCAGGGTGAAGTCGAAGGCCCTGCCCGGCTGGATCCGGCCGGACAGGACGCGGCTGATCAGGTCGGGCAGGAAGCGGCGGACGGGTGCCGGGCCGCCGCGTAGGCCGACCTGGGAGAAGAACAGCTTCTGCCCGTCGACGGCCACCTCGTGCGGGACGCCGACGTTGCCGCCGGGGCGGGACGAGTGCGGGGCCTGCCGCGTGGACTCGGCGGTGCCGACGCGCTCCAGGGCCGAGTCCGCGCCGATGCCGCCGGTCACCTCCAATGATCTGGGCGACGCCCTCCTTGCCGCACTCGCCGACGATGTCGGTCGCGCCGAACTCGGCCGCGGGCTCCTGCCGGGACTCGCACTGACTCATGGCGATGATCCGGTCGGCGGCCCCTTCCCTTCGCGGCGATGACGCAGCACAGACCGACCGCCCCGTAACCGACCACGACGGCGGTGCAGCCGAACCTCACCTCGGCGGCGAGGGCCGCGTACCAGCCAGGCGCGGCCGGGCAGGGCGTCGTCCCCCCGGGGGCGGGCGGGGTGCGGGCGGCCCGGTTCGCATTCAGTACAGCGAGACTGGCGACCCGAGCCCGCTCGTAGCGGCTGGACTCCCGCGGCTTGCCGTCGGTGCCGGCGATCCACCAGGGTTCGGGCTCGGCGAAGTCGGCGGTGTAAAGGAATCGGTCGGCGGCGGGACTACGGAGCCGGCTGCTCGCGTGGTGGCGGGCGTCCGCGCTGCTGAAGTTCGGCAAGCAGGTGGTCGACGGGCTCCTTCGACGCTGCCGGGTGGCGGGTGCGGCGATCCGGGCCCGGGTGGATCCGCACGTCGACGCCGTACTTGCCACCGTCGACGTCGCTAACCGCCACCCGTGGGCGCGGCCCCAGGTGAGCGACCCTCGAGACATGGCCCGCATACGCTCCTGCCGCTCCTGCCGCTCCTGCGGGGGCCGGCTGCCCCGGGACGCCTCGCCCCGGCGTCTGTACTGCGACGACACCTGTCGCGCTCAGGCACCGGGACCGGGAGGTGCAAATGTCGTCAACCGAGCGGGGTAGGTGACGTCAACCTGCAGGTTGATCCCCGGCAGGGAAAGACCAGGAACACTGACAGTATGTCAATCAACATGGTTCATAAGGCAGTTGGGAGTAGGGATACGGAGCGCCCCGTCCCGCTGTGGGCGGAGAGAGTCGCCCACCTCATTCCGCTGGTGGGGCTGCCGGTGTGTCTCTGGCGGCTGCCTATCGGCTTCGGTTACGCGATGGGCGGGGACAACACTCCGTGGGCGTGGTGGCACATCCCGTACGTCTTCGGACTCAGTCTCCTGACGGAGGCGTTCGCGTTGCTCGGGTTCGGGCTGGTGCGTCGATGGGGAGAGGTGGTGCCCAACTGGGTCCCGAAACTGGGTGGCCGCCGCATCCCACCCTCCGCGGCGATCGTTCCCGCCACAATCGGCGGGCTCCTCCTCCTGGGGCTGATGGTCAACTGGGTCTTCACGGCCTTCCGCATCGACGGTTCGCCCGGTTTCCCGTACGCCCCGGGCTGGGACATGCTGGCGATGACGGTCAGCGGCCTGCTGACCCTGTGGGGCCCCCTGGTGCTGGCTTTGACCTACGGGTACTACCGCCGCCGCTGCTGCCCGGACGCCTGAGCATTCCCTCGCCCCGGCGCGGTCCTCCCTGTCCGCAAGTCCGGGACCTTCCCGCGCCCGGGAGAAGATGACCGCCCGCCGATTTCCTGCCGCCTCCTCTCCGCGCATCGTCCGGCTGCGATGTGCCGGTTCGATGTCGGCGGGTCGGTGTCAGTGACGGCATGTCAGGTCGGGGAGTTCCCGCTAGGCGGTGTCTTCAATTGTCACGTCCACATCAGGAGCGAGGCGAGTGTGACGGCTGCTTGGTAGGACTCGGCGGTCTTGTCGTATCGGGTCGCGATGCCGCGCCACTGCTTCAAGCGGT